>PWSR01000117.1 GCA_003563985.1 Clostridia bacterium | reverse complement strand
GGTGGCGATACCCTCCGCGCCCGCGGACGAAGAAGGACCCGAGGGCGAGATCATCATCGCCCAGGGCGTCGACGCCACCACCCTGGATCCGAACATGCACGCGGAGACGCCCACCGGTAATGTGAATATCAACATTTACGATAGCCTCCTGATGCGTAACGCCGACGGCGAGCTGATCCCCGGGCTGGCGGAATCATACGAAAACCTGGACGACAACCCGTGGGAATTCAAACTGCGTTCGGGAGTCAATTTCCACAACGGGGAGGCCTTCGACGCGGAGGCTGTGAAGTATAGCCTCGACCGGATCCTCGATCCCGAAAATAACTCTCCCCAGTATAGCCACATCAGTGCCATCGAAGAGGTTCGGGTGGTGGATGCGAACACCGTTCAAATCATCACGGCCAAACCCTTTCCCACCCTTCCCTCCCAGTTGGTGGCCCGCCAGATCGTTCCCCCGGAGTATACGCGGGAGATGGGGGATGACCACCTGGCCTCGAATCCCGTGGGGACGGGGCCCTATCGTTTCGTGGAATGGACGCGGGACGAACAGATCACCCTCACCGCCAACGAGGACTACTGGCGCGGTGCACCCGCCATCAAGGACGTGGTCTTCCGGGTGATCCCGGAGACCTCCACGCGCATGGCGGAACTGCAGACGGGTAGCGTGGACATCATCGTGAACGTTCCCCCGCACCAGGCGGAGACCCTGGAATCCGGGGAGAACACCGTGGTCTCCCGCGCACCGAGTACCCGGGTGATCTTCGTGGGCATGGTTACCACGGAACCGGGTCCGCTCACCGACAAGCGGGTCCGACAGGCCCTCAATTACGGTGTGGATGTCGAGGCGATCGTGGACAACGTACTCATGGGCAACGGGGTGCCCCTCCTGGCCCAGCCCATCGCGGAAATCCACCACGGGTTCGATTCTACCGTGGAGCCGTATGGCTACGACCCCGATCGCGCCCGGGATCTTCTCTCCGAGGCGGGCCACGGCGAAGGACTGGAAATCTCCATGGATACCCCAAGCGGGCGATACCTGATGGACCGGGAAGTGGCACAGGCCGTGACCGGACAACTGGAGGATGTAGGCGTGCGCGCCGATCTCGAAATCCAGGAGTGGGGTGTGTACGTCGACAAGATCATGTCCCGTCGGCTCTCCGGTCTCTTCTTGCTCGGGTGGGGGAACGCGACCTTTGACGCCGACGCTACGATGTATCCCTTCTTCCGTTCGGGTCAAACGTTCTGCTACTTCGAGCGAGACGACCTGGACGAACTGTTGGACGTGGCCCGGGAGACCATGGATATGGATCTCCGCCTCGAACGGTACAACGAGATCGTCGGTATTCTTTCGGAAGAGGCTCCTTGGATCTATCTCCACCAGCAGATGGACGTGTACGGCGTATCGAGCCGGCTCGATTGGAACGCCCGGCCCGACGAATCCATACACGCCTTCGATGCCCGGATCAAATCGGGCGACTGACCGAGAGGGAGATTCCAGTGAGTCGATACCTATTGCGAAGATTGGTACACGCGTGCCTGATTCTCCTGGGTGTTTCCCTGGTGACTTTTCTCCTGATGCATCTCACGGGGGATCCGGTGACCTTGTTCATGCCCTTGGATTCCAGTCCGGAGGACGTAGCAGTCATGCGCACCGCCCTGGGATTCGATCGCCCGCTGCACCTGCAATATCTAACCTTCCTGGGCGGCGCGACCCGGGGTGATTTCGGGAGTTCGCTGCGACATCGGCAACCCGCCCTGGGATTGGTCCTGGAACGGTTGCCGGCCACGATGCAATTGACCATGCTGGCGCTGGGTCTGGCGGTCCTGGCGGCCATCCCCCTGGGGGTGGTCGCCGCCGCCCGCCGGAAGTCGAGCGTTTCCCTCCTGGCGTATTTGCTCGGCCTCTTGGGCCAGTCCATGCCGGTGTTTTGGCTGGGTATCGTGCTGATTCTGTTCTTTTCGGTGAACCTGCGCCTTCTGCCGGCGTCGGGTCGCGGAACCATAGCCCACCTCATCATGCCTGCGGTTACCATCGGGACCTATTCAATGGCCATGTTGATGCGACTCATGCGGGCCACGATGATCGAGATCCTTTCCCAGGATTTCGTTCGCACCGCCCGTGCGAAGGGGCTTTCGGAGCGCGTCGTCGTCTTCAAGCACGCAATGCGAAATGCCCTCATCCCCGTGGTTACCGTGATGGGGCTGCAACTGGGGACACTGCTGGGTGGAGCGGTCATCACCGAGACGGTGTTCTCCTGGCCCGGATTGGGGCGTTTGTTGATCCAGGGATTTAACAACCGGGATATGCCCGTGGTGCAGGCGGCCGTGTTCGTCATGGCCCTGATGATCGTCTTCGCCAACTTGCTCACGGACCTGGCCTACGGGGCGCTCGATCCCAGGGTGCGATACGGATGAGGGGAATACCCGTGCGAAGACGAGTCTGAAAAGAAAGGGATCGCATCGCGGACGGCTCCGGCGAGGAAGCGGCCGCAGAGAACCTCCTCTTCAAGAGGGCAAAAATCAGTTTCCGGGGAAATCGCGGCGCCTGGTTGGGAGCGTTGCTGGTGGGTATCGTGGTGGTCGCCGCCCTGTTCGCGCCCGTCCTGGCTCCCCACGATCCCTACGATCAGGTATTGACGCGTAGCCTCAGGCCGCCGGTGTGGGGCGGAGGGAGCTGGGCGCACATCCTGGGGACGGACCACCTGGGTAGGGACGTGCTCTCCCGGGTGATCTACGGGAGCCGCATATCCCTCGGGGTCGGGCTGGGCGCCTGCCTGGTGGCGGGTACCATTGGGACGTTCCTCGGGCTGATCTCGGGATTCTTCGGGGGCCGATTGGACGACGTGGTCATGCGTGTGGCGGATGTACAACTGGCCTTTCCCTTTATCCTGTTGGCCACAGCGGTGATGTTTGTGTTGGGGTCTGGCCTCCGCAATGTCATCGTTGTTCTCGGTGTCACCGGGTGGGTGGTCTACGGCAGGGTTGTCCGGGGGCAGGTCCTGGCCCTGCGGGAGAAGGATTTCATCGAGGCCGCGGTGGCCTCGGGCTGTACCCGGGCGGGGACGATCATCCGGCACGTGTTTCCCAACGTATCCTCCTCGGTCATCGTCATCGCCACCCTGGAGGTGGCCCGGGTGATCATCGCCGAGGCGTCCCTGACCTTCCTGGGCCTCGGGGTGGATCCTCGAATCCCGACCTGGGGGAGCATGTTGGCCGATGGCCGGCAATACCTGGCCGGACACCCCTGGATCGCGACCTTCCCGGGATTGGCCATCATGATCACCGTGCTGGGAATCAACCTCCTGGGAGATTGGCTCCGGGATACCTTCGACCCCAAGATGACCGGGTAATTGCCGAACTCACATCTACACCGGCGCCGCGGCCCGGGATGCACCGGGCTCGCGGCGCTTTCGCCTTGTGAGGCTCTGCGGGGCGAACCCCCTCTCTCGGTCCCGGTGAAATTGGGCTCCGATTTGCGAAGGGCAAGGAGGTTCCATTGTAGAAGATCACATAACACAACCCCTTTCTTGCAGCGCAAATCAATTCGAGCATGGGGTGCGAGCGTGGTTTTTCGTACAAATCTCCGCCATTATAAGATCATCGAGGGGCTGCCAGAGAAGTCCCGCCCCGCCCAAGAGGAGGAAGAAACGGATGGTAAGCGTGGATGAAAGACGCGGATGGATCGTGACCTTCGCCGGCCTGGGGGTTAACCTGATCCTGGGTGTCCTCTATGCCTGGGGCGTAATATCGGCCGCCCTGATCGATAACCTGGGTTGGACGGCGACCATGACCCAGATCCCTTACATGCTGGCTTGCATCGTGTTCGCCCTGTCCATGGTGCCCGGAGGGCGGCTCCAGGATCGCATCGGCCCCCGGAGCGTCATCATGGCTTCGGCAATCCTGGCCGGGGTCGGTTTCACCCTATCGGGGTTGATCACCACGGTCCCTGGTTTGACAGTATCCTTCGGGTTGATCGTCGGATTGGCCATGGGAATGGGATACGCCGCGCCGACTCCCGCGGCGGTGAAGTGGTTCAGTCCCGCCAAACGGGGTCTCATATCCGGGATCGTCGTCAGCGGATTCGGGCTGGCACCCGTGTACATCGCCCCCCTTACTACAAACCTCATCGCTCGCGTGGGAATCCAGAACACCTTCTTCTTAATGGCGGCCGGGTTCTTCGCCATTATCATGACGTTGGCCCAGGTCATAAAGAATCCCCCGGATGGATACATCCCCCCGGAGAAGGATCGGGCCCCGATTCCCAGCCAGAGGCTAGGCCCCGCCCTGGACCTGGATTGGTTCGAGGTGTTGCGCACCCGCCAGTTTTACATGCTTTGGACGATGTTCTCCCTGGGTACGTTTGCTGGGCTCTTGCTCATCGGGCAGCTCTCGAAGATTGGCTTGGAACAGGCGGGCATTACGTCCGGATACATCTTGATCGCCGTGTACGCGATTTTCAATGCCACGGGACGGTTGGCCTGCGGTGTAATCTCGGATCGCATCGGGCGGATGAAAACGCTGATGTTGATGTACGCGATGCAGGTTGCCATCTACGCCGTCTTCGTCCGACTGGTGACTCCCACGGCCCTTATGTTCGGCGTGGGGGTCGTCGGGTTCACCTTCGGGGGTATGCTCACCCTGTTCCCCGCCACGTGCGCGGATTACTTCGGTTTGAAGAACTTCGGTGTCAACTATGGAATGTTGATTACCGCCTGGGGTGCGGGTGGACTCCTCGGGCCGCTCCTGGGTGGCCTCGTGCGCGACCTAACGGGTACCTATGCCTTCAGCTACACGATCTCCTCCATGGTGAGCGTGGTGGGAATCATTCTCGCCCTCAGGACGCGGCCTCCGGCCGAAACCGAAGGCATAGCGGAGGCCCCGGCGGGCGCCGGCGCAGTGGAGTGACCCGTGCGATTCGCTCCGGATTCCCGCGATCATCGAGGTCCCCGTGGGGGCGAATGCTCGTGGACCGGTCGAGCGTCGATCACGCGAGGGTTTTCCGGGTGGCTCCATTCGCACCTCTGAACGGACTCGGATCATAACACCAGGGTGAGGAGTATACTGCCGGCTACCACCGATCCCAGCTGCCCCGCGACGTTGGCACCGGCCGCCTGCATGAGAAGGAAATTGGTCGGGTCTTCTTCCAGCCCGAGGCGATGCACCACCCGGGCGGACATCGGGAAGGCCGAGATTCCCGCCGCCCCCACCATCGGGTTGATCTTTTGCCGCATGAACAGGTTCAGGAAGCGCGCGAACAGCACCCCCCCCACGGTATCGAGACCGAAGGCTATCAGCCCGATTCCCAGGATCATCAGGGTATCGGGATGGAGGAAGCCGCTCGCTTCCATGGTTGACCCGATGGTGATGCCGAGCAGGAGGGTTACCACGTTGGATAGCTCGTTTTGCGCCGCGGCGGAGAGGCGGTCCGTCACCCCGGATTCCCGCAACAGATTTCCAAACATCAGGGCTCCGATGAGCTCTGTGCTCACCGGGGCGACAAACCCCGCCAAGAGGGTGACCACGATGGGGAACAGGATGCGGGCCGTCTTCGGGGCCCGGCGTGCGCCCATGGGCGCGCGGATCCGTCGTTCTTCCGGTGTGGTCAAAGCCCGGATTATGGGAGGTTGTATCAGTGGCACCAGGGCCATGTACGAGTAGGCGGCCACGGATATCGCGGGAAGGTAGTGGGGGGCCAACTTGGTGGACACGTAGATGGATGTGGGGCCGTCGGCCGCACCGATGATTCCGATGGAGACCGATTCATTGAGGGAAAAGCCCAGGGCCAGGGCCATCATCACCGTGGCGAAGATACCGATCTGGGCCGCGGCGCCGTAGAAGACCGTGGTGGGTCGCGCCAACAGCGGGCCGAAGTCCATCATCGCGCCGATCCCGATGAACAACAGTATGGGGAATAGTTCGCTCAGGATACCCGCCAGGTAGAGTTGGGTTAGCCATCCCTCGGGTCCGGCGGCCACCGAAAGGGGGATATTGGCGAGCAAGGATCCGAATCCAATTGGCAGCAGGAGGAGGGGTTCGTATTTCTTGACTATCCCGAGGTAGATCAGTAGGCCACTCACCGCCAACATGATGCCGTGGCCGGCGGTAAAGGACGTGATGCCTTCGAACATGGTATCCATCTCGATTCTCCGCTCCCTTCGCACAAAAAAGGCGAGACCGTATAGAACGAAGGTCTCGCCTGCTCGTCGAATGGAGCCGAAGGACCGGGCTCGCGCCGTGTTGACGGCCGCTTCGGGTCAATGTGACCTGGCTACTCCCCCTCGGTGAGGGTTGCTATGGCGCAATTCTAGCATTCCGATTCCCGACTGACAATGTCATGTGTTTCTCTACTGGGCGGAGAGGGCGCCGATGGCCGATGCCGCGAGAACCGCGGCCCCGATCGGGATGCAGTCGGGGTTCGCGGCGAACTCGGGGTGGTGCCACCCGGGACCGTCGAGGGAATCGGCGTACCCGCTGCCGATCCACAGGAAACAACCCGGGACTTCCTCCTGGTACAATGAGAAGTCCTCGGAGGCCATGACGGGAACCGCTTCGACGACGTTGTCCTCGCCCAATAGCGCGACCATCGAGTCCCGGGCCAATCCCGTCGCCCCTGGATGGTTGTTCACCGCCGCGACACCGCGGCTCAGGGTCGTCCATTCCACCCGGCAGCCGTGGGCACGGGCGGCACCTTCCACCAGTTCCCGGAGACGCGTTTCGACCAGGTCCCCGACCTCCGGTCGGAAGGATCGCATGGTCCCGGTGATTTCCACCTCGGAGGGGATGATGTTGCCCGCGGTTCCCGCGTGGACCGAACCCACGGAGACGACGGCGGAATCCAGGGGGCTCACGTTGCGCGACACGATGGTTTGCATGCCCGCCAGCGCGGTGGCGGCGGCTGGTATGGGGTCGATGGTGAGATGGGGTATGGCACCGTGGCCGCCCCGTCCGACCAGGGTAAAGGAGAAACGACCCGAGGAAGCCATCAGGTATCCCTCGGCGATGCCCACGACGCCGGAGGGCAGGTCCGGCTTGTTGTGCCCCCCGAAGATGTAGTCCACTCCCTCCAGGGCACCGGCGTCGATCAGGACCCTTGCTCCGGACGTCTTCTCCTCGGAGGGTTGGAACAGGAATCGGATCTCCCCCGGGGGGCGATCCTGCATCCGGGAGAGGATCACCGCGGCTCCCAATCCCCAGGCGATGTGGGCATCGTGGGCGCAGGCGTGCATTAACCCCGGGGTTTCACTGGCGTAGGCGAGTCCGGTTTGCTCGGCGAGGGGGAGTGCGTCGATATCGGCGCGAAGCGCGACGGTCGGGGCGTCGACTTCTCCGGGCAAGCGGGCCACGATCCCGGTTTCCAGGCCGAGATCCATGATTTCCAGGCCTTCATCGACGAGCACCTCCCCGATCCGTGCGCTGGTGCGGTATTCTTCGCCACTCAGTTCAGGATGCCGGTGGAACTCTTCGCGGAGCTGGCGCAGCATGGGTTCGAGGGTTCGGGCAGATTGCATGATGTTTTCGAAGTGCGAGGGCATGCGTACTCCCTTCGGGATCGTGATCGTTTCCATCCATCTACCATCCACAATTCTCCACGAAACCGTTTGTACCCTCTGGGATCGATTCAAAGGAGGACGTGACTAATGATAGAATACTTGTACAGTAGTCACCGAGAGGATTGATCCCCCTGGATCGCGAAACCGTCTCCAGCGAATACGAAACCGAGATGCTCGACGCTGCCGAGCCCTCGGAGGTACGGCGCCGGTCCCCGGCGGCCATCGTGGCGCGGGAGATCGTCCAAACGTTTGTGCTGGCGATCTTCCTGGCCTTCGTACTCCGGTTCTTCTTCATCGATACCTACCTGATCGACGGGCCGTCGATGGAACCTTCATTGCACGAGGGAGAACGACTCCTGGTCAGCAAGATTTCGTATCGGCTTCGCCGCCCGGTTCCCGGGGAAGTCGTCGTGTTCGGGGAGCCCGGGCGCGACGGCAGGAGTCTCGTCAAGCGCATCGTGGCGGTGGAGGGGCAGACCCTCGAGATTCGCCGCGGCCGCGTGGTATTAAACGGTGAAGAAGTCGCGGAAGACTACATCGCGAACCCCGGCAACGATAGCCTCCCGCCGCAACGAATCCCGGCGGGTGCGGTGTTCGTCATGGGGGATAATCGATCCACCAGCTGGGACAGCCGATATTTCGGAACGGTGTCCATCCGCGATATTCGCGGTAATGCTTTCCTGGTCTTCTGGCCTCCCGACAGTTTTCACCGTCTCGGGGACGGAGGATCCTTTTCGGAGTGGCAAGCCGCCTACGGATTTCCCGTTCCAGGCCCGACCTAATGGCCGAGACCGCCGACGTCTTGCGTGGTGGTAGGTCCGGGTATCCTCTCGATGTTCCGGCGAATTCGAGATCCTAAAGAGTTGCATCCACCGCCGCACGGGGCATCTCTATGGAGGGAAAAGACATGAACCGACGCCTCTTTGCACTACTGACCGTTTTTGCAATCAGCATCCTCATGATCCTCGTCGTCGCCTGTGGAGGTCCCGACCTGGATGACGCCGATGGCGACACTGCCCCCGGGGAAGAACAACTCCTGGTGCGGGATGCCCCCTACGGAGATCCCGAGAACCTCGATCCCATCGTGCGCGGACGCATGGGTGCCATGGCCGTGACGATGAACCTGTTCGACGGGCTGGTGGTTCACGATTCCGAGACCGCCGCCATCCGTCCTGCCATCGCCCACGACTGGGATATCAGCTCCGACGGGAAGGTTTACACCTTCCATCTGCGCGACGATGCTACCTTCCACAACGGCCGCGCGATAACGGCGGAGGATTTCGTGTCCTCCTTCGAACGTCTCTCGGATCCCGCCAATGCTTCGCCGCTGGCCCATTACCTCGACGGGGTGATCGGGAAGACCGAGTTCGAAGAGGGGCATGCCGATTCCATCCAGGGACTGGTCGTGATCGATGATCACACCCTGGAGATCCATCGGGAGGAGCCCGACAGCACCTTCTTGAGTCTCCTGGCCTTTCCCGCCGCCGGCGTGGTGCCGCGGGAGGTCGTCGAGGAGAAGGGGAGCGATTTCGGCCACGATCCCGTGGGTTCCGGTCCCTTCCGGTTCAGTTCCTGGGTCAAGGATGACCGCGTGGAACTGGTGGCTTTTGACGATTACTACCGTGGCAGGGCCGAACTGGATCGCGTGGTGTTCCGGGTGATCTCGGAGGCCGCCACCAAGGAGGCGGAGTTCCTCGCGGGCAACCTGGATGCCTTCATCGCCCCGGCTTCGATCTATCGCAAGTACAGGGATGACCCCGAGTACCAGGACAATCTCATCGAGGTGGCCGAGTTTTTCACCCGCCACGTCGGTTTCCATTGTGAACAGGAACCCTTCGACGATGTTCGCGTCCGCCAGGCGTTCAATTACGCCATCGATAAGGAAACGATCATCGACGTGGTCCTCGGTGGCAAGGGTGTCCCGGCGGTGGGGTATTTGCCCTCCTCGAGTTTCGCCTTCGATCCCGATCTCGAGGGGTACTCGTACGATCCGGACCGGGCCAAGGAGTTGCTGGCGGAGGCCGGATACGAAGATGGTTTCGAAACGCCCATGATGACCAGTGAACATCCCGAATGGGGTCTCCCCATCGTGGAGGCCATCATGCCCTACTTAAACGAGGTGGGAATTCGGCTCCAACCCGAGACCATGGACACCGGGGTCTTGTACGACCGGCTTCGGGCGGGAGACTATTCCACCTATATCTACTCCACCGGCGGCTCCGCCCACCCGGTGGCCTACCTGTGGCGTTTCCACTCCACCCTGGCTTCCACCACAAACCGTTATTGGAGCGAAGAGTTGGATGAACTCCTGGATCGGGCTCGGGCCACCAGCGACGAGGACGAGATGGTGGAGCTGGTGCGGGAGGCCGAAGCCATGATCGTACGGGATGCGCCCATCTGGTTCTTCCACTACAATAAGGCCATTACGATGCACGCTGACCACGTCCTGGGCCTCAAGGCCATGCCCGTGGACATGGCTTTGCAGGACCTGTGGTCGGTGAGCCTCGAACCCTAGTTGGGGACCGTATACAATAGGGAGCAATTTCCGGGAGATCCGCCACGGGTCTCCCGGATTGCGAGAGGGGTGATCTCGTGTGGCGATATATAGTTAAGAGAGTTTTGCAGAGCGTGCCCGTCTTCGTCGGGATCACCCTGATCGCCTTTATACTGATGGACATCGTGCCCGGTAGTGCCGTGACGATGATGATGGATCCGCGGACGGCGCAGATGTCGCCCGAGGTCGAGGCCCGCCTCATCGCGCATTACGGGCTCGATGACCCGATGCCAATTCGTTACGGGAAATTCCTTCTCAACGCGGTACGGGGCGATCTCGGTTTTTCCCTTCGCTTCAACCAACCGGTGACTCGAATCGTCATGGAACGCCTGCCTCCCACCGCGCTACTGGCGACTTCGGCGGGGATCTTTGCCACCCTACTTGGGTTGGCCTTCGGAATCATGGCTTCCCTCCATCGCGGGAAACTCATCGACGCCATCAGCATGATCGGCGCCATGGTGGGGGCGTCCATGCCGGTCTTTTGGTTCGGCTTGCTGCTCATGCTGTTCTTCTCGGTCCGCCTGGGATGGCTTCCGCCCTCGGGCTGGGGAAGCGGGGACGTGCGCTATCTTCTGATGCCCGCGACGGCCCTGGGCTACGGCTTCGCCGCCGTCATCGCCCGGGTTACGCGCTCTTCGATGCTGGAAGTGCTGGGGATGGATTACATAGTGACCGCCCGATCCAAGGGATTGGGAGGGCGCGTGGTCATTTACAAGCACGCCCTGAAAAACGCCATGATTCCCGTCGTGACCGTGATTGGGGGACAGGTCGGCAGGTTGTTGAGCGGCGCAGTATTGACCGAGACCGTCTTTGCCTGGCCCGGGTTGGGGCGCCTGCTGGTGGATTCCGTGCTGATGCGTGACCTGCCCACCGTACAGGGCTGCCTGGTCTTCATTGCCGCCGTGTTCGTCGCGGTTAACCTGGTCACCGACTTGATGTATGCCTATCTCGATCCCAGGGTGCGGTTTCAATGAAGACGCCTTCGCAGCTGCAGTCCCGTGATATGGTGGATCCCCGGGCACCGATTCCGGAGCTGAAGCGGAGGGGAAATGTTGCTCGCTTCCTGTCCAGTTGGTCGGCGGGAATCGGTGCGGCCATCGTTATCGCTTTGGTCCTGGTAGCGATCTTTGCCCCCCTCCTCGCGCCCCACAATCCCTACGAGGCCGACGCCCTCACGGATGCCTTCCGGGCCCCCGGCGGCTCCTTTCCCCTGGGTACGGATGTTCTGGGCCGATGTATCCTCAGCCGCATCATCTACGGAACCCGCATCTCCCTGACCGTGGGATTGGTGGTCCAGGGGATCAGCGTGCTCCTGGGCGTCACATTGGGGGTCGTGGCCGGATACTGGGAGGGTTTCGTCGACGACGTGGTCAGCAACCTAACGAATATCATGTTCGGCTTTCCGCACCTGCTCTTCGCCCTGGCCGTCGTCACGGTCCTCGGTCCCGGGCTGTACAATATCTTCATCGCCCTGGGGTTGGCGGGTTGGCCGATGATCGCGCGGCTGGTGCGGGGTCAAACGCTGTCGGTCAAGCGCAAGGAGTACGTGGAAGCGGCCCGGGCCGCCGGGTGCACGGACTTTTTCGTGATCGTTCGGCACATTCTGCCCCAGTGTCTCTCCCCGGTCTTGGTCATGGCGACGATGGGGATGGCCGCCGCGATCCTGGCCGAAGCGGGTCTTAGTTTCCTGGGCCTGGGCGCTCAACCCCCCGCACCGAGCTGGGGCAGCATGATCGCCCGCGGCCGGGATTACATCTGGGACTCGCCCTGGATGACGACGTTCCCCGGGGTGGCCATTTTCGTCACGGTCCTGGGGTTCAACCTGCTGGGTGACGGTCTCCGGGATTTCCTGGACCCCAGGCTTTGATCGTCGCCCGGGACCTCGGGAAATCCGGATGGTATACTGAAATGTAGGATGGGGTGGTCGCCGAGATCCACCCCGAAGACGTGTATGCATTCATTCCCTAGGGAGGAATTCTACGTGAACAAGGACGTTCTCGCCTTTGTGGACGAGCAGCTGGATGAACTGAAGGAGAAGAACCTCTACAATACGATTCGCGTGCTGGAGAGCTCGCAGGGTGCCTGGGTCACCATCGACGGGCGCAGCAAACTGAACCTCTGTTCCAACAACTACCTCGGGTTGGCGGCGGACGAAGACCTGGTCGCCGCCGCCTGCGAGGCGACCAGGAAGTATGGCGTCGGTCCCGGTGCGGTTCGCACCATCGCCGGCACGATGAGCATCCACGGTGAATTGGAGAGGGTTTTGGCGGAGTTCAAGGGCCGCGAGGCCTCCATCGCCCTCCAATCGGGTTTCAGTGCCAACCTGGCGGTCATCCCATTGCTCGTGGGGCGGGACGATTTGATCTATAGCGACGAGTTCAACCACGCTAGCATCATCGATGGTTGCCGTCTCAGCCGGGCCAAGATCCGCGTTTTCGGCCACCTGGACATGGATCACCTGGAGGAACTGCTGAAAGAAGATATCGAACATCCCGGCCGCAAGCTCATCATCAGTGATGGGGTCTTCAGCATGGACGGGGACCTGGGCAACATGCCAGCCATCGCGGATTTGGCCGAAAAGTACGGTTGTATATCCATGGTGGACGATGCCCACGGTGAGGGCGTATTGGGCTCCCACGGCCGCGGGATCGTGGATCACTACGAGCTGGGCGAGCGCATCGACGTGGAAGTCGGTACCCTTTCGAAGGCCATGGGATGCGTGGGCGGTTTCGTCGCCGGAGATGCGCGCCTGATCGAGTACATTAAGCAGCGCGGGCGCCCCTTCCTGTTTAGCTCCTCGCTGACCCCCGCCGAGGCGGCCGCCAACTTGACGGCGGTTCGCAAACTCTGGGAGAGCGATGAGCTGGTCTCCCGCCTGTGGGACAATGCGAAGTACTTCCAGGGCAAGCTGTCGGAGATGGGTTTTGACACCGGGAGAACGGAGACCCCGATCACGCCCGTCATCATCGGCGACGCCGGGGTTTCCGCCGAGTTCAGCCGCCGCCTGTTTGAAAAGGACATATTCGCCCAGAGCATCGGTTTCCCGACGGTACCCCAGGGCAAGGCGAGGATCCGGGTCATGATTTCCGCTGCCCACTCCCGCGAAGACCTGGACTTCGCCCTGGAGACCTTCGGGATCGTCGGCCGAGATTTGGAAATCATCTAGTATCACGGCCTTCTTCGGGTCCCCTGGGCATCGCGGCCTTGGGGACCCGCCCCGGACCAGGCGATCGCGGGGCCCGCGCGACTTCGGATTTCCCGTTCCAAGACCTCCCGGCTGCGTCTCGTCTGGATCCTCATCGCCCGTGGTATAATCCCCCCACAGCTCGGGAGGGAGATGACCCGTTGTCCCGACGAAGCATTGTAGAAAATTTCCGGAAATACCTCTTCCACACCTGCCGCGTGCCGCGGGGCAGCCGGATCCTGGTGGGTTTATCCGGTGGACCGGATTCCGTGGCGCTGCTCGCGTTGTTGCGCGATTCCGCGGACCTCGAGATTGGCGCCGCGCACCTCGACCACGGATTGCGGGGAGCCGAGTCCGATCGCGACGCGGCGTTTGTTCGTGCGCTATGCTCCGATCTCGGCGTGCCACTGCGTCTGCGGAGTCTGGCTGTCGGCCTCCTAGATCCCACAGGGCCGGACCTGGAGGCCCGGGCGCGGGGGGAGCGCCTTTCCTTCCTCGAAGAATCTCGTCGCGAGGGTCCATACGACTACATTGCCCTGGGTCATCATCGCGACGACCAGGCGGAAACCGTACTGATGGCATTGTTCCGCGGTTCGGGCCCCCCGGGATTGGCGGGCATTCCTCCTCGACGGGGTCGAATCGTTCGACCGCTGCTGGGGCTCGGTCGAGCCGACTTGCTGGAATACCTCGAGGCGGTAGGATTGGATTTCGTGGAGGATTCCACCAATGTCGAGCTCGATGCCACCCGGAATCGGATTCGGCTGGACCTCATCCCGCGAATTGAGCGGGATTACAACCCCAGGATCGTGAACCTGCTGGCCCGCACCGCCGACCTCCTGGCCGAGGAGGATCGCTACCTGGATAAGCTGGCGGCGCGCCTTCTCCGAAGCGAAAGCCGCTATATCGGCTTCGGTGACGATCCGGGACCAAGGCGCATCGCCCTGGGCAATGGTTTCTTCGATCAGCCCAAGGCCCTGGTTCGACGCGCGCTGCGCCTCGCCTACAGGCTGGTCCGCGGGAGCCTGGTCGATTTGACGTTTGATCACGTCGAGGGCCTCCTCGAACCGGCGGCGGTTCCCGGTGGCTCCGGTCTAAGTTTGCCGGGCGGAATTCGCGCCCGGAACGTGGCTGGAGAAGTGATTATCGAAGAGGCGTTGGAGGGGACGTCGCGACTGCGCCACCCGCACGCCGTATTACCGGTACCCGGGGTCCTGATCCTGCCCCGGGGGATCCGGATCGAGGCCCGTATTCTCGGCGAAGGGGCTTCGCGATCCGTCATCGATGCCGTGACCGATGGGCGGGTGCCTTTGCTTGTTAGCCATGCCTTCATCGACTATAATAAAGTGGACTTGCCTATACAGGTTCGTTCTTGGCGACCCGGCGATCGAATGAGGCCACTGGGAATGTCGGGACACAGAAAAATCCAGGACATCTTCGTCGACGAGAAGGTGCCCCGGAACGTGCGGTCCCACGTTCCCCTTGTACTCGATAGAGATCATCGGGTTTTGTGGGTGAGCGGAATTCGCCTCAGTGATGATGGCAAATTGGACGGGGATACCGAGCGCGTGCTCCACCTCCGGATCTGCGGATCCGCATCGGAGTGACGTCCCGGTCCCTCCCCAACTTCGCTTAGGAGGAAGTAAATGAAGTGGACGCGGGTCTTCCAGAGCGTGGCCTTTTACCTGGTAGTCCTGTTCCTCATCCTGACCGTGGTACAGTATTTGGCCACGCAGACAGAACAGCCCGAGGAATACGCCTATTCGCGCTTTCTCTCGCTGGTTGAGGAAGGACGAGTATCCCAGGTAGAGATCACTTATCAATCCGCGGGCACCGGTGACGCCCGGGGCGTTTTGACCGATGGGACCTCTTTTGTTGCCACCGTTTCCACCAGTGACCCTTCGCTATTGGAGTCACTGAGGGAAGCCGGGGTGGAGTACGACATCCAGGAACAAGAGGGCAGTGCGTGGTGGCTGGCGATCCTCACGACGCTACTGCCCGTGCTGCTGGTGGTCGGTGCCTTTTTCTTCATAATGCAAAACAGCCAGTCCGGCGGAAATCGGGTCATGCAGTTCGGCAAGAGCCGCGCCAAACTGCATAATCGCGATGGCAAGACCCCGCGGGTCACCTTCGACGACGTAGCGGGGATCGACGAGGTCCGGGAAGAATTGGAAGAGATTACCGACTTCCTGCAAAACCCCCGCAAGTACGTCAAGATCGGTGCCAGGATTCCCAAGGGAGTTCTACTCTTCGGTGCTCCGGGGACCGGAAAGACGCTGGTCGCGCGGGCCGTCGCCGGCGAGGCCGAGGTCCCCTTCTATAGCATCAGCGGTTCCGACTTCGTGGAGATGTTCGTGGGCGTCGGTGCTTCCCGAGTCCGGGACCTCTTCGAGGAGGCAAAGAAGAATGCGCCCGCCATCGTGTTTATCGATGAGATCGATGCCGTCGGCCGTCAACGTGGAGCGGGTTACGGCGGCGGTCACGACGAGCGTGAGCAGACCCTGAACCAACTCCTCGTCGAGATGGATGGTTTCGGCGTCAACGAAGGCATTATAGTCATCGCCGCCACCAATAGGCCCGATGTACTCGATCCCGCGTTGCTGCGTCCCGGTCGATTCGATCGACAGCTCACCATACATCGCCCCGACCTGTCCGGGCGCGAGCACATCTTCAACATTCACCTCAGGGGCAAGCCGTTGGACGAAGACGTCGAGGTGGACGTGTTAGCCCGGCGGACCCCCGGGTTCACCGGTGCGGATATTGAGAACACCGTGAACGAGGCGGCGCTCCTGGCCGCGCGAAAGAGTTTTTCCACCATTAGAATGAGAGACTTCGAGGATGCCATCGACCGCATCATCGCGGGCGGCCCGGAGAAGAAGAGTCGAATCATAAGTCAGAAGGAAAAGGATATCATCTGTTACCATGAATCGGGGCACGCCCTGGTGGCCGAGGTGCTCCCCAATGCCGATCCGGTTCACAAGATTTCCGTGATCCCCCGGGGCGGGGCGCTGGGCTACGTGCTGCAAATGCCCCTGGAGGACCGTTACCTGGTCACGCGGGGCGAGATCCTGGACATGATCACCATGGCACTGGCCGGCCGCGCCTCCGAGGAAATGGTTTTCGGGGAGATCAGCACCGGCGCCCAGGATGACCTCGAAAAGGCCACCAAGATGGTTCGCAAGATGATCACCGAGTACGGGATGTCCGAGGCCATGGGGCCACTTACCTACGGCGACAAGATGGATACGCCGTTCTTGGGCCGGGACATGACCCGCGGGCGCAATTACAGCGAAGAGGTGGCATCGGCCATCGATCGGGAAATTCGCAAGATCGTCGGCGACAGTTACCGCCGTGCCCGGAAGATTCTCGAGGAGAATCGCAGCGGCTTGGACAAGCTGGCCGAGATCCTCGCCGATGAGGAGACCCTCCAGGGCGATCGACTTCAGGAGGTCCTGGATTCCATCAACATCGTCGGGCGTCGTAAGGATAATGATCGGACGCCGGACGAACCCGCCTCCGAGGAAAAGGAAGACTCCGAGGAGAGGGCGACCCGCGTCGGCAACGGAGACATGGACGGTTACTGGGAATTTCGCGATCGGCGCTGGTGTCGGGCCTGAGGACTCCGATCGATACGGTTCCTTCGATGGGGGCGCCTGCGAGGGTCCCCATTTCTTTGCTCTTGGGGAGGCCGAGGTAGTGGATATCATCGATTTGCGGCGGGCAATGTTGCGCTGGCGGGGCCTTTGGCTGCGCTGGTTCGCTTCGGCGGTGGTTCCCCCGGAAGTAAAGGGGGTCCTCCGCACCCTCGAAGAAGGCGGGGGTGAGGCCGTGGTCGTGGGCGGCTGCGTTCGCGACTTGATGACCGGCCGACGCCCCGAGGACTGGGATGTCGCGACCTCCCTCGAACCCGATCGCGTGCGCCGCCTGTTCTCGCGGACGATCCCCACCGGGATCGACCACGGTACCGTAACGGTGATGGTCGGTGAGGTGGGTATCGAGGTCACCACGTACCGAACCGAGGGTGCGTACACGGATCGACGTCACCCCGATTGGGTTCACTTCTCTTCGGAGCTTCACGAGGATTTGGCCCGCCGGGACTTCACCTTCAACGCCATGGCTTTGACCGTCGGGGGCGAGATCATTGATCCCTTCGATGGCCTGGAAGACCTGGCCCGGGGCCGGGTGGTCACCGTGGGTCGCGCCACGGATCGCTTCGCTGAGGACGCCCTTCGGATGGTTCGGGCCGTGCGATTCGCCGCCCAACTGGATATGGAACTGGCCCCCGAAGCCCACCGAGCGTGTACCGAGATGTCGGAGGGCCTGGATGCCGTGTCCAGGGAAAGGATACGCTACGAGCTCGACCGGATCATCATGTCGGACTCACCCGCCAGGGGTTTCGAAATGCTCCGGGAAACGGGGTTGCTCGAGCGGTTTTGGCCGGAACTGGTCGAGGGTTTCGGAGTCGAGCAGAACCGGCATCATGCCTTTACGGTCTGGGAACATACCATGACCTCCCTGCAGGCGACGGTGGATATCGAGGGGGCGGATCTGGCCCTTCGGCTGGCGGTGTTGTTGCACGATGTGGCGAAGCCCCGGTGCCTGGAGATTGGGCCCGGGGGAGAGCGCCACTTTTACAACCACCATGTCGTGGGAGCGGCGGTGGCGCGGCGACTCCTGAAGCGGCTGCGCTACGACAATCGTACCATCGATCGCGTGACGCACCTCACCCGGCATCACATGGCCCTTCATCACTATCCCCAGATGAAGGATTCGGCCATTCGGCGACTAATCAATCGAGTAGGCCTGGAGAACATCCACGACCTGATCAACCTACGGATCGCCGATCGGGCGGGATCGGGGACCAAGGAAGCCCCCCTTTCCCGCGGTACCGTGTATCTCTTGGAGCGCATCGGCCGGGTTCTCGAAGAGGACGCGGCCTTTGGTCTCGGCGACCTAGCCGTGGACGGCAAGGACGTGATGCGGGTCGGTGGACTGGAGCCCGGGCCGCAGGTCGGGGAGATACTGGAGACACTCCTGGACGAGGTGTTGGAGGACCCCGCGTTGAATGAGCGAAGCATCTTGGAGAAGCGGATCGAGGAGTTGGCCCGCGCGAGATCGTGAGGTAGATTCCTCGAATCCATGGGAAGAACTGGAGGGTATAGAAATGATGAAGACCAGCGAGATAATGGATCTGGCCCTGGAAATGTCCGGAATGGAGGAGGCGCCGGCGGACTCCGGCATCGCCGTTCCCTGTGACGAGGTGAAGAAGGTGATGATGGGAGTTGATATCGACACCGCCGACCTCTTACTCGCCCGCGAGTTGGGCGTAGACCTGGTCATCGGCCATCACCCCGTCACGGGCGTTCCCGCCGTTAGCCTGTACCAGGTGATGAAGCGCCAGGTGGAACTGATGGGTCGATGTGGGATTCCCATCAACAAAGCGCAGAAACTGCTGCAAAAGCGCATCGACAGTACCGAGCGCGGTTCGCACCCCAAGAATTTCAACAAGGTTGGGGACGCCGCCCGGCTCATGAACATGCCCCTGATGAACATACACATGCCGCTGGACATTATCACCGAGAATACGGTCCAGGCGCACCTGGACGCCAAGCTCGATGAGAAGTCCACCGTGGGCGATGTGGTGGAGGCCATCAAGGAGATCCCGGAGTACGAGGGTGAACCCGCGGGACCCGTCATCCGGGCCGGGAGCGCAAAGGACTACGCCGGCAAAGTATTCGTCAGCATGGCCGGAGGAACCAACGGCGGTCCCGACGTCATGAAGGCATATTTCGAGGCCGGCGTCGGTACCCTGATTCTCATGCACATCCCCGAGGATGGGCTGAGTGCCGTCAAGGAACAGGGCATCGGAAACGTCGTCGTGGCCGGCCACATGCGTTCGGATTCCGTCGGCATCAACAAGTTCCTGGATGCCCTGGAGGAGCGCGGCCTGGACGTTGTGGCCATGGGTGGAATCCTGCGCGGCTAGGGGAAATGGTATATAGGCAAAGAAGAGGAACTGCGGCCAGCCACTCTCCACGGGGTGGGTGGCCGCAGTATCGTTGCGGCGGCCCTTGCGCGATCCCATTCCATCGGAGGCGGGGGGCTGCGGGGCACAGCCATCCCGGGGGCGACTCCGAGACCATCCTACCTCACCCCATACAAGGTGATATTCTGTGCCCGCCCACGCGCCGTATACAGCGCGGATCGAGATCGCAGCGTGTCGACGAAACGATCGACTGCCCGGGATTACGTGAGCAACGACCCGACGCGGGAGCCGATCACTCGCCGCCGGACCGGGGGTTTGCCATCCCCTCTCACGATCGGTGGCTAGGGGATATTCGCGGGGGATCCGGGTCGGGGATCGCGGATGTACCAGCCCGGCCCCGCGGGGGCATCCCTGCCGGAATATCCCTTGATATCGATCACCGGCGTCCCGTGCAGTGCATCGAGATCCTCGACGTACAGCGCCAGGTCATCTGCTTCAAGGAGTCGGCATACCGTCAGCCCGATGGGATTCGGGCGCGCGGGACTGTGGGTTGCAAACACGCCCACCAGGGGCAGTTCTCGCCGTCCCATGGGATGCACCCGGGTGGTTGTCCGGGCGCCCGTCTCCAGCCGATGGAACCAGAATAGCACGTAGAGGTGGGTGTATTCCGCGAGCCCCTCCATCGCGTCCCGGTAAGAGGGATACACGCGAATGATGGAGCGGACCCCCGACCAGGCCCAGTGAGGGCGCCGGTATATCCCGTTTTCCACCGTCGCGACCGGTCGAACCGGCAGACAAGCGTCCGAGCTCATGGGGACGATTCCCGATCCTGCACCTCCAGGGCCTCCCGCTCCAGGATGCCGTAGGTTACGCGGGGCATGGGAGTATCTCCGAAGGCTTCGGCCGTGAACGGGTGGGGTTCGACGGGTATCGGATTCGCCGTTCGCGCAGCCACGACGACCCGGGAGATCCCCGCCCTACGTATGGCGACGGCACACATCAGGCACGGCTCACCGCTGGCGTACAGGGTCATGCCCTCCAGGGATCGGCACCGGAGTTTGCGCGTCGCATTCCGTACCGCTTCCATCTCTGCGTGCCAGGTTACATCGCTCTCGGTCACTTCCCGGTTCCGTCCCTCGGCGACCGGGTTGCCACCCGAATCCGCGATGAGGGATCCGAAGGGAAAGTCCCCCTCTTCTTTGGCCTCGTGGGCCAAGTCGATGCATCGGCGCATGTGGTTTTGGTCCGTGGGCAAAGTAACCACCTCCTCCCAACCAGTTCGACCATCGCCCCCGACATCCTCCACGGGTTCCCCGGGGATGGGGGCAGGCGTTTAGCTTGGCGGCCGGAAAAGGTACAATGTATGGAGAATATGCCCATTGGGGGTGAGGAAAGTCGAGGAGCGAAGTGTCAAGAGATTTTCGCATCTTTCGATAGCCGCGTTTCTGGAAGACCTGTCTTCTCCGGATCCCGTTCCGGGTGCCGGTCCGGCCACCGCACATCTCGGTGCCGTTGCCGCGGCGGTGGTAATCATGGTCGCGGGCAACAACCTGAAGATGGCCTCTGAGGATGCATCCCGGGAGCGGTTCCGGAAAGTGCTCGAGGAGGGGGTATTGCTCCGCGACGAGCTCTCCGACCTGGTGGGAGAAGATGCAGACGTATACTTCCAGGTCATGGCTGCCCTGGATTTACCCCGGCAAAACGATTCCGAAAAGAAGGCCCGAGATCGTGCCATCGCGGCCGCGATGCGCGTGGCGACGGATATACCTCTCCAGATGATGGCGCGGTGTCTCGCTACGTTCAACTTGGCCCAAATCCTGGCCCAGGATGGATCCAAGATGGCTGCCCCGGATGCCCTGGCGGCCGCGGAGATGGCCGCCGCCGGCGTATATGCCTGCGGAGCGATGATCCGGGCGAATCTGCCGCGGGTGCGCGACGAGGAATACGCCGATCGAGCCCTGCAGGAAGTCAGAAGGATGGAGGGCGAACTGGGGCTGGAAGATCTCCGGATCGCCGTCGGGGAACGGGTTGCCCCGAAGTAAGGAACAACATACGAAGGAGTGGAAGTTTGCCTATGAAAAGCGATATCCAGATTGCCCAAGAAGCCAACATGAAACCGATCACCCAGATCGCCGAGGGACTCGGCCTCACCGAAGACGACCTGGACCTGTATGGCAAGCATAAGGCAAAAATCAGCTTCGATGCCATCCGGGCCCGGGAAGATCAACCCGACGGGAAACTGGTTCTCGTCACCGCGATCACTCCCACCGCCGCGGGGGAGGGTAAGACCACCACGACCGTCGGATTGGGCATGGCCCTCAGCCGCATGAACAAGAAGGCCATGATCGCCATCCGGGAGCCGAGTTTGGGCCCCTGCTTCGGCATCAAGGGTGGGGCCGCCGGTGGCGGTTACGCCCAGGTCGTCCCCATGGAGGACATCAACCTGCATTTCACCGGGGATATGCATGCCATCGGTGCCGCCAACAATCTCATGGCGGCAATGGTAGACAACCACCTACAGCAGGGCAACGACCTGAACATCGATCCCCGGCGCATCCAGGTCAAGCGCGCCGTGGACATGAATGACCGGGCCCTCAGGAACATCGTGGTTGGCCTCGGCGGTATCACCCAGGGTGTCCCCCGCGAAGACAATTTCCTCATCACCGTGGCCTCGGAGATCATGGCCATCCTGTGCCTGGCCCACGACCTGCAGGACCTCAAAGCTCGCCTGGGGCGCATCGTGGTGGCGTGGACCTACGACCGCAGTCCCGTGACCGCCCAGGACATCGGTGCCCAGGGTGCCATGGCTGCACTCTTGAAGGATGCCCTGAAGCCCAACCTGGTCCAGACCCTGGAGAACACGCCCGCCTTTGTGCACGGTGGTCCCTTCGCCAATATCGCCCACGGGTGCAACAGTTTGCTGGCCACCCGCAGCGGGCTGAAGATGGCGGATATCCTGGTCACCGAGGCCGGGTTCGGTGCCGACCTGGGCGCGGAGAAGTTCTTCGACATCAAGTGCCGCTTCGGCGGACTGAAGCCCGCCGCGGTGGTTCTCGTGGCCACGGCGCGCGCTCTCAAGCTCCACGGTGGCGCAAAGAAGAAGGAGCTGGAGGACGAGGACGTGGCCGCCGTAAAGGCGGGGTTGGATAACCTCGACGCCCACGTCGACAATCTCAGGAAGTTTGGCATGGAACCGGTCGTCGCGATCAACCGTTTCCCGACCGACACCGAGGCCGAGTTGGAGGCGATCGCCGATCACTGCGCAGAGACCGGCGTACGCTTCGCGCTCTCCGAGGTCTTTGGCAAAGGTGGGGAGGGTGGCCTGGACCTGGCCGAGAAGGTCCTCGACGTCATCGAGAAGCAGGAGTGCGATTTCCACGTGCTTTACGATGACGATATGGAACTCGAGGAGAAGATCGAGGTTATCGCCCGCGAGGTCTACGGTGCCGACGGGGTGGATATCGCCCGTCCCGCGCAGCTGATGATCAATCGCCTGCGGCGTGTCGGACTGACGGGGATGCCCGTATGCATGGCCAAGACGCAGTACTCGCTTTCCGACGACCCGTCCCTCCTGGGGCGGCCCAAGGGCTTCCGGATCACCGTCCGGGACGTCACCATCTCCGCGGGAGCCGGTTTCGCCGTGGCCCTGACCGGAGATGTAATGACTATGCCCGGTCTGCCCAAGCGTCCGGCCGCCATGGAAATCGATATCGATGAGAAGGGCCAGATCACCGGCCTCTTCTAAAGAGGACGTCTGTGGGAATCGGGGGGGCGGGGTGCGTGCACCCCGCCCCCTCCTCTAAAGTGAGGCGGTTGCCGTGACGACGCCCGAGGATCGCTGGTTTCGTTTCGAGTGGGTACAATCGACGCAGGATACCGCGCGGGATCTCGTCCGACGAGGTGAGATAACGGATCGGGGCATCGTCATCGCCGAGGGGCAAAGCGATGGCCGCGGCCGGGGAGGAAAACCGTGGGAGTCTCCCCCTGGTGGGCTCTGGATGACCCGCGTATCTCCCATCCACCTGGATTTCTCGCTGCGCGGTCTCTACCCGATCGCGGCGGGCGTCGCCGCTGTCGATGCGCTGCAGCGGGTGGCGGGGGTTCGCGCCTGGCTGAAGTGGCCCAACGACTTGCTCGTGGGGGAATCGAAGCTGGGTGGGATCCTCTGCGAGACGGCTGGCACGGCGATATTGATCGGACTCGGCATCAATGTCCGGGGCGTTCCGGAAATGCCGAACGCGGACCCGGGGGCGCCGACCCCGGTGGCACTGATGGATGCAATGGGCGGGGCTCCCGGGGGGTGTCCCGGGATGGTGGAGGACCTGGGTCGCACCTTCGATGATCGCATGGCGCAAGAAGAGGCCGTGTTGATGCGGGAGCCGACCTCCGCAATTGCCGCCTGGAAGAAGAGGACGCGAATGATGGGCCGGAGCGTCTCGGTGATTACCGGCGAGGGGACGTTCGAAGCGACGGCGCGGGACCTGGATTCCACCGGGGGCCTGGTGGTGGAACTCGAATCGGGACAACGGCGGATCTTGACCTCCGCCGAGGTGAGCATCCGTTTTTGAAGGGACGAGATGATTCCATGGATCGTGCGGGTTCGATAACGGACGTGGCGGGCGTGGCCGTGGGACACCATACCGATGCGGAACGGGGAACGGGGCTGACCGTCATCATCCTACCCGAGGGGTCCACCGGATCCGTGGAGGTGCGGGGGGGTGCCCCGGGGACGCGGGAGACCGATCTGCTGCGTCCCGAGAACACCGTGAACCGGGTCGATGCCCTGCTGTTCGCCGGGGGCAGCGCCTTCGGGCTGGATGCCGCCGCGGGACTCATGGAGGGCTTGCGGGAGGCCGATCGAGGGTTTCGTGTCGGCGATACCGTCGTTCCCATCGTGCCCGGGGCCGTCATATTTGATGAGGGTGCCATGCTGGGTTTCGCCCCGGGCCCCGCGGAGGCCCGGAGAGCCTTCGAGAACGCCGACACCGGTGCCTTCCGCACGGGTCGAGTGGGCGCAGGTACCGGTGCCACCGTCGGCAAAGTACTTGGGCACGGGTACGCATCGCCCGGTGGGCTGGGAACCGCCTCGGTGGTCGTCCCCGGTGGTCTTCGGGTCGGTGCCCTGGCCGTGGTAAACGCATTGGGAGATATCATCGGCGAGAATGGCGAGACCCTGGCGGGGATCGGGAAGGGCGCGGACGTCGGATCGGAAGATCTGATCATGCGCTCGGAGGGTTCGGTGATCCCCGGGGCGAGTACGACCCTGGTTGCCGTCGTCACCGATGCCCGGCTGACGAAGGCGGAGGCACTCCGGGTGGCGGTCATGGCGGGGGACGGGTTGGCACGCAGTATACGGCCCTCCCACACGCCCTTCGATGGCGACGCGGTGTTTGTCTTGTCCACCGGTGACGGGGTCGCTGACGTCTTGCGTATTGGAACGGCAGCGGCCTTGGCCGTGGAACGGGCGATTCGTAACTCGGTCCGATGAGGCCCGGGGCATCCCGCGCCGCCGGATCGTTTCCTTGGTGGATTGCTCGAAGAAGTGGTAAGATTTTAATCGCTCCCCGGAGCCGTCACCCACTGGGGCGGACTCCAGCGCATGGAGGGAGCAACGCGGAGAAACTGCGACCGTCATCCCGCAACGAGGAGACGGAACGGAGGACAGGAAATTGAAAAAATTATCGTTGAGGCAACTGGTATTGGCAGGCATCCTGGGAGCCCTGATCGCAGCCCTCGGCTTCACTCCCCTCGGTATGATCCCCGTACCCACCCCGGCGGGTTCGGCCACGATTCTACACGTCCCCGTGATTCTCGGGGCGTTGTTGGAGGGTCCGTTGTTCGGGGCCTCGGTCGGCTTCCTGTTCGGGGCGGTGAGCTTTTGGAGGGCCATCGTGGCGCCCGCCAATCCCATCGCACAGATCATGTTCACGGATCCCTTCACGGCCTTCGTGCCGCGCATCCTCATCGGGCTGGTCGCCTACTATGCTTTTGTCGTGGCCCGGGACCGGCTGGGGCGTTCGGCCATCGCGGGTGTCACGGGATTCTTGGTCTGGGATCTGTCCTACCGGGTTGGCGTCCACTACGGATGGATCGCGGGTCCGATCCCGGGCTATTTCTTCTTCTTGCCCCTCGGGATCCTGGCGTACTGGTTGATCGCGCGGGTTCTCTCGGGGGAAAGTGCCCCGGTGGTGGCCGCCGCCGTCGCCGGCAGCCTGACCAATACCGTGGGCGTGCTGGGCCTGGTGGGGTTGCGTGGAATCATCCCGTTACCCGCCGCCGCCGCCGTCGCCGTGGTGCACGGATTTCCGGAGGCTCTGGCGGCGGCCGTTCTCACCCTGATGCTTTACGGAGCGCTTCGATCACAACGACTGGGCGGGAGAGGGGCATGACATGATTCTGGCCATCGATGTGGGGAACTCCAACCTGGCCATGGGCGTCTACGAAGGAGAGAAGCTGGTACAGCACTGGCGCCTTTCCACCACGGCCCAGGCGACGTCCGATGACCTGGGCATCGCCGTGCGTACACTCATGGGGTACAATGGATTCTCGTGCGACAGGATAGAAGCCGTGGTTTACGCTACCGTCGTTCCCCCCCTGGTTCGTTCCATCGAGGAGATGTCCACTCGCTACCTGGGGGTAGCGCCGTTGAAGGTTGGACCGGGGACCCGAACGGGTATAAACATCAAGTACCAGAACCCGCGGGAGGTGGGACCGGATCGGATTGCGAACACCGTGGCGGCGGAGCACCTTTTCGGCGGCCCCTGCTTGGTGGTAGACTTCGGTACAGCTACCACCTTCGATGTGATATCCTCCGAGGGAGACTACGCCGGGGGCGTGATTCTCCCGGGCGTCGGCATATCCTCGGAGGCACTGTTCGAGCGGGCCGCCCGGCTGCCCCGGGTGGATCTCTACCGGCCGGAGCGCACGGTGGGGAAGAACACCGCAGACAGCATCCGGTCGGGAATCGTGAACGGTTACGCCGGTTCGGTGGATGCCATCGTGGCGAAGATCGCGCGGGAATGCGGATCCCCCCGCCGGGTAATTGCCACCGGGGGCTGGGCAGGAGTTATCGCCCCGGAGTGTGAAAGTGTAGATGAAGTGGATCCGTACTTGACCCTGGAGGGTTTGCGTATTATATACTTGCGCAACCAGACGTGCCAGAGGGGAGGGGCTCACGGATGATAGAAATGGAACTCATCACGGTCGGTATGGCCCCCAAGGGAGAAGGAAATGTTCTCGTTCTGCGGGAGGTGGATGGGGAGCGCCTGCTCATTTTGGGCATCGGCTTCGCCGAGGCCAGCTCCATCGCCATGGCCGCCGAAGGGGTACCCACACCGCGCCCCATGACCCATGATTTGATGGCGAACTTGATTCACCGCCTCGGGGCTTCCCTGATCCGGGTAGTCGTCCACGACATGAAGGACGATACCTTTATCGGGCAGATCGAAGTGGATACCGAGAACGGTATCCTCGAGATCGATGCCCGGCCGAGCGATAGCATCGCCTTGGCCATCCGGGAAAGCTGTCCGATTTACGTATCCGACATGGTCCTGGAGTTGGCCGCGGTCACCCAGGACATGATCGGCGATGACAGAGACGATTTCGAATAGGACTGGGACGCTGAAGGCAAAGAAATGGGCCGGCCCCCTCGGGGACCGGCCCGCTGTCTATCCACATTTGCCTTTGTTCAGTAGGCCCGCGCGAAGATGACCCGGTACTCTCCGGACTCGCCGCAGGCCGGGCAGACGCCCGGGTCCTCGGTGGAGTCGAAGGGGATACAACGGATGGTCGTTCCCGTCTTCTCCTTGATCTCGACCTCGCAGGCATCGTTCCCGCACCAACCCGCCTCCACGAAACCGCGCTTGCGGCCCATGATCTCGATGATCTCTTCGACGGAGGAGGCCGCGTAGGTGTTTTCCTTGCGGAAGGCCAGGGCCCGCCGGTACAGGCCGCTTTGGATCTCCTCGAGGAGGTCGGTTGTGCGATCGGCCAGGGCATCCCGGGCCACGGGCTCCTTTTCGCCCGTATCCCGGCGGATCAGCATGACCTGGTCGGAATCCAGGTCCCGCGGTCCCAATTCGATGCGGATGGGAACGCCGCGCATCTCCCACTCGTTGAACTTCCATCCCGGCGTATATTCTTCGCGTTCGTCCAGGTGGATGCGGAACCCCGCCTCCGCGAGCTCTTCGCGAAGCGCCCGGGCTTCTCCCAGGACGCGGTCCCGGGAGTCATCCCGGTATATGGGGACGATGACGCCCTGGTTGGGGGCGACCCGGGGTGGCAAAACCAGGCCCCGGTCGTCGCCGTGGACCATGATGAGGGCGCCGATCAGGCGATGCGAGACGCCCCAGGAGCTCTGATGGACGTATTCCAACTCACCCTTGCGACCCAGGAACTGGATGTCGAGTACCCGGGCGAAACCATCCCCCAGGTAGTGGGACGTGCCGGCCTGCAGGGCCCGCCCATCCTGCATCATCGCTTCTACGGTGTAGGTGTCCACTGCGCCGGCGAACTTCTCGCGATCGGATTTGACGCCCGAGATCACGGGGATCGCCAGGACATCCTCCAGGAATTCCCGGTAGATGTGGAGCATCTGCACGGCCCGCTCCCGGGCTTCCTCCTCCGTCTCGTGGCAGGTGTGGCCCTCTTGCCAGAGGAACTCCGAGGTGCGCAGGAAGGGGTGTGTGGCCTTCTCCCACCGGAGGACACTGCACCACTGGTTCACCAGCATGGGGAGATCGCGATAGGATTGGATCCAGCGGGCGAACATGGTGCCGATGATGGTCTCCGAGCTGGGGCGGATGGCCAGCCGCTCGGGGAGTTCCTCGGTTCCCGCGTGGGTCACCCAGGGCACCTCGGGGGCGAATCCCTCGATGTGCTCGGCCTCCCGGGTGAAGATGCTCTCGGGTATCAATAGGGGGAAGTAGGCGTTTTCCACGCCCGTCTCCTTGAAACGGCGGTCCAGTCCGGACTGTATGGCCTCCCATATGGCAAACCCGGGGGGACGGACCACGATGCAGCCCCGGATCGGGGCGTAATCGGCCAGTTGCGCCTTCAAGACCACGTCAGTATACCACCGGGAGAAGTTCTCCTCCCGGGGGGTGATGGCTTCTACGAACTTGTTGCTCAATTCGATTCCTCCCGTCGCAAAAGAAAAACTCCCCATCCGGAAGGACGGAGAGTATCCGCGGTACCACCTTCGTTCCGGATCCTGCGGACCCGGCTCTCGAGACCGATATCGGGGTCACCGCCCGGCTCTACACCGGGTGCTCGGGGTCGGGAAGAAGGCGGGGAGTGGAGGCTCGCACCGGATCCCCCTCGCTGGAAGGCCCCCGCCTTCGATTACCCATCATCGCAACGATCCCTCAGATAATAGCAGAGCCCGGG
>PWSR01000191.1 GCA_003563985.1 Clostridia bacterium | reverse complement strand
GACGTCGTACGGGTTGAGGATGGAGCCGACCGCATCATCCATCCATCGAGGGGGAATCCCACTGTGCGTAGTGAAGATATTTCGCCCGAAAGGCGCGACGAACTAATCGAGTGGGCGGCCCAGCGGATCTACCAGTGGGAGATGGTAGCTCCCGCGATCATGCTGTTCGATGGATTTCGGCCCCTGTCTTTTGTAACCAGCCAAAGCATGCATATGCTTGCCCCGTTCACGAACCTCTTCACGGGTCATCCGTACGCCACCGAGATCGCTTATATCCTCCAGGATCGAGAGAACCTCGACCGATTGGTGGAGCGCCTGGAAGATATGGTGGAGGAAGAGGAGCGCGAGCGTCGCGCCGCCCGGCAGCGCAAGAAGGACGAGGAGGCAGCGCGAAAGGCGGAGGAGTCCGGGGAGAGCAGTCCGGCCGATTCCGATGTCGAAGGGGACGACGAGAAGAAGGATTAGCCGGTTCGTTCCTTGAATCGGCTGCCCCTCAATGTAGATGGGGAACCGGGAGGAGGAGAAGCTGTTTGCCGACGGAAGGTGTAACGAAGATTCCTAAGGATCAGATGGAAACCATCATCGCTACTGACTGCGGCAGCACCACCACGAAGGCAATCCTGATCGAAAAAAGAGATGGTGAGTATCGCCTGGTCGTCCGAGGGGAGGCCCCGACGACGGTAGAGGCTCCCTTCGAAGATGTGACCATGGGTGTCCGCAATGCGGTCACAGAAGTCGAGGAGCTCTCCGGTAAGACGTTCCTCGAGGCGGAGGGCATAATCACCCCGAGGGAATCGGATACCAGGGGTGCCGACATCTATCTTTCAACCAGTAGTGCCGGTGGCGGTCTCCAGATGATGGTCGCCGGGGTGGTCAAGACCATGACCGCCGAGAGTGCCGAACGGGCGGCCCTCGGCGCGGGCGCCATCGTAATGGATGCCATCTCCGTGGACGACGGGCGCATGCCGCACCAGAAGATCTCCCGTATCCGCCAGCTGCGTCCCGATATGATTCTCCTATCCGGTGGCGTCGACGGCGGTACCATCACGCACGTCAGCCAGATCGCGGAACTCATTGCGGCGGCGGATCCCAGGCCGAGGTTGGGTATCGGTTTCCGGCTGCCGGTGATCTTCGCGGGCAACAAGGACGCCCGCGGACACGTCAATCAAACCCTGGGTGAGATGCTGGACCTGCGGATCGTCGACAACATTCGCCCGGTTCTCGAGGAGGAAGTCCTGGAGCCGGCCCGCGAAGAGATCCACAACCTCTTTATGGAGCACGTCATGGCGCAGGCTCCCGGTTACAACAAGCTCATGGAGTGGACCGACGCCCCCATCATGCCGACCCCCGGTGCCGTAGGCCTGGGTATTCAAAACGTCGCCAAGCAGTACAAGATGGAGGTCATCGGGGTCGACATCGGTGGCGCCACCACCGACATATTCAGCGTATTCGCGGGCACCTTCAACCGCACCGTGTCGGCCAACCTCGGGATGAGCTATAGCATATGCAATGTCCTGTTGGAGACGGGCTTGGATAACATATCCCGTTGGTTGCCCATGAACGTCAGCGAGGAAGACTTGCGCAGCCGGATCCGCAACAAGATGATCCGCCCCACCACCATTCCGCAATCCCTGGAGGACCTGGTCATCGAGCAGGCGTTGGCCCGCGAGGCACTGCGGCTCGCCTTCGAGCACCACAAGACCCTGGCCACGGGCCTCAAGGGAATCCGCCAGGCCCGGGACATGGGAGATACCTTCGATCAGAAGATGAGCGGGGGCTCTTTGGTCAACATGATGACCCTGGGTATGGTTCTCGGTAGCGGTGGCGTATTATCCCACGCACCCCGCCGTGTCCAGTCCGCCCTGATGATGCTGGATGCTTTCCAGCCCCACGGGATCACGCGCCTGGCGGTCGACAGCATATTCATGATGCCCCAGTTGGGCGTCTTGGCCACCGTGCATCCCGAAGCCTCGGCCGAGGTGTTCGATCGCGACTGCCTGGTGCGCCTGGGAAGCAGCGTTTCCCCCGTACCCCAGGAGGGTGTCAAGGTGGACAATCTCCGCGGCACCACGGCGGCGAAGGTCACCATGGCCATGCCCGACGGAACGGAGCGGGTGGAGACGGTCGAGTTCGGCGAGATCAAGCTGATCGAACTGGAAGAAGGGCAGGTAGCCCAGGCCCACATTGAGCCCGGCCGTCGTTGGGACGTCGGCGAAGGTGTCGGCCGCCCCGTGGACGCCGAGCTGGAGGGCGGAGTGGTCGGTATCATCATCGACGGCCGCGGCCGTCCCGTGGTCCTGGAACCGGAGGCCGCCGATCGCCAGAAGCAAATCGCCGGTTGGATCGAATCGCTCGACCTGTACCCGGCGGATGCCCTGGCCAAGTACATTTCGGAAGGGCAGGCGGTATAAGATGGCTCACGCATACACTCCGGGACTCAAGGTAAGTAGCCGGGAAATCGTCCGCAAGATTCGCCGCCTCCCCATCAAGGGCGACGTATTCCCCGAGGTGGGGGACATGGTTCAACCCCACGACATCGTGGCGCGGACGGAGATCCCGGGCGACCCCGCGAGCGTAAATATATCCCAGTTGATGACCGTCGAGCCCTACGAACTTCCCGATGTGGTATTGGTAAAGCCCGGGGACCAGGTGGAGAAGGGGCAGGTCATCGCCCGAAAGGTCTCCTTTTTCGGACTATTCAAGTCCGAGCAGATGTCTCCCGTCGACGGCGTCGTCGAAATGGTCTCCGAGGTCAGCGGACAGATGGTACTCCGCGAGCCGCCGACTCCCCTGGACGTCGAGGCATACGTCGAGGGAATCGTTCGCCGGGTTCTCCCCGGGGAGGGCGTGGTCATCGAGACGGCCGGGGCCTTCATCCAGGGGATCTTCGGGATCGGGGGGGAGCGCCGCGGTGAGATCAAGGTCGTGGCTTCCTCGCCGGACGAGCAAATATCCGCATCGGACATCGATGAAAGCTGCGCCGGGAAGATCGTCATGATCGGTAGTCTCGCAACCAGCGAAATCATCCGGCGGGCCGAGGAAGTGGGTGTCCTGGGACTGATCGCGGGCGGCATCGTGGACCACGACCTCATCGAATATCTGGGATACGACATCGGCGTGGCCATCACGGGCCACGAGGATATCCCGTTGACCCTGATCATCACCGAGGGCTTCGGACCCATGCGCATCGCGGATAAGACCTTCGACCTGTTCAAGGAACTCGAGGGACGCACGGCTTCCATTAACGGTGCGACCCAGATCCGCGCCGGCGTGATGAGGCCGGAGATCATATGTCCCGACCCCGATCTCGTCGCGGAACTCAAGGATGCCCCCGATAGCATCGACACCGAAGAGGAAGAGGATGCCGGTGGATTGGGCATCGGTACCCCGATCCGCATTATTCGTGAGCCCCACTTCGGCGCCTTGGCCGAGGTCACCGGTCTACCGCCGGAGCTGCAGATGATCGAGAGTGAGGCGCACGTTCGCGTCCTCAGCGCCCGCCTGGTGGATGGTACCGAAGTGACGGTACCCCGCGCCAACGTGGAAATCATCGAGGGGTGAGGGCACGAGACCCGATGAATGTCCAGGGGGGCCTCCGGCCCCCCTTTCGCATTTTCCCCCGCTCCCGTGTAACCTGCAGGATTGGGAGCGGTGACGGTTGAATGTGGACAGGGTACCCGGGGAATGGAGGCGGAAATGAAACCAAATGAACGCACCATCGCGGCCTTTCTCGAAGAGGATCGCATTCTCGATCGTGTCAAGCTGGAGGACTACTTGCCGGTCGCCCTGGGCTCGCGTCCCACCGGAGCCCTGATGGTTCCCGTGGAATTCCCCTCGGGTGAAGATATCCGGCGGGGAATCGACGAGAGCTACGCCGATAAGTTCTACTCCGGGGGCGGTCGCCGGGGGTTGCTGGGCTTCATCGATAAGACCCGTTTGAATCTGCAGCGATTGGTCAGTACGCCCCTGGCCTTTCGGACCGGCCTGGTCCGCTCTGCTTTCACCGAGATGGTATACGAGCACCCCGAGTACCGGGCGCACCGGGAATGGGCGGAACGCCTCGGCCTGGATACGTATCAAAAGGAACTGAGGCCCAGCCTGGACGATCTGTTCATCGCTGCTTCCGAGGATGCGATGGATCGAATCTCCCGGGTGATGGGTATGCGAGACAGGATTCGAGAAGAGGCACAGAAGCGACAGGACATGAGTCCGGTATTCCTTCCCGAGGAAATGTCCTCGATCTTCCTCGACGCGGTGGGACGCATGCTGGGATACCCCCAGTGCTGCGTGGAAGCGTACATCGAGGATGCCAACCGGGGCGTGGATTCCGGGGTTCGCGCCAGTGAGCAACTGGAGGATTCCCCGGAGGATGCCGACGGCGCGGCCTACTTCGCTTCCTACTTCTACCCCTGTAAACCCGGGTGCCCCGACGCCATTTCACTGGGCCGAGATATCCGGGGACGCTTGGGAGAGCTCCGCTCCGGGTTGGATGAGATGTCGGCCCATTACCAGGGGGAGAACATGGAGTTCGTGCGCGGGTACCGGGATATGGTGCGGGAAAAACAGCGGGAGATGATGGCCAAGATGGAGGAGATTCGATCCGATGAAACCTCGGGATAGGGAAGAGGAACTGCGCCAGGCTGGGCTGGATTTTTCCTCCAAGCCCCACCGCCCGTCCGGTTTTCAACGGAGAGCGGGGACCCCACCGGCCCCGGGGGAACTGGCGGGGGCGGAGTTTCTCCGGTTCGTCGGGGAGATCGATGACCTGGAAGACCTGGAGCGGTTCGCGCTGGAATGCAGTCGGTGCCATCTGCGGTCGGGTTGTAAGGGTGTGGTCTTCGGCGAGGGATCGCCGCGGGCCCAGATCGCTTTCGTCGGGGAGGCCCCGGGCGCCGACGAAGATCGGCTGGGTCGTCCCTTCGTGGGTCGGGCCGGAAAACTACTGGATCGGATCATCGATGCCTGCGGTCTCCTGCGAGACGAGGTATACATCACCAATATCGTCAAGTGCCGTCCCGCGGCCAACCGAACGCCGACGGAAGAGGAACGGAACTATTGCATACCTTACCTTCACGCCCAAATGCGCCTCGTGCGCCCCGGGGTTCTCGTCTCGCTGGGTGCCGCCGCAACCCAGGGCCTGATTCGCCCCGATGCGAAGATTACTCGAATGCGGGGTACCTGGCAGGAATGGCGGGGAATCAAGGTCATGCCCACCTTCCACCCGGCGGCACTGTTGCGCGATCCCCGCAAGCGTCCACCGGTGTGGGAAGATATGAAGAGCGTACTCGAAGAGTTGGGACTTCGGGGTCCGGCGTGAATCCACCGGTGATCGCCCGGGTAACTACGGCCTCGCCCGAGGAAACCGAGGCCCTGGGCGCTCGCTGGGGCGCGCATTTGCGCCCCGGCATGATGATCTGTTTGCGGGGAGACCTGGGTGCGGGCAAGACGGTACTGGCCTCGGGTATTCTTCGGGGAGCGGGGGCCCCCGGTCCCTTCCGGAGTCCCACCTTCACCCTGGTTTGGGAGCACCGCGGACAATTCGATCTCTATCACGTAGATTTGTACCGACTGTCATCGGCGGAGGCGATAGAGGACCTGCCCTGGGATGCCATGATTTCAGAGCGGGCGTCGGCGGTCATCGAATGGGCCGATCGGCTGCCCGATTCGATGCGCACCCCGGATCGCCTGGAAGTTTTCCTGTCGCGGCCGGACGATTCTCCCCTCGGGCGAGAGGTTCGGGCCGAGGGTTACGGAGAGTGCCGGCGATTGATTTCCGAAGCGGGGGAATGAGACCGTGCTCGTCGTGGGTATCGACACATCATCCGTCACCTTGGGCGTGGGCCTTTGGCGCGATGGAATGGTCCTGGCGGAAATGGTCCTGCGGGCTCCGCGCAGGAGTTCGTCGCTGTTGCCCTCCCTGCTCGATACCGTTCTATCCGGTGCGGGTGTGACCCCGGGGGATCTCGACGGAGTGGCCGTCGCCCACGGCCCCGGATCCTTTACCGGTTTGCGCATCGGGTGCGCCCTGGGGGCCGGCATCGGTCGGGGCCTAGGGATACCCGCCGTTGGGGTGAGTTCCCTGGCGGCCCTGGCCGCTTCAACGCCGATCCCGCCCGGTTCGTTGGCGGTTCCGGCGCTCGGCGCCCGACGGGGTGCATTCTTCACGGCGGCCTACGCTCCCTCCGGGGAAACCGGCGAATCCGGGGCCTACTGGCTGCCGCGGGAGTATATCCCACCGGCCCGCAGGACGCCGGGCGAGATGGCCTCGGCCCTGGGATCGAAACGATCGTCCTCCTGGTGGATCGGTGACCCGCCCCCCGGCGAGTGCTCCGCAACGGAATCCTTTGGACGCGTCCTCGGCGGGCGATGGATTGCGCCGGGAATCGTCGCCTTCTTGGGAGCGGACATGATCGCCGGGGGAGCGGCGGGCGATCCCCGGGAACTGAGTCCGAGATATTATCGCGAGACCGAGGCGGAACGCCGACGGATGGGGGCCGATCCCGATGGTCGCTAGGCCCGGGGAAGGGCGCACCGAGGTAGGATACGAGGTCTACGTGCGACCCATGACGGTGGATGACATCCCGGCGGTCATGGAAATCGAGCGGAGATCCTTCCCCTCGCCGTGGTCCGAGGGAGCGTTCCGATCGGAAATTACCCGAAATTCCTGCGCCGATTACATCGTCGCGGCATCCGGGGATCGGGTGTTGGGATATGCGGGGATGTGGCTGTTCCTGTTCGAATCCCACGTGACCAATATTGCCGTGGATCCCGATCACCGGGGGCGGAAGATCGGGGCACGCCTGCTCCTGGCCCTGATGGCCCGGGCCCTCGCCCGCGGCCTCAATCGGATGTCCCTGGAGGTCCGGGTATCCAATGTATTGGCGCGCAACTTCTACGAACGCTACGGGTTCGAATTCGTTCGCATACGACGAGGGTATTATACCGATACCGGGGAGGATGCCGCGGTCATGATCTGCCGGGACACGCGGCCCATCCTCCGGGGAGAACGATGAGAGGGTCGGGTGGTGAGGTGTCCCTCATTTTGGGCATTGAAACATCCTGCGACGATACGGGCGCCGCCGTGGTCGGCGCCGACATGGGCGTGCGCGCCAATGTCGTGGGGTCGCAGGAGATCGTCCATCGCCGACACGGAGGTGTGGTCCCCGAATTGGCCTCCAGGCGCCACTCGGAGAACATCATCCCGGTCATCGATGCGGCGGTGGAGGAAGCGGGCGTGCGTCTCGCGGATATCGACCTGGTGGCGGTTACCCGCGGTCCCGGTCTCGTCGGATCGCTCCTGGTCGGGTTCGTCGCGGCCAAGGGGCTGGCGTGGTCCCTGGGGTGCCCCTTCGTGGGTGTCAACCACGTGGCGGCACATCTTTGGGCCGCGGTCCTGGATTCCGGTCATCCGCAGCTGCCCTCGCCGGCGGTTTGCCTGATCGTTTCGGGAGGCCACACGGAGTTGATCCACTATCGGGACGGCCGGGGATTCTACCTGGGGGGAACCCGGGATGATGCCGCCGGGGAGGCTTACGATAAGGTGGCCCGGTTATTGGGACTGGGGTTTCCCGGTGGACCCGCCGTGGATCGCCTGGCCGCTTCTTACCGGGGACCCTTGCTGGAGCTGCCGCGGCCGATGATGGATTCCGGCGATTTCGATTTCAGCTTCAGTGGACTCAAGACGGCGGTTGCCCTGGCGGCCGAGAGCGACCGCGATGCCGCCGGTGAGCCGAACGCCCCTCGCCTGGCGGCTTCCTTCCAGGCGGCGGCGGTGGATGTGCTGGTGACCAAGACCCTGGCGGCCGCCGAGCGGGTGGGAGCCGAGCACCTGGTGATGGCGGGCGGGGTGGCGGCCAACAGCCTCCTGCGCGAGAGAGTGGAGCGGGAAGCTCCGCGGAGGGGCCTGGGCCTCTGCGTACCGCCGATCCATTATTGCACCGACAATGCGGCGATGGTCGCGGCGGCGGGATACCGCCGGTTCGGGCTGCTCGGAGCGGATTCTCTCTCCATGGATGTGGACCCGTCCCTGGGCGTACGAAGGGACGGAGGTGGCTTCGACCTTTGACCGGCAGACCGCATTCCGGGAGACGATTGACCGTACATCCCGTGGATTCCTCGCGAAACTCGCTTCACAGCTGTTTCGAGTCGGTGTCGATGGCCCGCGTCATCGTCAATTTCCTCGCCATCTCCCTGGCGAAATACTTGCCCGTCTATTCCTGGAAGAATGCCCTGTATCGCTGGCGCGGGATGAAGGTAGAGGCGGATGTCGCCGTGGGCCTGTCCGTCATGATGGATGTCTTTTGGCCGGAGCTGATTACCCTGGGGGAGAACTGCTTGCTCGGGTACAATGCGACGGTCCTCGCCCACGAATTCTTGATCGAGGAGTACCGCACCGGTCCTACGGTGATCGGACGAAACGCGATGGTCGGGGCCAATGCGACGGTGCTGGCGGGAGTCACCGTGGGAGAGGGCGCGGTGGTGGGAGCGGGGGCGGTCGTTACCGCCGACGTGCCCCCGGGGTCGTTCGTGGCCGGTGTACCGGCCCGGGTGATCTCGAGGGAGGCCCGGCCAGAGAAGGCGGAAGAGGATGGGGACGTTGGGGAGGATATCCATGGATACCAGTGATCGCGGATCCGTGCTGGCCGAACGCATTCCCGGCCCGATCCATTTCATCGGTATCGGTGGCTACGGGATGAGTGGATTGGCCCTGGTATTGGTTTCCCTGGGGCTATCCGTCACAGGGTGCGACCTGGCGGAATCCTCTCGGGTGAAGGCCCTCCGTTCCCGGGGGATCGAGGTGACCATCGGTCACCATCGCGACCACCTGGAAGGTGTAGCGACGGTGGTGTATAGTACCGACGTTCCCGGGGATAACGTGGAACGGGTCGAGGCCGGGATCCGCGGAATCCCGGTATTGCATAGGTCGCGAATTCTGGCAGCGTTGTTCGATGCGTTCGCTCCCTCGATCGCCGTGGCCGGTACCCACGGCAAGACCAGCAGCACCGGGATGCTCGGTGCCGTCCTGGAGGCCTCTGGCCTGGACCCCACCGTCGTGGTCGGCGGGGAACTGATGGAGGAGGGGTTGACCGCCAGGATCGGATCGTCGGGATACCTGGTGGCCGAAGCCTGCGAGAGCGATGGTACCTTCCTGCACTATCACCCCGATGTGGCCCTCTGCACCAACGTGGAGCCGGAGCACCTGGAGTTTTACGGCGGCAGTTTCCCCGAGCAGGTCCGCGCCTTCGGGCAATTCGTCGAAGGGATTCGATCCGGGGGTCTGGCGGTCATCAATGCAGAGGATCCGATCCTGTTGGACCTGGCGTCGGGGCGATCGACCCGCGTCGTGTATTGCGCGGCCGAGGCGGCAGCCGCGGATCTCGATATCCCGGTGGATTACGTGGCGCGAGACTTGTGTTCCCATCCCGGTGGCTCCGAATTCAACCTCTGGTGTGGCTCGAAGGACCTGGGGCGGATCGCCCTGCGGATACCGGGAAGACACATGGCCCAGAATGCCCTGCTGGTCGCCGCCGCCGCGG
>PWSR01000037.1 GCA_003563985.1 Clostridia bacterium | reverse complement strand
GTGGGAAAAGATCCGTCCCCAAAAACTGATCTTCGCCACCGGTGCGGCGGAGAAGACCCTGGCCGTTCCCGGATCGGATCTGCCCGGCGTATACGGCGCCGGGGCAGTCCAAACCCTGATGAACGTGCACGGCGTTCGCCCGGGACACCGGGTTCTCATGGTGGGTGCCGGGAACATCGGATTGATCGTCAGCTACCAGCTGCTGCAGGCCAAAATCGGAGTGGCAGCCGTGGTGGAAGCCTCCCACGAAGTCGGTGGATACTGGGTACACGCATCCAAGATCCGGCGCCTCGGCGTTCCCATCTTGACCGGACACACCCTTCTCGAGGTCACGGGCACCGATTCCGTCCGGGGCGCCGTGGTGGCGAAGATCGACGAGAACTGGAGGGTCCAACCCGGCACGCAAAGGGAAATCGAGTGCGACGCCGTTTGCCTGGCCGTGGGCCTGGGCCCCCTCGGGGACCTCATGTGGCAGTGCGGATGCGAGATGGCGTGGATCTCGGAACTGGGAGGGTACGTTCCCAGGAGAAACGAGGAGATGGAGACCTCCGTGGAAGGCGTTTACGTGGCGGGGGATGCCGCGGGCATCGAAGAAGCCTCGGCAGCCATGATGGAGGGACGACTGGCCGGCCCAGCGGCGGCACACGCACTGGGATACGTCCCCCCGGACCAATTCAGCCGCATCCGAAGCGAAATCGCATCGGAATTACATCGTCTCCGGTCGGGCCCGACCGGAGACGTAACGAGGCGGGGACTCGCGGCCCTCCGGGGTGCGCCGGTGCGCCGCCAGGTGCTCGTCGAGGAGGGAGAACCATGCTGAAATCCAGCGGTGTTCCGCAACCAGGGGACCTCGCCGCGTGCTGCCCGCCGGAGGAAGAACGCCGGCGCGGAGCCCTCGTGCGGGTCGAGTGTTTCCAGGAGATTCCCTGCGATCCATGTCACACCGCGTGTCCCACCGGCGCCATCGGCGCCTTCGCTGACATCAATGATATCCCGGCGGTGGACCACGCTCTATGCACGGGCTGTGGCGTATGCATCGCCGCATGTCCCGGCCTGGCCATTTTCGTCGTGGACGAAAGCGCCCCGGGGGAGACCGCCCTGGTTTCCCTACCCTACGAGTTCGCCCCGCTCCCCGAAACCGGTACCCGCGTCGCGTTGCTGGATCGTGGCGGTGAAGAGATCGGCCGAGGTGAAGTTCGACGGGTCCGAAATCCAAGGCAGTTCGACCGGACGGCCGTCATCACCCTGGCGGTACCGCGGGAACTGGCCGACGAGGTCCGGGCATTCGATTTCGAGGGGGGAGAGTCCCATGACGGACGATAGGGACATCATCGTCTGCCGCTGCGAAGACGTAACCCTGGCGGAGCTCCGGGAATGCCTGGCCGATCCCCATTCCCGGTCCTTCGAGGCCGTCAAGCGACTGCTTCGGACCACCATGGGTCCCTGCGGAGGCCGGTCCTGTCGGGAGATCATTCTGCGCGAGATCGCCCGCAACGAAGGCCTGTCCATCGAAGACGTCGCGCCCTCGATCTTCCGGCCACCGACCACACCCCTGAAGCTTTCCACCGTCGCCGGTAGCGTCGCCGAGGATGACGACGCAGAGGGGGGAGGGGGCATCGATGGGTGAATTCCCCGATACCGCCTCCATCGTCATCGTCGGGGGAGGTATCACCGGCTGCGCGCTGGCATACGAATTGGCGGTCCTGGGCGTGGAAGATGTCCTGGTCTGCGAGCGAGATTACCTCACGGCCGGCTCCACCGGCCGCTGCGGGGCGGGGATTCGCCAACAATGGGGACTGGAGATGAACATCCGACTCTCCCGGGCCAGTTGCCGAATCCTAGAAACCCTGCCCGAGCACCTTGACTATCCCCGCGGCATCGAGTTCAAGCAGGGCGGCTACCTGATTCTGGCCTACGCGGAAAAGCAGTTGGAGCAATTCCGAAAGAACGTCGCCCGGCAAAACGAGCTGGGGGTCCCGTCGCGGGTCTTGAGTCCCCGGGAGGCCATGGATATCGTACCGCATCTCTCGGCGGAGGGGCTCCTGGGGGCCACCTTCTGCCACGAGGACGGGCACGCGAATCCGTTCCACACCACCCACGCCTATGCCCTGGCAGCCCGGCGGGCCGGGGTGCGATTTGCCCTGGATACCCGGGTGACCGACATCGAAGTCCGCGGGGATCGCGTCGTCGGCGTCGAGACCTCGAGGGGATACGTTGCTACCCCGTTGGTCTTCAACGCCGCCGGCTCGCATTCGGCGGAGATCGGCGCCATGGCGGGCGTCGATTTACCGGTATATACCGAGCGTCACCAAATCCTCGCCACCGAACCCGTGGGTCGCATGCTCGACCCCATGGTGGTCTCCTTCAGCCATCACATCTACTGCCAGCAGGTACCCCACGGCAGTTTCCTGATGGGCCGCGGTGATCCGGACGAGCCCCGGGGCATCAATAACGAAAGCAGCTGGCTCTTCCTGGAGCGCATGGCCCGGTCCGTGGCCACCATAATGCCGCCCCTGGCCGACCTGCGCGTCGTGCGGCAGTGGTCGGGCGGGTACAACGTGAGCCCCGATTCCCAGCCCATCCTCGGCGATGTACCCGGGCTGGAGGGGTACTGGATGGCCGTGGGCTTCAGCGGACACGGGTTCATGGTGGCACCGATGGCTGTGCGGGTGCTGGCCCAGACGATCGCCGGATCCGATCCGGAGATGGACATCGGGGCGTTGAACCTGGGCCGGTTCGAACGGGGCGAATTGCTACTGGAACCCAACGTGGTCTGAATGCGAGGAGCCCGCGGGGGCGAGGGATTGGGAGATCGCGGGGATCGGGAAGGGCGCCCAGGGCGGGCGCCCTTCCCTTGCACGTCCGCGATGCCTCCGGCACGGACGAGTAGGGGATCCACAGCAATGGACCCCGGGGCGGTTCGACTACGCCTCATCCATGAAGGGATAACGGTAGTCCGTCGCCGGGACCATGTTCTCCTTGATGGTCCGCGGAGACATCCAGCGCATCAGGTTCCACCGGCTCCCGGCCTTATCGTTGGTTCCCGAGGCCCGGGCACCCCCGAAGGGCTGGCGTCCCACCACGGCCCCCGTGGGCTTGTCATTGATGTAGAAGTTCCCGGCGGCGTTCCGCAGTCCCGCCAGAGCGGCCTCGATGGCAGAACGATCGCGGGCCATCACCGAGCCCGTCAGGGCGTAGGGCGAAGTGGCATCGACCACGCCGATGATCTCCCCGTAGTCCGCATCATCGTAGGGCATTATGGTGAGAACCGGCCCGAAGATCTCTTCGCACATGGTCTCGAAATCCGGGTTTTCGGTGAGGATGACCGTCGGCTCGACGAAGAATCCCGTGGAATCGTCGTAGCCGCCCCCGGCGATGATCTCTGCGTCCTCGGCTTCGCGGGCGCGATCGATGTACCCGGTAATGTCCTCGAAGGCCCCGCGATCGATGACCGCGTTGACGAAGTTGGTGAAGTCCGTGGGTGGGCCCACCTTCATGTCATCCAACTGCGCCGACATCGTCTCCCACAGCTTCGACCAAAGCGAGCGGGGAACGTATGCGCGGGAAGCCGCCGAACACTTCTGTCCCTGGTATTCGAAGGCGCCGCGAGTCAGTGCCGTCGCCACCACATCCACGTCGGCGCTGGGATGCACCAATACGAAGTCCTTGCCCCCCGTCTCTCCCACCAGGCGGGGATACGTGCGATAGTTCGCCACGTTGTTCCCGACGGTATTCCACATGCCCTGGAAGACCGCGGTACTCCCGGTGAAGTGGACTCCGGCGAGGTCGGGATGTTCGAGAACCAGGTCGCCGATCTGGCGGCCGCTCCCGTATACCAGGTTGATGACCCCGGGGGGAAGGCCCGCCTCCTCGAGGATTCGCATGATATAGGCAGCGGAGTATACCGCCGATGACGCTGGCTTCCACACCACCGTGTTGCCCAACATCGCGGGGGCCGTCGGGAGATTGCCCCCTATGGCCGTGAAGTTAAAGGGCGTGACCGCGAAGACGAATCCTTCCAGCGGCCGGTAGTCCATCCGGTTCCACTCGCCCGAATCGGAGTCCAGCTGTTCCCCGTAGATTTGCGAGGCGAAGTGGGCATTGAAACGCAAGAAGTCGATGAGCTCGCACGCCGAGTCGATCTCGGCCTGGAAGGCGCTCTTACCCTGCCCGAGCATCGTCGCAGCGTTGAGAACCTGTCGGTATTTCCCCGCCAACAAGTCCGCCGCCTTCATGAAGATGGCCAGGCGGTCGTACCACGGCGTGGCGGCCCAGGATTTGCGCGCGGCAAGCGCCGCCTCGATGGCTTGCCCCACTTCCGTCTCCCCGGCCATGTGATACTCGCCCAGGACGTGCCCGTGATCGTGGGGGCAGGTCGCGGGACGCGTATCGCCGGTACGGACTCGCTCCCCGCCGATGACGAGGGGCATATCGATTTTCTCTTCCAACTGGCGGTCCAGTTCCTCCTTCAGGATCCTTCTCTCCGGCGTTCCCGGAGCGTACGAGAGTACGGTTTCGTTGGTCGGTCTCTTTACTGCGAAACGCCCGGTGATCAAAGCGATTCCTCCCTTTCCATGTTCCCTACTACCTATCGGGACGGCACAGGCTACTTTCTTCGCGAACGGTTGTCCTCCTGCCGATCCCCCGGGGGCGCCATGGGAACCGGATGAGAACGCAGGAAATCGATCTCTCGTTCCCGCGCCGCCGCCAATCCCGGAGCCGGTGCGCGATCGAAAATCCATTCCAGGGTGTCGCGCATGCGATCGACATACCGTCGGGGACAAAAATCCAGCTGGGCGCGGGCCCGGGATATATCGACGACCTTGGAGCCCGGCACGGGGGGTGCGTAGCTGCGCCCGAGGGCGTTGCGGATTTCCTCCGCCGGGGCATACAGTATCCGCGGGGGGGAGAGATCGAGGACGAGGGCCAGGGCGTACAGGTAACGCTCCATGGTCATGATTTCGGGGCCGGCGACGTTGAAGGGGCCGCGGATTCCCGGGGCTGACTCCACGGCCGCAACCGCCGCGGCGGCCAAATCCTCGCTAAAGACCTTCTGGAAGACCCCGCCTCGACCCTCGGCGGGGAGTAGGATGCCGCCGCCATCGGCCACGCGCCGGGCGAAGAACTCCGTGCGCCCGGTGGGATCCCGGGGACCCTCGATTTGCGGCGGGCGCAGGACGATGGGCGCGGGCCCGGATCCCGGCCCCGCCTCGGCGAGGGCCAGTTCGGCCTCCAACTTGCCGCGTCGATACCCGGGCACCTCATCTGCGACCTCCCCCCGGAGCCAGTTGATCTCGAAGGGCGCATCGTCTTCGCTAAGCAATCGCATCGCACCGAAGGGATCGTGATGGGGGCGAGAGGGTACACCGTGCACCAGTTCCTCGAGAGCCGGTGATCCTGGGCGCTGGTATACCGCGCCCGAGCTGGTCAGCACGTACCGGGCCAACCCCGGCAGAACGTCCAGTACTTCGCGGACGGCGCCCCCGTCCATGGCGGAATTATCGAAGACCGCATCGAAATCGCGGCCCCGCAAGGATCTCGACGGTTCGCCGCGAACGTTTCGGTCGCACCCCAGGTGCTCCACGGTTCCCCGGGGCCAGGGGAGGGGTGTCACCCCACGGGACAGCACGGTCACGTCGTGACCGCGCTCCAACAACATCTCCACCGCTCGTCTCCCGAAGAATCGCGTGCCACCCAAAACGAGAAGATTCAAGCATCCCACCTCCCTCAAACGACGAAGTTAACCAGCTTGCCCGGAACGACGATCACGCGACGGACGCCATCGGTCAGGTAGGTGGCGACCCGCGGGTTGTCGCGGGCGATGGCTTCGATTTCCTCCTCGGAGGCCCCGGCTGCCACCTCGACCGTCCCCCGCAGGCGACCGTTCACCTGGACCGCGATCTCCACGGTATCCAGGACCATCTTGTCTTCGTCCGCCTCGGGCCAAGGGTGATTGAAGATCGAGAATTCCCACCCCAATCGCTCCCACATCTCTTCGGAAAAATGCGGTGCGAAGGGCGCCATCAGTGACAACAGGGTCCGGGTGGCAGAGTGGACTCCGTCGGCATTCCGCCGGTCGGGGGAGACCTCGGATTCGTAGCGATACAGGGCATTCGTCAACTCCATCAGGCGCGCGATGCACGTATTGAAGCGGAATCCCTCGGCATCCTCCGTCACCCGCTTGATGGCCGTGTGCTCCACGAAGGCCAGCTCGGCGTCGGCATCCGGATCCCCGCCGGTGCCGAGTTCCATGTCGCCGGAGGCCAGGGCGTCCACCCAACGCCGGACGCGGTCGACGAAGCGGGCGGTGGCCCGGATGCCGTCATCCTCCCAGGCACCACCCTCGATATAATTGAAACCGAAGGCGAGGTACATCCGGAAGACATCGGATCCGTGGTCGGTGATGTAATCGTCGGGGGAGACCACGTTGCCCCGGGACTTGCTCATCCGGCGGCCATCCGGCCCCAGGATCATGCCCTGGTGCGTCAAGGATCGAAAGGGCTCGGGAAATCCCACGTATCCCAGGTCGTACAACACCATGTTGATGAAGCGGGCGTACAGCAGGTGCATCACCGCGTGCTCCACGCCACCCACGTACTGGTCCACCGGGAGCATGCGATCGATCCAATCCCGGTCAAAGGGCTCTGTGACGTTCTCGTTGTCCGGGTACCGCAGGAAGTACCACGATGAGTCCACGAAGGTATCCAGGGTGTCCACGTCCCGGCTGGCGGGCCCGTTACACGCCGGGCAAACGGTCCGAACGAAGTCGGGGGCACTGGCCAGGGGGGCTTTACCCCGGGGAGCGTAGTCCACTTCGTCGGGCAATAGGACGGGCAGGTCATCCTCGGGAACCGGGACCGCACCGCAGGTATCGCAGTGGATCATGGGAATCGGGGCGCCCCAGTACCTCTGGCGCGAGACGAGCCAATCCCGCAGTCGATAGCTGACGGTCGGCTCTCCCAGCCCCGCGTCGGCCAGGGATTGCGCGATGGCTTCCCGGGCCGAGGCCGAGTCCATGCCGTCGAACGTCCCGCTGTTTACCAGCACGCCATCCTCGGTGTGCGGAAGGGGTGCCGGGGATCCGTCGGGGGATTCGATGACCCGCGGGATGGGGAGATCGTGGGTTCGAGAGAACTCGTGGTCCCGTTCATCGTGCCCGGGGACGGCCATGACCGCACCGGTTCCGTAGGACAGGATGACGTAATCGGCCACCCAGATCGGTACCCGCTCCCCCGTAAGCGGATGCTCCGCGTACCCACCGGTGAACACCCCGGTCTTCTCGCGATCCAGGGACGTGCGTTCGATCTCGGATTTCCGCCCGGCGCGCTCGACGTAATCGCGCACCGCCCCGCGCCGATCCCCGGAGGTCATGGAGTCGACCAGCGGGTGCTCGGGCGCGAGGACGAGGTAATTCGCCCCGAAGAGGGTGTCGGCGCGGGTGGTGAAGACCTCGATTGCGGCATCGCGCTCCGGCACCGGAAAACGAATCCGGGCGCCCTCGGAACGGCCGATCCAGTTGCGTTGCATTTCCTTGGTCCGCTCCGGCCATTCCAGGGAGTCGAGTCCCTCCAGCAACCGGTCCGCGTACGCGGTAATCCGGAAGAACCACTGGGTCATGTTGCGGTGAACCACGGGATGATCACACCGTTCGCAGATGCCATCCACCACCTGCTCGTTGGCCAGGACCGTCTGGCAATCCGGGCACCAGTTCACCGGCGCCTCGGCCCGATAGGCCAGGCCGGCGCGGTACAGCGCCAGGAACAACCACTGCGTCCAGCGGTAGTAATCGGGGTCGCAGGTGACGACCTCGTAATCCCAGTCGAACATGGCACCCATGGCCCGCAATTGTTGGCGCATGGTGTGGATATTGGCCCAGGTCGACTCCCGCGGATGGATCCCCGTCTGGATGGCGTAGTTCTCCGCGGGGAGGCCGAAGGCATCGAAGCCCATGGGCTCGAAAACCTCGTAGCCCTGCATGCGCTTCATCCGGGCCCAACTGTCCGTCAGGCCGAAATTGTACCAGTGGCCGACGTGCAGCTTGGCCCCCGAGGGATAGGAGAACATGGACAGGACGTAGAGCTTGTCATCGACGGATTCTGGGTCGAAGCGGTAGAGCCCGCTCTCTTCCCACCGCCGTTGCCACTTTTCATCGATACGCACCGAGTATTCGGACAATTAACGATCACCTCCAACAGAAATGGGCCCCCACCCGTAGAGACGGAAATCCCTTTCCGTGGTACCACTCTACTTGGGCGGAAGCCCCACTCTTGGCCGGTAACGAGGCCGATCGGAGACGGCTGGGCGAGGGCCCTGACCATCTCGACTCCGGGGCGAGTTCGGATCCGGGAACGAATCGCCTCGCAGTACCCGGCGACTTTCTGCATCGTCCGCAATCCTAGTACTCCCCGTCGCTGTCTTTACCGTCACGTTTTCCATTATGATACTAGAGGGCGGGGCCATCGGCAACTCATCTTCGGTCGCCCCCTCCGAAAGGGAATGCTCGGTACATAGCCGCGCGGCGGTGGGCCGCGAAGGGACGGATCGTACTTGCGCAAGATCGCTCTGATCATCGTAGTCATTCTCCTGTTCTCCCTGGGCTGTGGACACTCCGATTCCGCACCCGAGGACGGTCCCCCCGCCGGGGAGGGGGCCCCCGTCGAAGAAACTCCCGCGACGGAAGGGAACGATCCCCCAGAGGATGGGCAACCGGTGGAAGGGGAGGACCCGGAAGAAACGAGCCCCGGCGAAGTCACCGAAGGGGAACCGGTGCCGGTGGACACGGGTCCGGACAGCGGTCTCCCGCCGAACGAGCTCGGCTACGTCCCCGTGCTGATGTATCACCACCTGGGCCCGGAGGAATCCACCTGGACCCGGACCCCCGAGAACTTCCGGGGCGACATGGAGTTTCTCTACGACCGCGGATACCGCCCGGTATCCATGGCCGAGTACGTATCCGGGGAAATGGACTTGCCCCGCGGTACGTCCCCGGTGGTCATTACCTTCGATGACGGCCTGGCATCGCAACTCCGTTGGGGTGAAGGAGGAGTCGGGGATCCCGATCCCTCGTGCGCCGTGGGCATCATGCTGGATTTCGCCGCGGAGCATCCCGGGTTCGAGGCCCGCGCAATCTTCTATCTCAATTCTCCCCGCCCCTTCCATCCGCTTCCCTCCGAAGATATTCCTGCGACCCTGGCCTGGTTGGTGGAAAACGGTTTTGAGCTGGGGAGCCATACCCATTACCACGCGGATTTCCGCGAGGTCCGCGACGAGACGGAAGTCCAACGGGTCATCGCACTTCCCCAGAAGATGGTGGAGGAAGCGGTCCCGGGGTATCGCATCGAATCCTTTGCGTTACCGTATGGTCTGTGGCCGTCGAACCGCGAACTCGCGTACGCCGGCAGCTACGAGGAAATCGAGTATCGACATGACTCGGTGGTACTCGTCGGGGCACAACCGGCGCCATCACCCTTCAGCGAGGAATTCGATCCCCTGGCCACCCCCCGGATTCGCGCATCGCAAGACCAGTGGGACCTCTGGTTCGAGGAGCTGGACGGAGGTGGACGAGGTCGCTACGTCAGCGATGGCGATCC
>PWSR01000133.1 GCA_003563985.1 Clostridia bacterium | reverse complement strand
TGGCCGACCAGGTCTCCGACGCGGTCCTGGACGCGGTCCTGGCCAAGGATCCCGTGGCCCGGGTGGCGTGCGAGACGCTGGTGACCACGGGGCTGGTCCTGGTCACGGGCGAGATGAGTACGACTACCTACGTGGAAATACCCGACGTGGTGCGGAACGTGGTCCGCGATATCGGTTACACCAGGGCGAAGTTCGGTTTCGACGCCGATACCTGCGCGGTCCTGACCGCCATCGACGAGCAGTCGGAGGACATCGCCCGGGGCGTGCTGCGCGGGGATGGAGTCGAGGCGGACGAGTCCTACCTGAACTCAGTGGGGGCGGGCGACCAGGGCATTGTCTACGGGTACGCCGCGGGGGAAACCCCGGAACGCATGCCCCTGCCCATCGCACTGGCCCATCGACTGGCGCGCCGCTTGCGCCACTGTCGCCGCGAGGGGATCATACCGAGCCTTCGGCCCGACGGCAAGTCCCAGTGTACGGTGCAGTACGATGCCGACGGGCGGCCGCAATACCTCTCGGCGGTGGTCCTGTCCGCTCAGCACGATCCCGACGTCGATATGGATGCCTTCCGCGCCGAGATCCGTGAGCACGTGATCGGGGCCGTGGTGCCCCCGGCGTTCCTCCGTGACGAAACCAAGTTCTTCATCAACCCGACGGGCCGTTTCGTCAAGGGAGGGCCCCTGGCGGATGCGGGCATCACCGGACGGAAGATCATCGTCGATACCTACGGGGGGCGGGCCCACCACGGCGGCGGTTGCTTTTCCGGAAAGGATCCCACCAAGGTGGATCGGTCGGCCTCCTATGCCGCCCGTTACGCGGCGACCAATGCCGTGGCGGCGGGCCTGGCGCGGCAGTGCGAGGTGGAAATCGCCTACGCCATCGGAATCGCCGAGCCCGTCTCCCTCCGGGTGGATACCTTCGGAACGGGTGCGTTGCCCGAAGAGCGAATCGAGGAACTCATCTGCGCCCACTTCGATTTCCGTCCCGCCGCCATCATCCGGGACCTGAACCTCCGTCGGCCGATCTACCGGCCCACGGCCGCCTTCGGGCACTTCGGGCGAACGGACATCGACGCGACCTGGGAAGCCACCGATCGCGCCGAGGCGCTCCGGGACGCGGCGGGCCTGCGGGGTGCCCCGCCGGAGCCGCTCTTCCAGTGGCCGGCCACGGCCGGGGGAGAGGATACCTGAGGAACCCGCGGTGGCCGGCCCCTCCTACGGGGGACGGCCGCCGTATACGCCCAAGACCATCCGGCCCGCGGGGAGTGCCCCGGATTGACCTCTTTCGAGAAACGACTGGGCGACGCGTTCGGTTGCCCCGGTTGCGGGCGTCCCTGGGACGTACCCGGAACCGATCCCATCCTATGTCCCACGTGTTGGCTGATCCTAACCCGTCCCCCGGGGCGTTTTTGTCCCGGGGCGGCGCCGGCCGGCTCCCTTTCCGTTGTGGCCACCGAATCCCAGGTTGTGGTGGCCGCGGGTGTGCGGAATGCCGGGGCCCCGGAGGCCCGTCGCCTGCTGCGTCAGTACCGACGGGGCCTTCCCCGGGCCACCCTGGCCGCGGCACGCCTGATCGCGGTCGCGCTGCGTTTGACGGGTACCCCGCGGTCCTGCGAGGTCGTGGCCCCGCTATACCCGCGGCGGGATGACCGCCTGGCGGGTCTCGTGGCCGCACAACTCGGACTTCCCACCCTTCGCTTCCCCGGCGCGCTAACATCTTCCCTGAAGATCACCGATGTATGGTACAAGGGCACCCGATCTTCGGCCACCGGTCGAGGGCCCATCATCCCGGTGGACCACCGGTTGGCCGTCCTGGTAAATGGATGGCACCGATAAATGGTGATATGATGCGATAATGGGATAACTTGGGGCCATAATACCACCGAGCACGTCGCGAGAGATGCAAATGACCAACTATCACTCGAAACCGTACTTACATTGTGCAGTCCGCGCGTCGATACAGGAAGTGAACGACCCCATCTGCGTTGGTCCGGGGAGGAGGAGATCGGCATGATGATATCTCAGAAGCAGTTGCTGGCGGTAATCAGGGCTCGCTCGGAACCCGCGGGCTCCGTCGATCGAATTGAAGAGGTCCGCCGCGGTGCGCCGGCCCGGGAGCCCGCCGCCGCGCGAGAGGGCGACGGCATGAGTCTTTCGGAGCGGGCCAAGGAAGTCGTTTCCGTGACCCGCGCCCTGGGGGAAATGCCCGAGGTCCGCGAGGACCTGGTCCGCGACATCAAGGAGCGGATCGAGGCGGGAACCTACGACATCTCCGCGGAGGACGTGGCCGAGAAGATCCTGGCCCGTGTCGCGATCAACGACGTTCTGCGGGATGGCGGTTGATCCCCGTGGAGGCGACGGGAAGCGAAGCGCGGGCAAGCCGCGACGCCGAGGAATTGGCGCTGGAGGTCCTCGAGGCACTGGACGGCCATTGCGCATCCTACGAAGATCTAATGGCCCTGCTGGAGGCCCAGCGGGAAGCCCTGCGCGACAATGACCTGGAGCGCCTGGGCCGGATCCTCCTCGGCCAGGACGAGATCCTGGCCCGTGTCGCCCTGCGCGAGGAGCGGCGTCACGCGACCTATACGCGGATGTTGGCCCTCGCCGGCGTCGAGGATGACGAGGTCGAGGGCCTCGAGGACCTGGCGGAGCGAATGGGACTTTCGCCGGGAATCGCCGCCCGCGCCCGCGATTCCCGCGGGCGCCTGTCACAACTTACCGCCGAGGTTCGATCCCTCAATGAGACCAACGGCGCACTGGTATCCGAAGCGTTGAAGTTCGTGGATTTTTCCCTGGAGACCATTCGGCAGATGGCGGTGGACGGGATGACGTACCGCGACGGCGACGGGGGCGACGGCCCGCCGTCGATGTTGATGGATCGCAGGCTATGAAGTCTATTCGGGAGCGGGGAGGCCGATCGCGTTGAGGAGCACATTCTTCGGCATTGAGATGGCACGCCGGGCCCTGGGGGCCCAGCGCACCAATATCGACGTCATCGGGCACAACCTCGCCAACGCCGGGACCGAGGGGTACCGCAAGCAGGATGCCCACCTGGTCCCCACCAATCCCTACGACCAGAAGGGACACCCCCGGATGATCATGGGTACGGGGGTCAAGGTGGCGGACATCACCCGTCGCCAGAATCGGTACCTGGACCGGGAGATCTATTCCCGCTCCTCCGACGAGGGGATGTGGACCAAGCGCAACCAACTCCTGCGGGAGGTCCAGGACGTCCTGGCGGAACCGGGCGAGGGCGGAGTCGCCGCGGCCCTGGATCGCTTTTGGAACGGGTGGCAGGACCTGGCGGGAAACGCCGACGATCCCGCGATTCGTACGGCACTGCTGGAACGGGGCAACGAGCTGGGAGACGCATTCCGGCTGGCCCGGCGCCAGCTGGACAACATGGTGGATAACCTGGAGCAGACGATATCGACCCGGGTGGACCGGGTCAACGGCCTCATCCGCGAATTGCGCGACATCAACGAGCAGGTCGTGGCCTTGGAAGCCCGGGGACTCAATCCCAACGATCTCCTGGACCGGCGGGACCAGCTGGTGGAGGATTTGAGTGGCTTGATCGAGGTATCGGTGAGCGACGCGTCCGACGGCGGGATCGCCCTCTCCGCGGGGGGCGTCCCCATCCTGGATTCCTTCAGCGGCCGCCGACTGGAAATCGCCGACATCGAAGAGGGGGTCCCGGGGGGACCGGGACAGATGACCTTCCAATGGGTTACCGACGGGGGGAGCGCCGCGCCCTGGTCGCCGGGCCCCGGGGGCGAGCTGGGGGCCATGATCGGCATGCGAAACGAGGACGTCCCGGAGTTGATCGCGGACATCGTGCAGCTGGCCGACGGGATGCGGGAGGCGATCAACGACATCCACGAATTGGGCTACGGCCTCGATGGCGTGGACGGTCGTCCCTTCTTCAGCGACGGAGCCCACGCGGGATACCTGGTGGTTAACCCCGAGCTGCTGGCGGATCCCGGCCGGGTGGCGGCCGCCGCGGGCGAGGATACCGGTCCCAGCGATGGCGGTAACGCCCTGGCCATAGCCGGCCTCCGCAACGAACGCATCATCGGCGGCGATGCCAGCGCGGCGGAGTTCTGGCGGGGGGTCGTGGCCCACGTCGGCGTCCGCACGGAGCAGGCGGAACTGCTCGCCACCAACAACCAGGTGATGCTGACCCAACTTCGAAACCAGCGCGACGCGGTGACGGGGGTTTCCATCGATGAGGAGTTAACCCACCTGATCGCGGCGCAGAATGCCTTCGGCGCCGCGGCCCGCCTGGTCACCGTTTGGGACGACATGCTGGATACCATCGTCAACAGGATGGTGAGATAAGATGCGGATTAGCGAACGCGGTATGACGCGAACGATCCTGACGGATCTCATGATGAACCGGTCCCGGCTGGATCGGCTGCACGAGCAGCTGAGCTCGGGGAAACGAATCAACCGGCCCTCGGACGATCCCGGGGGCACGGTGACCACCATGCAGATCAACGGCGCGCTCTCGGAGCTGGAGCAGTTTCGCTCCAACATTTCCCTGGCCGCCGAGTGGCTGAATTCCACGGAATCGGTGCTGGCCGAGACCTCCGACGTGATCAACCGCCTGCGGGAATTGTCCGTGCGCGGGGCCACCGATACCATGTCCGAGGCGGCCCTGGGTGCCACGGCCGAGGAAGTATCGGAGATCACCGATCACCTGCTCTCCCTGGCCAATACGAAGCACGTGGGGCGATATATCTTCGCCGGATACCGGACGGATGCCGAACCCTTTTCCCTCGGCGCCACCGGGTTCGAGTACGCCGGGGACCACGGGGCCATCATGCGCCAGGCGGGCCCCGGGGTGGAGGTGCAGGTGAACGTGCCGGGTGACCAGGGTGACGGTGACGGCTTTTTCGTGGACTTGCTGGAGACGGCGTCGCGGATCCGCGACGGCCTGTTTGCCGGGGACACCGCCGCGGTCAACGACGAGCTGGATGCCCTGGATCGCTCGGGCGAGGACATCCTGGCGATCCGGGCCCAGGTCGGCAGTCGAGTGAATCGCCTGCAGATGAGCGAGAATCGCCTGGAGGACATGAAGATATCCCTGACCCGGACCCTATCGGAGACGGCGGACGTGGACATGGCTGAGGCCCTGATGGAATTGACCCTGGTGGAACGAGCCTACAACGTTTCCCTGGCCACGGGGGCACGTATCCTGCCCCAGACGCTGCTGGACTACCTCCGCTGAGGGATGATCCCGTCAGGGTTCGGTGGCGTGGACGGTGTGGTGGTGGAACGACGTATGTTGAGGGGGTAATTGCCGTGAAGATTCGATCCGATCGCCTGGGAGAGATAACGGTAGAGGCCCGGGATGTTCTGGTGGCACCCGAGGGCCTGCCGGGATTTCCTGGGCCGCGCCGGTTTCACCTGGCGCGCATTGCCGAGGACGATCCCGTGATCTGGTTGCAGGATGCGGAGGATTCGGGGTTGGCCCTCCCGGTGATCGAGCCCGGGAGCATAATCTCCGAGTACGCGCCGGAGTTGCCGGAGGTCGAGTTGGATGCCCTGGGCGGTCCGGATGCCGACGACCTACGATTTCTCCTGGTACTGGTCATCCCCTCGGATCCCGCGGGCGTGACGGTGAACCTGCGGGCGCCCATCGCCGTAAACGAGAGGCGTGGAATCGCCCGGCAGGTCATCCTGGACGACGAGGCGTATCCCGTTCGATACCGGCTGTTCCCACACCCAGAAGACGCCTCCGCTACGGGAGGGAAGACCGATGCTCATCCTGTCTAGGACGGTGGAGGAGAGCATCGTGATCGGGGATTCCATCGAGATCACCGTACTCGAGGTGAAGGGGGACCGGGTGCGCCTGGGAATCTCCGCCCCGCGCAGCCTGCCGGTCCATCGCAAGGAGATTTACGAAGCCATCGAAGCGGAGAATCGTAGGGCTGCATCCTCCACCGAGTTGGATCCTTCCTCCCTGGGGCAGGTCATTCAATCCCTAAAGAAACGAAACAATTTGGATTCCTCCAAGAGCTAATAGATCCGGACCCGCTTTACGATAAGTAGAGTGAGGGCGAGGGAATCATACCAAAAGGGGTCCCAAGCCTCGGAGCAGGGACGCTCCGGATCAAAATCAAGGAGGATGATTTGTAATGAGGATTCAGAACAACATCGAGTCACTGAACGCCTACCGCAACCTGAACACCACCAACCGGGCCCTGTCACGATCCCTGGAGAGGTTGTCCTCGGGCTACCGGATCAACCGGGCCGCCGACGACGCCGCCGGCCTCGCCATCTCCGAGAAGATGCGCAGCCAGATCCGCGGTCTCAACCAGGCAGTACGGAATGCCCAGGACGGCATCTCCCTGATCCAGACCGCCGAGGGAGCGCTGAACGAGAGTCACTCCATCCTGCAGGCCATGCGCGAACTGGCCAACCAGAGCGCCAACGATACCTACACCGCCGAGGACCGGGCGGCCATCCAGCAGGACATCGACCAGCTGACAACGGAGATCACCCGGATCGGGGTCACCACCGAGTTCAACAGCGAGAACCTCCTGGACGGCAGCTACAGCGGCAAGATGCACATCGGGGCCAACGAGGGCCAGAACATGGACATCAGCATCGGCGATATGCGGGCGGAGACACTGGGGATCGCCAGCGCGGAGGGCTTTGCGCACGAGATCACCGTCGAAGTTGATGCCAACGCGAGTACAGACGCCAGTGATCTCGCAATTGCTGATGGCGAAAACACCTACGATGTGGTGCAACTGGATAGCGTCACCACCGTGGGGACGATCGATGCCAACTACGCCCTCACCGATGCGAGTGGCGAGTATGTCGCCTACAGTGCGGACGGGGAATCGTATACCCTGCTCACCGCAGCACAGGAGAACCTCGGTGATGGAACGTTGGCGGAGGCATCTGGCACCGGAGATGGTATCGACGCCATCGCCTTCGGGAATGCGGTTACCTCCGGACAGGTAGTCATCGATACGGACTTCGCTAGCAATGCCATATCCGCCACCGCAACGGCGAACATTCAGCTCGCGGACGGCGCAGAACTCAGCTCCGGAACCTATAGCGTCGTGGGGTCAGAGCATAACTTGATCGAAGGCACTAACCTCGGTCTGGTCGACGGCAGCGGCAACATGGTCGGTACCTCCGCCGATGGAGAAACCTTCGTTTCCTTTGAGGATTCTGGCCAGGACCTGTTCGTGATCGGTACGTCTGCTAATGCCCTGGAGGCGGGTGACGAGATCACGGTTACCGGTGATGGCGGCATCGACGTTTCCAGCCGCACCGCCGCCAACGACGCCCTGACCGTACTGGACAATGCCATCGAACAGGTTTCCAGCCAGCGCTCGATGCTCGGTGCCCTACAGAATCGCCTCGAACACACCATAACCAACCTGGAGGTCGCCTCCGAGAACCTCACCGCCGCCGAGAGCCGGATCCGCGACGTCGACATGGCCGCCGAGATGATGGAGTTTACCAAGAACCAGATCCTGACGCAGGCGGGCACCGCCATGCTAGCCCAGGCAAACATGGCACCGCAGGCCGTACTGCAGTTGCTGGGATAGGACCGATTCAGTTGAACGGGTAGGAATTGGACGGGAGCCGGCCGGGACCCCCCGACGGCTCCCGTCCGATGAATAGGAGGGGCCGACATGCGAATAGACAGCATCAACGGCAATCCGACGGCTCCCGGGGGGCACAGTAGTGCCCCCGCCCATCGCCTGGTCGAATCCCCCCGGGAGGTTCGCAGGACGACCGAGGTGGAGGCGGGAAGCGAGGACGCGGCCTGGGGCGAGCACCGCGAGGAGCTCGGGGATCACATCGACCAACTCAACGGGATACTCCGATTTTTCGACCGCAAACTGGCCTTTGAACTCCACGAGGGCACCAGCCGCTACCTGGTACGGGTCGTCGAAACTGAAACCGAGGAGATCCTCCGGGAAATCCCCCCGGAAGAAGTCCTGGACATGGTGGCCCGGATCGAGGAGATGGTGGGCCTGGTAATCGATGAGCGAATCTGAGGTGAAATAGATGGTTTCCGGGATATCCTTCGGCGGATTGGCCTCGGGCCTCGACACCGAAGAAATGATCGAAAAGTTGATGCACCTGGAGCGGGCCCCCATCCGCAAGATGGAGTCCCGCAAGGGAACCCAGCAGCTGCAGCGGGAAATCTGGCAGGGCGTGAACACCCGGCTCTCGGCCTTCAGCTCTGGCCTGCGGGCCCTCCGCCAGTCCACCACCTTCACGGGACGGCGGGTGGAGTCGAGTGCCGAGGGGGTGCTCACGGCAACCGGTACCGATCGGGCGGAGCGGGGGAGCTACGACATCCGGGTCGACCAGCTGGCCACCGCGCACCGCATGGTGTCCTCCCGGGTGGAATCGATAAGCGATGAGCTCGGGTTGGAGGGGCAATTCGCCCTCCGCACCGAAGCCGGCGATCTCACCGTCTATTTGGCGGCGACGGATGGAATGGCGGACGTCCGGGATCGGATCAACGACCTGGACGCCGGCGTGCGCGCCAGCATCGTCGACAATCGCCTGGTCCTGACGGCGGAGCAGACCGGAGCCGGCAACCGGATGCACCTGGTCGAAGGCACCGGAAACGTCCTGGGATCGTTGGAACTGCTCGCCCCGTCCGAGGCGACGGGGACGGCGGATGGAGCCTTCGCGGGCGCCGTCGACGGGGCGGAATACGACGTCGCATATCTCGACTTCGAGCTCGACGGGGTGGTCTACGAGTTCGGGTTGGTGGATGCCGACGGGAACGTGGTCGCCTTGGGGACGGACGGGATCACTTACAATACATTGGACGAACCCACCGCCCGGGACGACCTGGCCGGGGCGCAACTGGCCGCGGGCGCGACCTTCGAATTCGACGCACCGGTAACCACCGGTCGCGTCGTCCTCTCCGACCAGGGCGATTCCATCGCGTTGAGCGGATCGAACATCGTCACGGAGTTGGCCGAAGCCCGGGACGCCGTCTTCAATGTCGATGGAATCGAGGTCGTGGTCGCCAGCAATCACGGGATCACGGATGTGTTGCCGGGCGTGACCCTGGATTTGCACGCCCTGGGCGAGTCAACCCTGACCGTCGACTTGGACACAGGACGGACGGGCGAGGCCCTGGAGAGTTTCGTCGAGGAGTACAATGCACTGCAGACCTACATGGGGGAGCTGAGCAAGAAGGAGGGCATCCTGCAGGGAGACAGTACCTTGATGCGGTTGCAAACGGCCCTGCGCCGCGGGGTCGCGGATACCGTGGCCCTCGATGGTGACCCGGATCTGACGTTACTGAGCCAGATCGGGATATCCATCGATCGCGACGGCGAGATGACTTTGGATTCCGCAGCCCTCGGGGAGGCACTGCGGGAGGATCCGCGGGCGGTGGAGCGCCTGTTCGCCGGCTCCGAGGATACCCATGGTGCGGACGGTGTGGCCCGGCGTCTCGATTCGCAGCTGCACACCTACCTTCGCTACGGCGACGGTGTCCTGGCCCAACGGGACCGGATGTACGAGAGATCCGTCTCGGATATCGATAGCCGCATCGAGTCCCTGGAACGAAGGATGGGGCGGCGCGAGGAGTCACTACGGCGGCAGTTCACCCAGCTGGAGCGGATGTTGTCGGATCTGCACAGCCAGGGCCAGTGGCTCGAGGGACAGATCGATGGGCTGATGGGTGGACGGGGGAATCGATAATGTCGAGACGTGAAGCGATGGAC
>PWSR01000185.1 GCA_003563985.1 Clostridia bacterium | reverse complement strand
TTTCCGCATTGATGGCGATCATCGTGGTCCCCATCGGACTGGGACTGAAAAACGGATACAGGTCGTAGCCCGATCCCGGGGTCTGGACGAAGTCGCATGGGGGTCTCGCTCTACCGGGATCCAAAATGTCACACGGGAGCGATCCGAGCATTGGATCGGAGTCCCGCGACCTACTTCAGCAGGGATCGGAGGGCCCGCTCGAATCGTTCGTCGTCCGCCGATGATCTCTTGCTTGGCCCCTTCGTCTTTCCCCCACCACGGCGATGCTTGGCCATCGCTTCGCGGATTTCCAGCATCGCATCCATGTTCTCGTGGTGGTACTCTCTACCCGAGGGGCTCAGGCAATGCGCCCCCTTGGCCAATACCATCGCAGCCAGGCCCCAGTCCTGGGATATGACCACGTCCCCCGCCTTGCACATGTTCAGTATGCGCAGATCGACGGCCTCGGGACCATCATCCACCGCAACGTGGCACTTTGACTTGATGGCATGGTTGAAACTGGCGACGGTAATGACATCCCAACCCCTCTCCCGGGCGAGTCGTTGAGTCAAATCGAGCACGGGGCGAGGACAGGCATCGGCGTCTATGATGATGCGACCGAGCATTCCGTCAAGCTTCTCACGCAAGGGTGCCACCCTTTCCGACGAATCACACCTGATCTCGGGGGACGATGCGGTCTTGATCCTCGCCGCACTCTCAGCGTCGCCGTCATTTTATCATTGCGATGGCTGTCCTTTGCAGTGGAGCCCCACACTCCGCGCCGGCTTACGCTGGACATCTCCATCGCACCCGGTGAGAATATCGGCACCCCATGGTATAGTACCCGGGGAGGTCGGACAAGGCATGCTACGGAAGCGAATGTACCCGGGACTACTCCTGATACTCCTTACACTATCCCTTCTGGGCTGCGGGCCCACGGAGGAAGATATCTCCTTTCATTTCGACGGGGAGCTTTACGTCGAGGGAGAAAGCAACGAAGGACGGGTTCTGCGGGCGATAGACGGCGAAGGAACGATCGCGGTGCGACCGTCGCCGGGAGAGGACTGGGACGCCTCCGTGATGATCGACGGAGAAGCATATCTCATCTCCGGTTCCGCCAATTCCTTTCGCGTCCGGTTTCCCGACGGTCGCGTTCTTAGGCGATCCCATAGGGAATCGGGGAGTTCCGGGACCACCGAAGCGGGAACCTCGGCTCGTTTCGATGATTGGGATCGCGTGGACGAACTCGGAACCCTGGTCTTTGGAGCACCCGATCTGCAACGAGAGGACAGGCGTTCCCGAAGTCCATTACCCGGGTTATTGTTGCTCACCGTGGGGTTGCTTTCGGCGATCAAACCGGAGATCGCCTTCTTCCTGGATCTCGGATGGAGGCTCCGGTCGGCAGAGCCCTCGGAAGCGTACCTTGTCATCACCAGGATCGTCGGTTTCGGTATGGCGGTCGCGGGGTTGCTGCTCCTCGTTGCGCGCTGACCGCAATTCCAACTGCGTCTCTCCCCTTCGGAAGGCCGTGCGGGCGCCGGGGCGATCCCGTCCCGCGCTTCGTGGTAGAATCATGATATCGGATTGAGGGTGATTTCTATGGCGATCAATTTACCCGACGACGCTGGCGTCGCGGTCATCAGTTTGAGGACTCCGCTTATCCTTCCCAGCGACGACATCCGAAGCATCGCAGTGGAGGCCACCGAACATATCGTGGAAGACGGCGATATTATCTGCATTACCGAATCCGTTTTGGCGCGTTCTCAAAACCGCTATCTCACGTGCGACCAGTTGGCACAGGACATCCGAGAGAAGTTCGATCTCTCCCCCGGCGATCGCCTCGCCGTGGTAAGTCCCATCGTGAGTCGGAATCGGTTTGCCCTGATTCTTCGGGCCATCGCGCAGGCTACCGACGGCGGGCACGTGCTCGTTCAACTTTCGATCCCCGACGATGAAGTCGGCAATAAGGTTGTCGAAGAGGAATTTGCGACGCAACGCCTCCGGTTGAAAAGCATCTACAATTCCCTGCACGACATTCGGGGGAACACGCCTCACATGAACGTCTTGATCCGCGAAGTGCTCGCTGCCTTGAAACTGCAGGAAATCGGCTATGACGTCGAATCGATCCGGAAGATCACCGGGGAAGGGATCGGGGATCTCACCCTGACCGATTCCGATGGGCAAACGGTCATCGCCGAAGTGAGCTTCAAGGATCTATCCAAGACCGCACAACGCGCGGTGGAGATCAAGCGCGATGTAAAATGTGGCGGAGCCCTGGCCATTACGGTGGATCTCGAAAGGCAACGCATTTCCATCGCCGATGCGGAAATGTTCCAGCGCTCGGGTCCGGACGCAGCCGCCATCGCGGAGTTCCGTTACGGCGATCAGCTGCCCTACTACCGCGATGCGAACTGCATCTACTCCGATGAAGTACGCGAAAGGCGATTCTCCCATCCCATAACCGGGATGGACTACCCCCGCATGTACCTGGATATCATCCGAGGCGAAGGGGCCGGCGGCGAAATCTTGCTCACCAACAATCCGCTGAAGATCTTTGAGCACGGTTTGATCGACGGGGTCATCATCGGGGCCGTCCACAAGAGTGGGCAGTTGAAAGACCTATTCACTTCCTTTGGTACGCACACCCCATTGTTGACCATCCAGGACATCGGGCCGGAGCCGTGGGGCGTCATCGGATCCAATGCCTCGGACGTGGAGAAGGGCATCCTCAAGCTGCTGCCCGATAATGCGGATGAAGCGTCCGACACCATCAAGGAGAGCATCCGCGAACACACCGGCAAGAACGTCGAGGTCTTGATCTTCGGAGACGGCGCCTACAAGGACCCGGACACCGGGATCTACGAACTCGCCGATCCCCATCCCGCCATTGGTTCGAGCAGCGGATTGCGAAACGCTGCCCTGCGGCAGGGTACGAAACTAAAACTCAAGGTGGAGACGTGGTTCCGCCAGGGGTATTCCCGGGAGGATATCGCCGAAATGGTCCGCAGCGATGAAAGTGACGTGTCGCGGGAGACCCTCGGGACCACCCCGCGCAGCGTAACGAGCATTCTCGGTACCCTTGCAGACTTGGCGGCCGGATCCGCGGATGCCGGTACACCCATCGTTCTCATCCGAAACTTCCCCCACTAATACGTGATCGGCCCGTTGGCGCCCATTTGGATGCCGGCGGGCCGATGCTGGGGACAACCAAAGTCCGACGCTCCAAGAACGAGGACACCACAGCTAACGGTAACCTACCGGAGACGGACCTCTGCGATCCACCCAAAGTGATCCTCGGCGCTCCCCCTCTGGATACCGGTGAGAGCATCATATAATCTCGCCGTAACTTCACCCGTGCGGCCTTCGTTGATCTCCATATCCTTACCATTCCAATGCAACAGGCCGATGGGCGAGATCACGGCCGCAGTTCCAACCCCAAATGCCTCCAAAAGCAAGCCGGCGTCGTGGGCGTCTACAACCTCGGATAGTCCGATCTTTCGCTCCTCAACTTCTACGCCCCAATCCCCCAGCAGGTGGAGAACGGAATCCCTGGTAATCCCCGGAAGTATGGTTCCGCACAGCGGTGGGGTGACGACCGTTTCCCCCAGTCGGAAGAACACGTTCATGGCCCCGACCTCTTCTACGTATTTGCGCTCTCGCCCATCCAGCCACAGCACTTGATCGTATCCCTGCGATGCAGCCCGAAACTCGGCCTGCAGGCATCGCGCGTAGTTTCCACCCGTCTTGGCAGCACCCACACCACCGGGTGAGGAGCGCACTTGCTCCGTCTCTACATATATCTTCGTTGGTGCGATGCCACGCCGGTAGTAGGGTCCGACCGGGGACAACAGAATGACCAGGGTGTAGGTTGAGGAGGGTTTCAACGCCAAGTGCTCCTCGGTGGCGTATACCACAGGCCGTATATACAGCGAAGTCCCCTCGGCATCGGGGATCCAGTCTTGATCCAGGGCAACGAGTTGTTCAATCGCCCCGACGAACATTTCCTCATCGACCCCGGGCATACACAATCGCTCGGCGGACGCATTCAGCCGCCGAGCATTGTCGTACGGCCGGAACAACAAGACGCGTCCGTCGGGTCCCCTGTAGGCCTTCAGCCCCTCGAAAATCGTTTGTCCGTAATGAAAGCAGGCCGCAGCCGGAGGCAAACTAACCGGTCCATAGGGCACGATCCTCGGGTCGTGCCAGCCTACCCCCTCTGCATAATCCATCATGAACATGTGGTCGGTGAAAACATCGCCGAACCGCAAGTCTTCATCAAGGGGTTTCGGCTTGCGATCTCCTGCTTCGTACACTTTGATCTGTTCGTACATTGGCTCCCCCTCAATCAATGATTCGCACTCATAGGTGATGGCGGTCGAAATTGGGGCCGACGACCGGGGATGCAACCGAACGATCCAGGACGACTGCCCGGGACCGCCGCACCAGCCCTCCCTGTCGTAAGCCTGGATTTACTGGCATCAACTGTCGTCATGAATGGCCGCATACGCGGCCGTCGCTGCGCCAGCCAGGAAGGCAACATCGCTACCCAGGGATACGAAGGTCATGCCCTGTCCGATCCGTTCTCGCACTTCGTCGGCGTCCGCCGCATAGTAGCCGACAGCAATACCGTTATCCTGGGCGGCCCGCTGGACCCGGGCGACTGCCTCCTGGAACGCCTGCTCCTCGATCTGGCCGAAGAGGCCCAGGTTCGCGGAAAGATCATAGGGCCCGATGAACAGCACATCGACCCCCGGTACCGCAGCGATTTCCCCCACGTTCTCCAGGGCCTCTTGGGTCTCGATCTGGCAGATAACGAGGATTTCGTCATTACAGGTTCGGTAATATTCTCCCATGTCCATTCCGTATCGGCTGGCCCGGGTACCGGCGACACCACGCATCCCGGCCGGGGGATATTTGCAGGCTGATACAGCCAACTCGGCCTCGTGCGTCGTATTGACCAGTGGGCAGATCACCCCGTAAGCGCCCCGATCGAGGGCCTTCTTGATGAGAGCAGGATTGGTCTCGGCCACCCGGACGATGGGCGTCACTCCAGTCCCATGCATCGCACGCATCATATCTTCTAGCGCTTCCTCGCCATAGGAGCCATGCTCCGTATCAAACACCAGCCAGTCCATCTCGACCTGGGATAGGATTTCCACAACGGAGGGCGAGGGAAGGTGGATCCAGTTGCCGACGGTCGGTTCTCGCCTCGCGATCTTCCGTTTTACTCTATTTCTCACGACGACATCCCTTCTCTCTCACCAAACGGAATCTCTACATGTGGACCTCGGTTCGACTGTCCGAGATGATAAGGGGGGTCATCACGCCACGGGTGCACGCGAATTACCCCGATAAGAAGGTGCGGTGATCGCATCGCCCTTCACCTACACATCACGGGCCTTGTGGGCGACGAACAAGGGCGCGCGAACTCCTGTCCCGGGGCCTCACTAAGCTGCTGCATTCTTCGTGCTCCCGGTGCAAGAACCTGCCCAATCCCCGCAAATTCCCGGGGTTGGAGCTGATACACCACCGGGGCTCTCCGGAGAGATCGGGGAATAAGGTCCCCAGCGGCAATACCCGTTTATCCCGGATGATCGATCTCCGGATGCCTCGACCGAGGCCGGTATAAGAGTTCGAGAGGATGAGTTGTTGCCAAATCTGGTGTGCCCCGCGGTGGAGGGATGTCGGCCATGACGTGCCAGAAGGAGAAGGGGACCTCTCCCCTCGCTCAGGTGCGAGGTAGAACCCAATGCCGCTGCGGAAACATCCCGACGGCCCGACGGTGAACCCGCCCGTTAATACCCCCCTCAACCCCGGGCGCGGGCCACGTGATAAGAGAGTGAGGCGAGACCGATGGCCAGGTCCTCGTTTCTGACATAGACATCCGGGGGGACATCGAGGGCGACGGGAGCGAAGTTCCAGATCCCCTTTATGCCGCCCTCGATCAGTTGGTCCGTAACCCGTTGCGCCTCCTCGGCCGGTACCGTGATGATTGCCGTGGACACCCCCATCTCCCTCAGGTACTTCGGCATGGAGTCCACCGACATCACCCGGAGGTCTCCGATCATCGAACCCACCTTGTACGGATCGGAATCGAAGAGGTCAACGATCTTGAATCCATAGTTTGTGAAGCCAGGATACTGGCTCAAAGCTGTCCCCAGCCGTCCCGCTCCAACGACTATCGCATCGCGCTGCCCCGTGAGGCCCAACACTTGCCGCAAGGCCAAGATCAGATCCTCCACGGGATACCCCTTACTCCGGAGCCCCGTGACCTCAACGTGCGTAAGATCCTTTCTGACCTGGAACTCCTCGATACCCGATTCGGAGCCAAGCCGCGAGGAAGATATGAAGATCTCTCCCGTGGCTTCGTGCCTTCGCAGGGCGCGTAGATACCTGGGTAGCCGCTCCAAGGTCGGTTTCGGAATTCCTCGATCGTGCATCATTGGGCCTCACCTCCCGGTCCCACCGATCAGTGTCCCGTGCCGAGGGCCTCGCGGATCTTGCCCATCATTTCGGGTACTCGATCGATGGTCACCTTGGACTGGATCTCGTCTCCGATCATAACCGACGGTCCACCCTGGCATTGCTCAAAGCAGAAAGTGCCCCGGACGTCGACCGCGCCCGTCATGCCCTGTTCTTCCAACTGGGATAGCATCTCGCGCAGCACATCGTATGATCCCTGTAGGTAGCAGAATGTGCCCACGCACACCTGGACGTCCACGTGTTTTCCGGGTTCGAGGGATATGCCCTCCCCGATCATTCTCCGCCTCGAGTGGTAGCCAGTGTGCAGGGTCTCATGGGCGACTTGACTCCCTGGCTCCCCAAGCCATCCTTCGTAGATGGTATCCAGGATCGGGTTTTGCTGGGACTTGCGAAGCTGCGTCATCTTCTCGGCATTGTATAGCCCCTGGGCGCGCATTGCCCTGGACTCGGGCGCCTTGACCTGGGGCTGCCCGGCACCGCCAATACAGCCTCCGGGACAGGCCATTACCTCGACGAGGTCCACGGCAATTTCCCCGGCATTCACGGCGTCGATAAGGGCGTTCGCCTCTTCCAACCCGTGCACTACCGCGAGGCGAAGTTGATGCTCACCCGCCTCGACGGTGAGAATCTTGGTGCCCTCCATACCGCGGAGTTTCCCGTACTCAACCACGGGCTTTTCCTCGGACTCCAACCTTTCCGCCGCATATCTCAGGACGGCCTCGCTCACGCCACCACTGTTTCCGAACATGATTCCACCGCCGGTTGCGAACCCGAGGGGACTGTCGAGGGCCTCGACTTCCAGCCTGGCCATGTCCAGCCCCGCCTCCTTGATCATGGAGGCCACTTCCTGTGTAGTCAGGACCAGGTCGACGTCCGGCACGGAATTCACCGCGAATTCGGGTCTCTTGGCTTCGGATTTCTTGGCCGTACAGGGCATCACGGAAACCACGTACAGTTCCTCTGGCTTCAGCCCCATCTTTTCCGCGTAGTACTTCTTAATCATCGATCCGAACATCTGCTGGGGCGAGCGGCAGGTCGATAAGTTGTCGAGAATCTCGGGATGGCGGTATTCGGCGAACTTGACCCACGCCGGGCAGCACGACGTGAACATGGGGAAGTTCCCCTCGCCTTCGAGTCGGCTGAAGAACTCCTGTGTCTCCTCTATGACCGTCAGGTCGGCGGCGATACTGGTATCGAAGATCTTGTCCGCCCCGAGCGCCCTGAGGGCTGCCACCAATTTGCCCAGGAGGTTATCCCCTGGGGTCAGACCGAAGGATTCCCCGATCGCGACCCGGACTGCCGGGGCGATTTGGAATATGACGGTCTTCTCCTCGTCAGATATGGCGTCGAAGGCCCGTGACGTCTCGGATTTGACGACCAGGGCACCCGTGGGGCAGACGGCCATGCACTGCCCGCAGCTGACGCATTCGACATCTCCGAAGTCCTTATCGAAGGCAGGTACCACCATGGCCGCCGATCCGCGATTGATGAAGCCGAGGGCACCGACCCCCTGTACCTCCTCGCACATCCGGACACAGTCGCCGCACAGGATGCACTTGTTCGCATCCCTTTGTATGGCATCATTACTGGTGTCCACGGGTACGTTCTCATCGCGAGTTCCAAACCGGACTTGGTCGACTCCCAACTGGGTGGCGAGGTCCTGGAGCTTGCAGGCACCGCTCTTACTGCAGGTAGTACACTCCCTGTCGTGATCTGCCAAGAGCAGTTCCATGGCCAACTTGCGTATATTCCGCAACTCGCCGGTGTGCGTTTTCAAGACCATGCCGTCCCTCGGTGCCGTCGAACAGGCTCCCGCGACTCCCATCCCCTCGATGTCCACCACGCACATGCGGCAACCACCGTAGACGCTGAGTTCCGAATGGTAGCAGAAGGTCGGCAACTCTATACCGGATTTCCGTATGACCTCAAGGACGTTCTCTTCGTTCTCAATGGCCACCTGGCGGCCATTGATCGTCATGTTACCCATCAGGACACCTCCTCAATGGCGTCGAAGGGACATATATCCACGCAGGCGCCGCACTTGAGGCAGGCGTCCACGTCGATTTCGTAAGGCTCCCGTATTTGGCCCAGTATGCAATCTGCGGGGCAGGCCCGCGCGCACTTGCTGCAGCCTTTGCAAAGATCGGGATCGATCCAGAACCTCTTGAGATCCTGGCAGACACCCGCGGGGCATTTCTTATCGACCACGTGGGCTTCGTATTCGTCGCGGAAATACTCGAGGGTTGTCAATATCGGGTTCGGCGCAGTCTTACCGAGACCGCAAAGGGATCCGGCCTTGATCAGGGGTGCCATTTCCGCCAGGAGGTCCAGGTCTTCGAGGTTACCCCGGCCGGCGACGATCCGATCGAGGATGTCCAGGATGCGTCGCGTACCCTCGCGACAGAGGACACACTTTCCGCAGGACTCCTCCTGGGCAAATTTCATGAAAAAGCGTGCGACCTCGACCATGCAGGTGCTATCGCCCATCACCACCAGGCCTCCGGAGCCTATCATGGCTCCTACACTCGCCAGGGAATCGAAATCCAGGGGCAAGTCCAGGTGTTCCCGGGTAAGGCATCCCCCGGAGGGTCCGCCGATCTGGACGGCCTTGAACTCGCCGCCACCCCGCAGACCACCACCGATCTTGTAGACGATCTCCCGGAGGGTAGTCCCCATGGGAACCTCTATCAACCCGGTGTTGGCTATCTCCCCGGTTATGGCGAAGGTTTTCGTGCCGGAGCTGGATTCGGTACCCAGGGATCGGTATTCCCCGGCGCCCATGGCGAGGATGCTCGGTACGCTGGCCAGCGTCTCCACGTTGTTGATCAGCGTCGGGTGGCCGAAGAGTCCCTTGTCGGAGGGGTATGGGGGCTTCGGCGTCGGCATGCCGCGATTCCCCTCTATGGAAGCCAGCAAGGCCGTCTCTTCGCCGCACACGAAGGCGCCGGCCCCCTTGCTTATCTCGAGGTCGAAGGAGAATCTGCTCCCCAAGATGTCCTCGCCGAGGAGATTCATCTCCCGGGCGGATTCGATGGCTTCCCTGAGGCGTGCGATCGCCAGGGGGTACTCGGCGCGCACGTATATTAGTCCTTCGTCGGCTCCTATGGCGTATCCGGCCACGATCATCCCCTCGACGAGTCGATGGGGATCGCCCTCCATGATGCTGCGGTCCATGAAGGCGCCCGGATCCCCCTCGTCGCCGTTGCAGACTACGTACTTCTTGTTCCCTTCCGCCCTGCGGGTGAAATCCCACTTCATCCCCGTGGGGAATCCCCCGCCACCGCGACCCC
>PWSR01000079.1 GCA_003563985.1 Clostridia bacterium | reverse complement strand
GGATGCTTGTGGTGGACATAGGTGTTGGCCAGGGACTCGGAGGTGACCTGGAGCAAGTGCAGATCGGGATGCCCCTCGATCAAGCGCACTAGCTCGCCCCCGACGTACCCGGAACCCCCGACTACCCCGACGCTCAGTCGCCCGCTCGACACGCGCGCTCACTCCCCCGAAGGTGCGATATCACGTAGTCCACCATCAGGCCCGGTATGTCTACGCCCGTGGGTTCCACCGAGTTTCGAAACTCCATGGTGTGATTGATCTCGTTGACCAACAAACCCGAATCGGACTCCATGACATCGATGGCCAGCAATCCCCCGCCCACCGCGAGGGCGGCCCTACGGCAGAGATCGGCCAGTTCCGCGTAGATCGGACAATCCTCCGTCTTCGCCCCCCGGGCCGTGTTGGTCACCCAGTGATCCGAGGATCGATAGATGGCCGCCACGGGCTCGGTTCCGACCACGAATACGCGAATATCCCGGCCCGGCTTGTCTACGAACTCCTGCAGGTAGTAGATCGAGTGGGTGGGTGATCCCAACACAGCGCGATGTTCAATGAGGGCCTCCGCTGCGTCCACGTCGTTGGCCCGGGCTACCAGGCGGCCCCAGGACCCGACGACTGGTTTGAATACCACCGGGTATCCCAGGTCCCCGGCCGCCGCGAGGGCGGAGGGCCCATCGAAGGCCACCCGCGCCTCGGGACAGGGAACTCCCTCGCGTATGAGCATCAAGGTCGTACTCATCTTGTCACCGGTCACCCGGATCGTCTCGTGGGAGTTCACCGTGGACACGCCCCAACTTCCCAGGATCTCCGATAGCGCCAGGGCTCGGCTGTGCGCGATCGGACGGAGCATGACCACCCGGGAGTGCACCAGGGCTTGCTTTCGGGGTCGGTGGAAATCGAGCATCAAATCGCGCTCGTCATGTCGCTGGACCTCGACCCCCCTCCGATCGAAGGCGTCCAGCAGCATTTTCTCTTCCACTCGAACCCGAGAGCAAACCAGCGATACATCCGCTTGCACTTCTTATTCTCCCCAATCCTCTTCCAATTCCGGGGCCAAATCCAGGGCCACGGGATCGACGGAAATGACTTCCAACTCGGCACCGCAGTCGGGACAGGGGATCAACTCACCCATCATGACTGCATCGGCATCCAGCTCGGCGGCACATTCGGGACACATCGTACAGACGTCCAACATCTTTCCTCGCTCCTTTCCGCCGGCAAAAAAAATCTGCCGGGGACAGTTCGTCCCCGGCAGTAAATGGCCGGCTTAACCGTCCTCACTCTCCCGACGTGAGATAGCGCTTCACCCGAGAGTTGGGAGTACTCCGGGCGACAGTCCCGTAGCTATTAGCCGGCGGGCCCAATCGGGGGAAGCGGCCTTCCCTCCGACTTCGGCGGTATTCCCTTTCACCGGGCGTCCTCGCTGCCACGCTGTTCCCGGCTACTGATGAATTCCGCTCCTCTACCTCACTCGATCAGAGTGAGGTAACTATGTGTCGGTATCGTGCCCATCCGGGCACCAACCTGCGAAGGATTTTAGCACTCCGGCTGAGGGTTGTCAAAACCCCGTTTCGGGTGCTCGGGAGGAAATCGCGAAAAAGCCACCGGTTCCCCCGTCGCGGGGGAGCCGATGGCCTCGTTTACACGGGGCGATTCTAGAAGCCCATGTCCATATCACCCATGCCGCCCATACCGCCCATCTCGTCGTCCTTGCCGTCCTTCTCGGGGATCTCCCCGACCAGGGTCTCGGTACTGAGAACCATGGCGGCGATGCTGGCCGCATTCTGCAATGCGGAGCGGACTACCTTGGCGGGATCGACGATACCGGCCTTGAACATGTCGACGTAGTCCATGGAGAGTACATCGTATCCGACGCGCTCGTCCTCGGACTTGACGCGCTCGACGACGACTGCGCCCTCGATACCGGCGTTATTGGCGATGCAACGAACCGGGGAGAACAGGGCCCGGTATACGATCTCGGCACCGGTGGTCTCGTCGGCGAACTCGGCGTCGATGGCGGCCATCTTCTGCGCTGCCCTCAGGTAGGCAACACCTCCGCCGGCCACGATACCCTCTTCCACCGCGGCGCGGGTGGCGTTCAGGGCATCCTCGATGCGCAGTTTCTTCTCCTTGAGTTCCACTTCCGTGGCGGCGCCGACGTTGACCACGGCCACTCCGCCCGAGAGCTTAGCCAGGCGCTCTTCGAGCTTCTCGCGATCGAAATCGCTGGTCGAATCCTCGATTTGGCGCTTGATGACATCGATGCGACCCTTGATATCCTCGGTCTTGCCACGGCCCTCGACGATGGTGGTGTCGTCCTTGGTCACGGTGATGCGAGCCGCCTGGCCGAACATTTCCGGGGTCACGTTCTCCATCTTGATCCCCAGGTCTTCGCTGATGACCTGGCCGCCGGTGAGGATGGCGATATCCTCGAGCATCGCCTTGCGGCGATCTCCGAAACCGGGTGCCTTTACGGCGACGCCCTGGAGGGTTCCACGGATCTTGTTCACGACGAGGGTAGCCAGGGCTTCGCCCTCGATGTCCTCGGCGATGATCACGATGGGTTTGCCAAGGTTGACGGCCTTTTCGAGCACCGGCAGGAAGTCATTGATGGAGGTGATCTTCTGATCGGTGATGAGGATGTACGGCTCTTCGAGGACCGCTTCCATGCCTTCGGTATCGGTCACGAAGTACGGGGAGAGGTAACCCCGGTCGAACTGCATACCCTCGACGACCTCCAGGGAGGTATCCATGGTGCGGGATTCCTCGACGGTAATGACGCCGTCTTTGCCGACGCGCTCCATGGCTTCGGCGATGAGTGTACCGATCTCCTCGTCGTTGGCGGAGATGGAAGCCACCTGGGCGATGGATTCCCTGTCCTCGACGGGGATAGACATTTCTTCGATGGCCGCCACTGCGTTCGTTACGGCCTTTTGGATTCCGCGGCGCAAGATCATCGGGTTGGCGCCGGCGACCACGTTCTTCATACCCTCGGTAACCATGCTCTGGCCGAGGAGAATCGCGGAGGTGGTACCGTCACCGGCCACGTCGTTGGTCTTGGTCGCTACTTCCTTGAGGAGCTGGGCCCCCATGTTCTCGTAGGGATCCTTGAGATCGATCTCGCGGGCAATGGTAACTCCATCGTTGGTTATGGTCGGAGCACCGAACTTCTTCTCGAGGACGACGTTCCGGCCCTTGGGACCCAGGGTCACGGTAACGGCATCGGCCATTCTGTCCACACCGCGCTGTAACGCACGACGCGCTTGCTCTTTAAAAATGATGCGCTTAGCCATCTTGCATTTACCTCCTTAGCGTTGCGTCCAGTCGACGATCAAATTACTTCTCGACGCGCGCGAGAATATCGCGCTCGCTGAGGATGAGCAACTCTTCGCCCTTGATCTTCACTTCGGTTCCAGCGTACTTGGAGAAAATGATGGTGTCGCCTTCGGTAACTTCCAGGGCAACCTTCTCGCCACTGTCGAGCATCTTGCCGGTGCCGACGGCAACGACTTCGCCCTGCTGGGGCTTTTCCTTGGCCGTATCGGGGAGAACGATACCGCTGGCAGTTACCTCTTCTTCCTCGATAACCCTTACGACTACCCGATCACCCAATGGTTTGATCTGCATCATACTACCTCCTTACTGCGACGGAAATGATTGGCAGAATATGTTGCGGAGAGTTGTTAGCACTCGCCTTCGGTGAGTGCTAACACCAAGTAACATGGTACCGACCCCACGGAAGGCAAGTCAACTACCTTGACGAACGAATTTAGGCGGGAAGGGGCGATTGCAGCCTCTGGAGGTGAATTGTGGTCAATTAGCGGGTCCGGGCAAACCCGTCTCGATTGGATCTCCCCGAGGCGTCTCGGGCATCCAGATCAGGGCAGCTGCACCAGGTTCCTGGCCTGTCGATAGGAGTTCTCCGCAGCCTCCTCACGCAACCAGCGATTCAGCAGGTACACGCCCAGGGCCAGGTAGGGACCGGCGATCACGTGATGGTATAGGCTCTCCGGGGGCAAGTCGAACACCCACATCGGCAACGTCAGGGCCTCTAGCCATCGCTGGCCGACGGACAGGGGAAAGGAGAAACGAAGGAAGGTCAGGTAATCCTCCAACAGGTACATCGAGAGGCGAACCCATTCTCGCCTGTCGGGCCAAAGGGAGAAGTAGACCAGGTCCCCGATGGCCTTGCCCACCGTGAAGAACAGGAAGAAACGAAGGAAGTGCGGAAACCCCGGGTACATGGAATCCAGTACCCAGGTCCCAAACTGCAGGAAGGCGAATACGATTGCGCCCAGGAGTACGAAGCGTTGCTTCCGGCGATCCAAGTCCATCAACCCCTCTTGTCCCCGTCGCCGTCTTCCCAGACCTCCATATTCGCCACGGGCAGCCAACGGGTTTCGGCCAGGGAATCCAATCTTACCTCCACGGAATCCAGGTACATGCCGGTCGGGTGTTGATGCAACCCGGTTCCCTCCAGGACATGCGCCGCGGACCCGGGCAGCCGGGGATCCAGCAGTCGCACCGCATCCCCCGGGGTCGGACGACGCCGGGAGACGCGCCGTTGCAGCGTGGGATCCTCCAGGTTGCGGGGGAGTACAACTTCCCCACCCCCGGGGAATTCCCCCGACATGGCTGCCGTTTCTCCCTGCACCCCGTGGAAGACGCGAACCATCTCCCCCGGCATCATGGCGACCCGACCGAAACCCGACGTGAGTACGACGGGAATCGACGGGGCTCGCTCCGCGAGGTCGCACAGGTCTCTCCAGTCCAATCCACCGGCTACGAGCCCCACTGCACCCACCTCGGCGCACCGAATAGCGGTGTCCGCCGCGGGCGGCCCGGTCAGGACTACGATGGAACCGGCCGTAACCGACGCCAGGTCCCCCGCCGATCCCACTACGGCCAGTGGGCCGATGGCCTCAGGACCCCGCCCGTACACTCCGCCGACGGTGGCCACGTCCGCCCGCACGACGGCACCCACGTCGTCGATGACTTCCTCGACGACACCGGCGACATAGGCGAATACGGTTTTCTCTTCGACATGACGGCGGATGACGATGGATCCCGTGGAACGTTCGAAGCGGTCCACCACGCCGCCGAAGGGGGAATACGCGTAGTTCGCCCCGTCGGCCGCGGGTGCCGCGGCCAGGATCTGCCCCTCCTCGATCTCGTCTCCCTCTCGCACGCGAACGTGCATCCAGGCGACGAAGGGCCAAACCTTGAGGGCGTCGACGATATCGATGGAAACCTCCGCCCGCTCGGTCCCCGGCTCCTCCCGCAGGTAGATCCGACCGCGGGATCGCGAAAGATACTCTACGACCCCGTCGATGGGAGAATGCACTTCGAAGGGGTCCACCGGTCCCCGGGCCACCCGATCCCCCTCGGCCACCCGGTCCGCTACATCGACCTCGATCCGCGTCTCGGGGGAGCTCCTGAGATCCGGTCCGATATCGATCACGTAGGGACTGCCCGAAAGGAGCCGGGCCCGCGCCACGGGGGTATCCGGTTCCACGCGCTGGCCGGCCTCTACCAGGACTTCTCCGGGTAACCGGAGGGTACGCCTGCGGAAAATCTGCGCGTCGACGATTCTGGGATTAGTGCAATCCGGCATCGGCAACCTCTCCCTCCTCGCTGGCTGAACCCATTGCGGCCCGCCAGCGTTCCAGGGTCGACAGGCGTGCTGCTTCGGACCGGGGCAGTTTCAGGGGACGACCGCGGACATCGATGATGAGGCCCACCGCGCCACCCCGCACCTCGGCCGCGACCCGGGTTCCCGGGCCGTCCCCCAGGTCGTAATTCTTCCTCGGAACGACCTCAACCCGGATGGTCTCATCGGCCGACACGGGCACCACGTCCAATTCCCCGACCCGCAGGACGCGGTATTGTCTTTCACCGTCCTCCGGCGTCAGGTACATCTCTGCCACCGGGGTTCCCCGGCGACCCCAGCTTTCCCCCTGGGGTGCCACGACGGTACCCAGGGGCGTAAGCCAGCGGTGGAAGAAGTCTTCTTCGATCCCAGGTGCCCGCTCCATCAGGGCGCCGATCTGCCCCAGTAGTCCGTAGGCATCGATGTAGAGGCGACTGATCCCCGCGGGTGCGATCCCGTCGAGGAGCATCAGCGCGGCCTCGCCCGGGGACGTCGAGGCACTCAGGATGCTGCCCGTCCCGATGATCACGTCCAGGGCCGAGGGCTCCACCAGGGGTAAACCCGTCTTCGTTTGCTCAAAGGTATCGTCGAACGTTCGTTGCTGCTTGACCCCCCGCAGGGTGACCACCAGATCCCGGTGCTCCGCAAAAGCGCGGCGCAGGACTTCTCGGCCCAGGGCGCAAAACATATCCAACTCGTCCGCGTCCGCCGGTACCGTACCCGGTCGCAGGGTACGATTCATGATCCAATTCTCCAGCGCCCGGGCGTCCGCAGTCCGGTTCATCCATCGCGCCACCGAGGAAACACCCTCTTCCCCGGAGAACACCCCGTCGGCGCTGGCGCCCACGCCGACGTCGGCGCTCACCGACCGGTTATACACGCCCTTCATTACGCTGAAGACGTCGGTGGTGGAGGCCCCGGCATCGATGCAGAGGATGTTGACTCCAAAGTGATCGGACATCGCGCGCAGGACCCGACCCTGGGCCGCCGGGGAAGGTTCCAGGGCCCCGCCGGTGGCGTAGAGAAGATCCCCGTACCCCGGCGTTCGTTCCGCCACGTGCTCCAGGTACAGGTTGCTGATGATGTCTCGCACCGGCTCCAGGCTCTCCCGATCCAGCGTGGGCCTGAGATTGTCGACCACGTGCACCTCTCCCACCGACGACAGCAATGATACCACGGGGTCCCGCGCCACCACGTTGCCCGCGAAAATGATGGGGATGGCACCTTCCTCGCCCAAACGGGGACGGGGATGCGCGGCCACCAGGTATTCGGCCAATGCCACGACGTGGTCCACCGTCCCGTCGTCGGTCCCCCCGGCCATGAGGATCATGTCCGCGTTGCCGGACCCGATGACGTCGAGGCGCTCGGGAATGCTGCGCCCGTCATCCGCGGCGACCACGGCCGATACGGTGGCTCCCGCACCCAGGGCTGCGCGTTCCGCGCTCTCGGCGGTCATCATCCGGACTAATCCCAGGCACAGCAACCGCATTCCCCCGGCCGCACTGGTTACCACCAAGAAGATGTCCGCTCCGCGGTCCCGGTCGCCGGCACCGACCAGGGGCCGTCCTTCGATGGACAAAACCCTTCCCGTCTTCTCTTCTAAGACGGAAAGGGCATTCATTACACCCACCATGACCTCGTCGCCCCCGGGGCTCCAGGTCGTGGGCGCCCCGGCCGCACCCAACAGGGTGTAGCCGGTATCATCTGCTTTGAAAAGGCTCATCTTCGTGGTCGCCGCACCAACGTCGGCGGTCAGAATGGTGTGGACATCGAAACGATTCTCCAAGGACCTGCCTCCCCACCCACCTGCTCTCGTGTGCCGCGAAACGGCGCTCATCCATTCTTCGGCCCCCCGGGACTCATTCCCTCCCGGAGATCGGGCATCAAGACGATTCCCGGCGAGACCCATCAGCGCATCGCATGGCGCTCGCCCGCCAACCCGGGAGTCCACGGGCTATCTCGGTGCTGTCCCCCGGCTGCCCGAGGGCAGCCGGGGGACAGGAATCCGTATACGCTTATCCGCATCAGTCTTTTCGGTAGTTGGGATTCTGGTAGTTCGGCGGTTCGCGCGTTATGGTCACATCGTGGGGATGGCTTTCCCGCAGGCCCGCGCCGGTAATGCGCAGGAACTTGGTGTCCTCGCGCAGTTCCCCGAGGTTTGCCACGCCGCAATATCCCATCCCGGCGCGCAATCCGCCCATCAGCTGGTAGACCATATCCGACATCGGTCCCCGGTAGGGCACCCGTCCCTCGACGCCCTCGGGAACGGCCTTTTGATCTTCAGTTTGAAAGTAGCGATCCCGGCCACCGCGGTTCAAGGCGCCCTCGGATCCCATGCCCCGGTAGACCTTGTAACTGCGACCCTGGAAGATCTCCGTCTCCCCGGGGCTCTCCTCGGTCCCGGCGAACAAGCCGCCGACCATGACCGAAGAAGCGCCGGCCGCCAGGGCTTTCACGATGTCGCCCGAGTACTTGATCCCGCCGTCGGAGATGATGGGAACATCGCCTCCGGCGGCCTCGGCCGCCAGGGAGATCGCCGACAGCTGGGGAACCCCCACGCCGGCGATAACACGCGTCGTGCAGATGGATCCCGGACCGACACCGACCTTGATGGCATCCGCCCCCGCCTCGATCAACGCCGCCGCTCCCTCCCGGGTCGCCACATTCCCGGCCACCACGGCGATATCGGGGTGTTTCTCCTTGAGGAAACGAGTGGCCCGAAGGACATTGGCGGAGTGCCCGTGGGCCGAGTCCACGAAAAGGGCGTCGACGCCGGCGCGCACCAGGGCAAAACTGCGCTCCTCCAGGTCGCTCCCCACGCCCACGGCCGCTCCCACCAGGAGTCGTCCGCGTCCATCCTTGGCGGACTCGGGATACTTCTTCGCCTTTTCGATATCCTTGATGGTAATCAGGCCGCGGAGATGGAAATCGTCGTCTACCAGGGGCAACTTCTCGATCTTGTACTTCCACATGACGTCGCGGGCCTGTTCCAGGGAGGTGCCCTCCGGGGCCGTGATGAGTCCCTCGCCGGTCATCACCTCGTGTATGGGACGGGCGTAATCGCTTTCGAAACGGACATCCCGGTTGGTAATGATGCCGACCAGGCGGTCCCCCTCGACGATGGGGACCCCGCTGATGTGGTAACGACCCATCAGGTCGACGGCATCCCGGACCGGTCGGGAGGGAGAGAGGAAGAAGGGGTCGGTGATCACCCCGTGCTCGGAACGTTTGACCTTGTCGACTTCACCGGCCTGCTCCTGGGGGGTCATGCTCTTGTGGATGACCCCGATACCGCCTTCGCGGGCCAGCGCGATGGCGGCCCGGGCCTCGGTGACGGTATCCATTGCGGAACTGAGAAGCGGAATATTCAACCTGATGTCGCGGGTCAACCTCGTGGATATGTCGACTTCCCGGGGCAGGACCTCCGAGTACTGCGGGATCAACAGGACATCGTCAAACGTGAGACCTTCGTAGATACTTTCCACGCCTAAGGGCATCACCCTTCCCCCTCTATTCCTCCAAATTTGTTAAACCTCAATCTAGCACATGCCCGGGCGGGCCAGCAAGGGGATTTCCCTCGACGCCGGAGGAATCCTCCGATACCAGTTCCCGGGCCAATTTCCAAACGTCCCCGGCACCCATGGTGACCACCACGTCCCCCGGGCGAACTCGGGCACGCAAGTCCGCGACGATGCCATCCCGATCGCCGCATACCACGACTTCCATGTCGGTGCGTCGGCGAACCAGGTTCGCCATGGTTTCCGAGGATACGCCCGGTATGGGCTGCTGTCCGGCGGGGGCGTAGATCGGCATGATCACGAGAAAATCGGCATCGTCGAAGCTCGCACCGAACTCCGCCATCAAGTCCCGCGTCCGCGTGTGACGCTGCGGCTGGAAGACGGCCAGTACCCGACCCCCCGCGGCCACGTCGCGGGCCGCGGCCAGCGTTGCCCGGATCTCGGTGGGATGGTGTGCGTAATCATCGACTACCCGGGCACCACCGTTTCGACCCACCGTTTCGAATCGACGCCCAACTCCCCGATACGTCCAAAGACCCTCGGCGACGGACTGCGGATCCGCTCCCAGCCCCACCGCGGCGGCGGCGACCAGCAGGGCATTCT
>PWSR01000028.1 GCA_003563985.1 Clostridia bacterium | reverse complement strand
CCCTGTCGATATTGCGACGAACTCATCCCACCGATGTCCAACACCTGCCCGCAGTGCGGGCGGGTCAACCCGCATACCCAAAGGTGCCCCCGGTGCCGGAATCCCGTCCGGCGGAGCTGGGTCAGTTGCCCGGGATGCGGATTGGATCTGAAGATCGCGTGTCCCTTCTGCGGCGAGGAGACTTTCTTCGGAGACTACTGCGATGCCTGCGATGCCCGCCTGGTGGTGCGTTGTTCCGACGAGAAGTGTGGGCTGGAACAGCCGCCCGTGGGAGACACCTGTACCCGATGCGGAAAACCCCTGGAGACCCCGTCGACTGGAGGCGGTACGTGATGACCTTAACACCCTTTACCAGTAACTTCGCCGACAACAGCACCGAGGCCGGCTTTCAGTTCACCTTCATGTGTGACATCTGTAGGGACGGCTTCAAGACCAGCTTCATCGAGTGCCGGAACTACAAGCGCGGTAAGACCCTGCGGAACCTGGGACGCATGGCCTCCATGGGCGCCTCCCTGCTCGGGCAACACCGGGTCAGTTCCGCCCTCAACCGCGGGAGTTACAACGCCGGCGAGCGTTTCCACGGTATGACGCCGGAGTGGCACAAGGAGCACGAAGCGGCCTTCGAAGTGGCGCAAAACGAGGCGAAGGGTCACTTCAATCGCTGCCCCCGGTGTTACAAGTGGGTTTGCGATTCCGATTGGAACGAGGCCGACGGCCTCTGCGTTTCCTGCGCCCCCCGGGCCAACGTCGAGGTATCGGCGGCCCGCGCCGGCAAGATGGTGGACGACATCAAGAAGAAGGCCTCGGAGACGCAGGTCTTCACCGGCGACATCGAGAGCAAGCAGACGGTCTGCCCCCGCTGCCAAAAGCCCGCGGGCGAGGGCAAGTTCTGCAGCAATTGCGGCCAGGACCTATCCCTGCTCAAGTGCGAGCGCTGTGGCACCGAGAGTCCCTCGGGCACGCGTTTTTGCGCGGAGTGCGGTGAGCGCCTGGAGTAGGCGAGGGATGGAATGATTCTCGAAGGCGGGGCCCCGGGCATCGACGGGACCCCGCCTTCCTGCGTGGGGCCGACCTACCCGCGCAGCATCTCGGCCAGGTCCTCGACGCGGCGAACGTTGATGATGCCGCTCTCCATACCCTCCAACCGGGTTCGCAGGGCGGGGTGGGACACGGCGCAGGCGTCGGCGACCAGGAAGGCCTCGTACCCCCGATCCGTGGCGCTGCGCAGGGTCGCCTCGACGGCACCGTCGGGGGAGCAGACCGCCAGGATCACCCTTCGGACTCCCAGGTTGCGCAGGATCTCGTCCAACCCCGTGCCGTTGAAGGCGCCCGCGCCGGGCTTGTCCAGGAGGATCTCCCCGGGCCGGGGGGCCACCGGGGCCATGGGCTCGGTCTCGGGGTCCCCGGGTCCCACGCGTATCCCCACATCCCGCAGTTTCCGGCAGAGATCCCGGCCGCCGGGAAGGCGACCCGCCGTTCGCACGTGGATGGGGAGGATACCCGCCTCGCGGCACGTCCCCAGGAGCCGGCGTGCGGCCTCCAGGGCTGCGTCCACCTCGTCGTAGTAGAAGGCGGCCTCGGCCTGGGCAGCGGCCGCTTCGATTTCGGCCCCCGGGCCCATGGCGGGATCGCAGTAGAGGCCCTGGAAATCCTGGATCAACAAGACCGTGCTCCCCGGATCGGGGTGCAGCGTCAACGCCGGCGGAAAGATGTGGTCGGTGGGGCTCGCCGAATCCGCCCGCCCGGCGGAGGTGTACGGCAGGTAGGGTTTCACCCGTTCCGTTCCGCTCCGGGCCCTTCGATCCCCCGGGGGCATGGACTCGAGGTCCGCGTGCAGCCGGGCGACGGTGGTGGTGCCCACCAGGCCACCCTCCATCCGCGCCAGGGCCAGCCGGTGGGCCGCCCGGGTGGTATCCGCACAGGCGTCGTCCACCAGCAGGACCCGGTAGCCCAGGTCGGTGGCATCGTGGACCGCGCTCTCGACGCAGCCGCCGGTCACGGTGCCGGTGAAGACCAGGGTGTCGATCCCCATGTTCCGCAGCAGCCGATCGAAGTTGGTGGCGGGGAATACGCCCGAGGAGGACTTGCTCACCACGATCTCGTCGGGTAGCGGGGTCAGCGGCGCCAGTAACTCCGCCTCCTTGTCCCCGGGCGGCACCACCAGGCCGCGGACCAGCTGCTTGTACCCTACGTCCCGGGAATCCGGGGCGACCTCGGCAACCCGCAGGTGCATGCATTCCATACCCCGCTCCCGGGCGCGGTCCAGGAGGCCGCGAATCCGCGGGGTGATCTCGTCGATGGCCTCGAAATAGTCTTCCATGGCGTCCTCGACGCCCAGCTGTTGGGCGGTGCGCCCGTACCCCCAGTCCCGGTGCGCGTCGAAATACTGCATGTCCACCACCACAAAAGCCGTCGCATCGGGGTCCAGGGGCCTGGGGTCGGGGGGTCGGCGGGTGGTGGCAAAGGGTCGTACGGGTTCTCGGAACAAGGGAATCTCCCCT
>PWSR01000190.1 GCA_003563985.1 Clostridia bacterium | reverse complement strand
CTTCGTAACCCCGGTATCCCAGGCCATATTCCCGTGACCGGTAGTAAGACCCCGCGTCATCGGCGTGCCGATCGTAGTCGATGGCATTCCAGTAAGGGGGGGAGGTCACCGTAAGGGCCACGGAATCGTCGTCGATATCGGACAGGTCGGTGGCGCATCGCGCCGCGATTATCCCGGGTTGGGGGAAGAACTCGCCGTTGTTCAATGGGATCAGTCTCCTCTGGATGTTTCCATTGACGTCGGGGGCCTTTAGTGCATTGATGTGACGGTTTCGCCCCACACCACACGGAGTTCATTTCTGCCCGCGGGGTGGGCATCCCTTGTTGGGAATAGCGATTCGTCCCCGATCCATCCCCCTCTTCCGCCCCCCCTCCTCCATGAAGGAGCGCGTCACCGGTTATCGAAGACTACATTGGGGTAGATTGATGGTGGGTTATCCCTCTATTTTGGCGGCGATGATTCCTCCTCGAAGGTGTAACGATTGGCACATAGTAAGAGATATCATAAAATGAGCGAAGAACGAGAACCGAGAGGATGATAGAGCATGATGAATGCATTGCGTTGTCAGATCTGCGGCGAGACGTACCTGGGTAGCGAAACCCCGGATCGTTGTCCCTTCTGTGGAGCCCATCGGGATCACATTAAGCGGGCCTCGGAGTGGATCGATTACGGAGAGGTCGAGCTCTCGGCCCAGTCCCGGGAGGATTGCGAGAGGTCCCTCGACCTGGAGATGAACAACATGGCCTTCTACAAGTGCGCCGCCTCCAAGACCGAGGACCAGATCAGCCAGTCCTTCTTCAAGAGACTCTCGAAGCAGGAGGGCGAACACGCGGAATTGCTCTGCGAGATGATGGGTATCGAGGAGCCCGAGGCGCCCGAAGTCGCCTGCAGCGATGACGACGCCGAGAACTTCAAGGAAGCACATATGAGAGAATCCCGTGCCATCCGGTTATATCAGCAGATCGCCAATCGCGCGCCCGAGCCCCGCGTTCGCGAGGTATTCCGTGCGCTGACCGATATCGAGTCCGAACACCTGGTCGTAAGTAGCATCTACCGCTGAGACCGAGCGCCCGCCCCACGGGATCGAGGGGCGGGCGTCCTCCGTCCTTCGGTTTCGAGTATCTTCTCGCGCGCCGCTACCGTCCCTTGTGGCCCGGTGTTTCGACCCGGTCTTCCGTGGCCCCCGAAAGGATGATCCTCCTTGCCATCCGCAGCGTACCCCTCCCGATCTCGCGCCAAGAGCGAAGCGTTCCTCCGGGGAGCCATCGATATCCACGTGCACCCCGGACCCCACATTGCCAGCAGCCCCCGCAGTACGGATCCCATAAGTTGTGCCCGGGAAGCCCGGGAAGCCGGCATGAGGGCCCTCGTCATCATGGACGTCTTCAACATGTCCACGGGTACCGCGTGGATGGTCAACCAGGTGGTACCCGAGATCGGGGTCTTCGGGGGTATCATCCTGAATACCGTCTACGGCGGGATGAATCCAAGGGCCGTCAAGACGGCCCTGCACTACGGCTCCGGGGCGCGCTACGTCAGTTTCGGGGCCCACTCGACGTATTTTCAGGCGGCCAAGGAAGGTCGCTACCAGGATGGGAACTGGATCACCCTCAAGGACCATTACCCCGAGTTCGCCGAAGAAGAATTGTCGCGCGCTATCCGAATTCCCCTCGATGATCCCACGCCGGAACTGGTGGAGATCCTGGAGTGTATCGCCGCCGACCCGTCCCTGTACCTTGTAACGGGACACGTCTCCCCCGGGGAAGCCCTGCGGTTGGTGGAGTTGGCCGGTGACTTCGGCATCGACAAGGTACTGGTGAGCAATGCCGTGGTGGAGGGTATGACCGAAGAGCAAATGGAGACGGCCATAGAGGGTGGCGCGTACCTGGAACGACTGCTGGCAGCGCACACGCATACGACACCCATACCCAAGACGCACTATTACGTCGAGGAGAAGTATGCCGCCATGGACGAAGGGCTCAGTGGATTGACATCCACCGGGGTAGCCGGGGTAGCAGAGCAAATCCGAAGGATCGGGGCGGATCACTTCATCATCGGAACGGACTTCGGGGTCTATACTTTGCCCACGCCGGTGGAGGGCATGCGGGAGTTCATAGCATGCTTGATGGATATGGGCCTGCAGGACGAAGAGATTCGGAAGGTGAGCAGCATCAACCCGGGACGACTGCTGGACCTGCAGGCGTAGGGCGATCGCCGCTGGCCCGCGAGATATCGCTTGGGAGGGAACATGGGAGAGTATGAGCTGGGCATATTGACGCTCATCGCTTGGGGTGTGGGGACCCTGGCGGCGCACTACGTACTCGGTCGGATGATCGCGGCGGTCCACGCCCGCCTATCCACGCATGCAGAGGAGCGGATCCTGGCGGGAATCACGGACCACCGCCTTCTCCGGTTTGCCGTGACCGTCCTCAAGCTGCTCCGAATCCTTCTTTGGATCGCCTACGCCCTCGGGGTCTTTCAATCCTTCGCCTTTTCCGCCGCCCTCGT
>PWSR01000078.1 GCA_003563985.1 Clostridia bacterium | reverse complement strand
TTCGTGGCGGCCCTGGAGTTGGCCCGAGAGACCGGGGGCGACCTGGCCCACGGCCTGGCGGCCCTGGAGCGGGTGGTGCGGGAGGGGCGCGAATTGCGCGGACGGGTGCGGGAGGAGACCGCCGAGGCCCGCTATTCCGCCCTCATCGTGGCGGCCATCCCCCTGGGAACCGCCGCCTACGGTTTGTGGGGGCGCGCCTCGGTGATCGGGCCCCTGTTGACTTCCTACGCGGGGCGACTGGCCCTGCTGTACGCCGGGGCCTCCTGGATGGTCGGCGTACTGGCCATCCGGCGCGTGCTCGCCCGATCCGAGGCGATGGGCCGATGATCGAACTGGCGATTTCTGCGGGGCTGGGATTGGTGGTCGCAGCGTCGCTGCTGCGATGGGGTGCGACCCTCGGGACGCGCTGGCAGCGCCTCCGGGAAGAGTTGGCCCACCGCACCGGGCGGCTTCGCACCCCGGTGGACGGGGCCCGGGCGCGGCGCCGGCGCCGCGCCTTCGACGACCAGGTGGTGGACTGGATGGACATGCTGTACGTCGCCGCATCCTGCGGGCTCAACCTGCCCGAGGCCATCGAGCGCACGCGCCCCGCCGCCGGAGATCAACTGGCCGCGGCCTTGAACTCCTGCCTCTCCCGCTACCGCACGGGCGATTCCCTGCTGGAGGCCCTGGTGGGTGAGATGGAGGCCGTGGGGGAGACGGCCGGGGAAGTGGCGTGGCTGCTGGCGGACTCCATGCGGGAGGGTTTACCCCTGGCCTCGGCCCTGGCGGAGCTGCGGGAGCACCTGCTCCGCCAGCGGAGGGCGCGCGTCGGGGCCCACCTCAAGACCCTCGGTCTTCGGATCACCCTGGTCACCGTGTTCTTCCTGTTCCCGCCGGCCTTCGTCCTCATCGTATTGCCCAACGTCCTGACCTTCATAACCAGCTGATTCCATCGCAAAGCCGGCCGGAAAGGGGGAGACGACGTGATCGGACGCATACAACGACGACTGGCGGTCACCGCCGCCGAGATGAACCGGCGCAGGCGGGGCGCGGCCACCGCCGAATACGCCCTCATCCTGGCCCTGGTTGCCATCGGCCTCATCGCGAGCCTCGGCGGGTTGCGGGACGCGCTGTCGGATCAACTGGCGGACATTGTGACCGAGATCCAGGCCCCGTAGAGCAGACGTCGGATTCGGGCGGGAGCGGGCTGCGGGCTCCGCAGTTCCCTCCCGGGCCCGATGGAGGGGGTGACGATGATGAAAGTCGCGGGGCAGCGGGGTGCGGTGACCGCGGAATTCGCCCTGGTGAGTACCGTTCTCCTGCTGCTGCTGATCATGTGCCTGGAACTCGGCCTGATCCTGGACGCCCAGCTGGTGATCGGCGGTGCCGCCCGGGACGGCGCCCGCCAGGCCTCGGTGGACGGTGGGTGGTCCGCGGAGGTGGAGGGAACGGTGGGGGAACTCCTCTCCCTGGGGGGACTGGATCCCCATCGATCCGATATCGAGGTCCAGCCCCACCGGGTGGCCTACGGGCGACCGGTGCGCGTTCGCATCGACTACGGCTACCGCGTGCGCTCGCCGCTGCTGGTGCCGATCATCAGTTCCGAGATTCCCCTGGCCGCCGAGGTGGTGACCCGCAGTGAACGCCTGGAGGACCGCTGAGGAGCGGGGCGCCGCCGCGCTCCTGGTCGTACTGTGGCTTCCCGTCCTGCTGGCGGGCCTGTCCCTGGTGGTGAACCTGGGGCACATCCTGGTCTCCCGGAGCCGCCTGCAGGCCGCCGCGGACATGGCAGCCCTGGCGGCGGTGCAGTCCGTGGACTGGGACGCCATGATGGAGGGGGAGGTGCGGCTGGTGCGGGACCTGGCCGAGGCGAACGCCCGGGATTACGCCGTCGCCAACCTGCAATCCCTCCTGGACCGCGAGCCCGAGGAACTGGAGGTTTGGGTGATCAATGCCGCCCCGGGGGCCCCGGGGAACCATCCACTGACCGGATCGCCTTTGGAATATCCCACGGTGGTGGTGCGAGTGTCCGCGCGGGGACCGGGGCTCTGGCTCGGAGGGGACGCCGGGGCCTTCACCTTGCGGGCCGAGGCCGACGCGTCGCTGCGGCCGCGGGAATAGTCCGATCCCGGCGTCGAAATCCTGACCGGGGATTCGCGGGGAAGACCTTCCCGAAAGATCGGAATGGCGCGAATCCCGGGCTCGTCGCCGGCAGGAATCCACGGGCTCTCCGCGAATCATGGGAAAGGGGCCGTCCCGGGCCCGGAAGACGATGCCCGGACGCGAACCCCACAGCATATGCCAACCGAATGACGGTTGCGGGAGAGACGCACTACCGCGTGCGCGCCGAAGGGGTAAACTCTCAGGCCCAGGACCGCAGCCCGACGGATCTCTGGAGAGACTCGCCAGGCGAGCACCGAAGGAGCAACCCGGCGGCGTGCCGGGGAATCTCTCAGGTAAAGGGGACAGAGGACTGCCGCGCGCGATCCTTTGTCCCCATATTTGTGTCGCCGATCGGCGTCGGGGACCCGGGTTGCGTGGTAAGATAAAGTGGAGGTGATGGTATGGCGGATCTAGAGAATCTCAAGAAGACGCCGCTACTGGAAACCCACCGGAAATACGGGGGCAAGATCATCGACTTCGGGGGCTGGGCCCTGCCGGTCCAGTTCGAGGGGATCATCGAAGAACATAAGGCCGTTCGCAACGCCGCCGGGCTCTTCGACGTCTCCCACATGGGCGAAGTGCGCGTGGTGGGCCCCGACGCCCTGGCCTACGTCGACTACCTGCTCACCAACGATCTCAGCCGCATCGAGGACAACCAGATCATCTACAGTCCCATGTGCTACCCCGACGGTGGGACCGTGGACGATCTCCTGGTCTACCGGGTGTCCGGCGAGGAGTTCCTCATGGTGGTCAACGCCGCCAACGCCGCCAAGGACTACCAGTGGATCGTGGACAACGCCGACGATTTCGACGTCGAGATCACCGACGAGTCCCCGGATACCGCCCAGATGGCGCTCCAGGGCCCGCGGGCCGAGGATATCCTCGCCACCGTCGCCGACGTCGATCCGGCGGAGATCCCCTTCTTCCGCTTCCGCGACGGCGTGGACATCGGTGGTGAGAAGGCCCTGGTTTCCCGCACGGGATATACCGGTGAGGACGGGTTCGAGATCTATTGCGCCCCCGGCGTCGCCCCCGCGGTCTGGGAGACCCTGATGGCGGCCGGCAAGGACATGGGATTAAAGCCCACCGGCCTGGGCGCGCGGGATACCCTGCGCTTTGAGGCCTGCCTGCCCCTCTACGGCCAGGAACTCGGCCCCGACATCAGTCCCCTGGAGGCCAAGCTGAACTTCGCCGTCAAACTCGACGCCGGGGATTTCATCGGCCGCGATGCCCTGGTCGAGGCCAAGGAAGCGGGCCTGGCCAAGCGCCTCGTCGGCTTCGAGATGGAGGACCGGGGGGTCCCGAGGACGGGCTACCCCATCTACGACGCCGAGGACAACGAAGTCGGGCACGTCAGCAGCGGATCGTACTCGCCCACCCTGGAGAAGAACATCGGGCTGGGCTTCGTCCCGACGGACAGGATCAAGTGGGGAACCCGGTTGCAGATCGGGGTCCGGAACCGTAAGCTGAATGCTGTGGTTACGAAAATTCCATTTTATAAGCGGGAGGGATAGTTCAATGTATCCAGAGGATCTTATGTACACCGAGAATCACGAGTGGATTCGCGTCGAGGGTGACGTGGCAACCGTGGGAATCTCCGATTACGCGCAAAACGAACTGGGAGACATCGTCTTCGTGGAACTCCCCGAGGTCGACGAGGACTTCGGCCAGGGCGACGCCATGGGCGTCGTCGAGTCGGTCAAGGCCGTCTCCGATATCTACATGCCGGTGGGCGGCACCATCGTCGAGGCCAACGAGGACGTCCTCGACGCTCCCGACCTGGTAAACAGTGATCCCTACGGCGAGGGCTGGTTGGTCAAGGTCCGCTTCTCCGACGAGTCCGAGATGGATTCGCTGATGAACGCGGAAGACTACCAGGCGACGCTGGAATGATACGAAGGGATCCGGTGATCCGATGAGATATCTGCCCAACACCGATGCGGACAGGAAGCTGATGCTGGAATCCATCGGCGTCGAGTCCGTGGATGACCTCTTCACGCCCATTCCCGAGAAGGTCCGCCTGGATCGGTCCCTGGACCTCCCCGCGGGCCTCTCGGAGATGGAACTGGTCCGCCACATGCGGGCGCTGGCCGGCGAGAACCTCTGTACCGATGCCTGCGTCTCTTTCCTCGGTGCCGGCGTGTACGACCACTACCTCCCCGCCGCGGTGGATCACATGCTCACCCGCGGGGAATTCTACACCGCCTACACCCCGTATCAGCCCGAGGTGAGCCAGGGAACCCTCCAGGCCATCTTCGAGTTCCAGACCCTCGTCACCCAGCTGACCGGCATGGACGTGGCCAACGCCTCCATGTACGATGGCTCGACCGCCATGGCCGAGGCCGCCCTGATGGCCGGCCGTGTCAAGCGAAAGGGCGAACGCGTCCTCATCTCCGAGGCCGTGCACCCCGAGTACCGCACCGTGGTGAACACGTACATCCACACCGTGGGCTGGGAGATGACCACCATCCCCGCCGTCGACGGCGCCACGGACGTGGCCGCCCTCAAGGACGCCATGGACGACGACGTCGTGGCGGTCCTGGTGCAAAACCCCAACTTCTTCGGCGTGGTGGAGGCCATGGACGAGCTCAGGGACCTCTCGGAGGACATGGGCAAGGCCCAGCTGGTGGTCGCCTGCGATCCCATCTCCCTGGCCCTGCTGAAACCCCCCGCGGATTACGGGGCGGACATCGTCGTGGGCGAGGGACAGCCCCTGGGCAACCCGATGAGCTACGGCGGGCCTTACCTGGGCTTTTTCGCCTCGACGCAGAAGAACATCCGCGCCATGCCCGGCCGCATCATCGGCCAGACCACCGACGTGGAGGGCACCCGCGGGTACGTCATGACCCTGCAGACCCGGGAGCAGCACATACGCCGCGAACGGGCCACATCGAACATCTGCTCCAACCAGGCGCTAAACGCCCTGGCCGCCACGGTATACCTCAGCCTGATGGGCGAGGAGGGCCTGCGCGAGGTGGCGGAACACTCCACCCAGAAGGCCCACTACGCGGCCCGCGCCATCGCCGAGTTGGACGGCTACGAGTTGTGTTTCGACCGTCCCTTCTTCAAGGAATTCGTCGTGCGCTGTCCGCGGCCCGCCGGGGAGATCGTCGCGCAGGTCCTGGACGAGGGCATCCTGGCCGGCGTGGACCTCGGCCGGTTCTCGAAGGACATGGAGGATTGCCTCCTGGTCGCGGTGACGGAGAAGCGAACCAAGGACGAGATCGACCGCCTGGTGGCGGCCCTGGAGGGATCGGCATGAGCGAGGAACGCGAGGGCATGCAGTTGACCGTAAAAGAGCCCCTGATCTTCGAGCTGAGCTCCCCGGGACGCCGCGGAGTCCGGCTGGGACCCCTGGACGTCCCCGAAGAGCCCCTGGACGCCCTGATCCCCGCGGAAGCCCTGCGGGACGAGGGTCCGGGCATCCTGGGCGTGGCGGAAGTCGACGTGGTGCGTCACTTCGTCAAGCTCTCCCAGATGAACCACGGCGTGGATACCGGCTTCTACCCCCTGGGATCCTGCACCATGAAGTACAATCCCAAGGTAAACGAAAACGTGGCCCGCCTTCCCGGTTTCGCCAACCTGCACCCCTACCAGCCCGACGCGACGGTCCAGGGTGCGTTGCAGCTGCTGCACGAGACCGAGGAATACCTGTGCGAGATCGCCGGCATGGAGCGGGCGACGCTGCAACCGGCCGCCGGAGCCCACGGCGAGCTGGCGGGGATCATGCTGATCCGCGCCTATCACGAGGACCGGGGCGAGGACCGGGACGTCATCATCATCCCCGACTCCGCCCACGGCACCAATCCCGCCACGGCCGCCATGGCCGGGTACCGCACGGTGGAGGTTCCCTCCGACGAGCGCGGTTCCGTGGACGTCGAGGCCCTGCGGGCCATCGTCGACGAGAACGTCGCCGGCCTGATGCTGACCAACCCCAACACCCTGGGCGTGTTCGACCAGAACATCCTGGAGATCGCGGAGATCATCCACGGCGTGGGCGGGCTCCTGTACTACGACGGGGCCAACGCCAACGCCATCCTGGGCTATTCTCGCCCCGGGGACATGGGCTTCGACATCGTGCACTTCAACCTGCACAAGACCTTCGGCACGCCCCACGGCGGCGGCGGCCCCGGTTCGGGCCCCATCGCGGTGGTGCCGCACTTGGTGCCCTTCCTGCCCGCACCCCTGGTGGATCGCGGCGAGGACGGCTACTTCCTGAACTACGACCTGTCCAAGAGCATCGGCCAGGTCCGGGCCTTCACCGGCAACTTCGGGGTGGTACTCAAGGCGTACGCCTACATCCGCTCCCACGGTGCCGACGGGCTCAAGGCCGTCAGTGCCGACGCCGTGCTGAACGCCAACTACCTGATGAACGCGCTGAAGGCCTACTACGACCTGCCCTTCGACCGGACGTGCATGCACGAGTTCGTGTTGTCCGGGCGCAAGCAGAAGCGCGAGCACGGCGTGACCACCTTCGATATCGCCAAGGCGCTGCTGGATTACGGCATCCACCCGCCCACGGTCTACTTCCCGTTGATCGTGGAGGAGGCCCTGATGATCGAGCCCACGGAGACCGAGAGCCGGGAAACCCTGGACGAGTTCATCGACGCCATGATCCAGATCGCCACCGATGCCGAGGAGGATCCCGAGAGCCTGCACGAGGCGCCCCTGTACACCCCCGTTCGGCGCCTCGATGAGAGCGCGGCGGCCCGCGCTCCGGTGGTCTGCTGGGCGCCGCGGGGCGACGCGGATGCCGCCGGCGAGTAGCCGGGGGCGCACCGTAGTCACGGGTCGAGGAGCGGGATCCCCGCTCCTCGACCGCATCCTCGCCGCCCTGGCGGAACTCCCGGTCCCTGGGGCCCGGGACGTGGCCGCCCGGCGCGACGCGTTCCTGCTCGGCCCGCTGGGTCGGGCCGCTGCATCGCCGCCGCGCTTCGTGCGGCCGGGGCGAACGCGGCCGGTCTCCAGCACGGGAACCGACTGCGCCCTGGACTGCGACCACTGCGGGGGAAAATTCTTGCAACACATGTCCACCGTCGAGGCGGCCCTGGCGCCCCCTGACGGTGACCTGCCCCCGGCCAGCTGGCTCTTGAGCGGGGGCTGCGACGCCGCGGGCCGGGTTCCCCTGCCCCCCGACGGGGTCCTGGAGGAACTGGCCCGGGTGGGACGCATCAACTGGCACGCGGGACTGGCCGATCCCGGGGCGATTCGCCGGGCAGCCCGCTACGTCGACCGCATCTCCTTCGACTTCGTGGGAAGCGACGAAACCATCGCCCGGGTCCTGGGCATCGACGCCCGGGTGGAAGATTACCTCGCCACCTACCGGCGCCTGCGGGCCGCGGCCCCCGTGGTGCCCCACGTGGTGGTGGGACTGGACGGCGGCCGCATCCGCGGGGAGGGCCGGGCCCTGGACATCCTGGCCGCAGAGGAGGCCCCATCCCTGGTGCTGCTGGTCCTCTGGCCCGCGCCGGGAACCGCCTTCGCGGGGTTGTCGCCCCCGCCCCTGGGGGACGTGTTCGAGATCTTCGCCCGGGCCCGACGCCGGTTGCCGGCGGCGGAGCTGGCCCTGGGATGCATGCGACCCCCGGGAAGCTACCGGGCGGCCCTGGACCTGGTGGCCGCCGGCCTCGGGTTCGACGTCATCGTCCAGCCCACGCACCCGGTGGTCCGGGCCGTCGGCAACGGGGCCGACTCCTTCGAAGAGTGTTGTGCCTTCGCCCTCGGTGGCGAGGGGAGAGGAGCCGAAACATGAGATTGCGCGTGTCCTCGGGGAGCGCCGCTGCCCTGGGACTACTGGACATACGACGCGGGGCCGAGGTACGTACCGCCTACGTGATGATCGGGGAGGGCGAGTGCGCCTTTGCCTGTTCCTTTTGTCCCCAGGGGACGAGCAGCCGCGCCTCCCACGATCTCCTGTCCCGGGTGACCTGGCCGGAGTATCCCGAGGGGGTCCTGCTGGATGCCCTGGAGGGCGCCGAGGGCGACGCTGCGCCCCGCAGGCTCTGCCTTCAGGTCCTGGGTGGTCCGGCGGGTCTGGAGAGCGCGAGGGCCTTCCTGGGGCGCTACCGGGCCCGGGGCGGCCGGCTGCCCGTCTCCGTCAACGCCGCCCTCTTCGACCCCGAATCCGCCGAGGCCCTGTTCGATGCCGGCTGCGACCGCCTGGGGCTGGCCATGGATGCCGCCCCCCCGGCGCTGTTCCGCCGGCACAAGTTGGACCGCCCGGGGGCCTTCGCGGGGCGCAGGGAGCTCCTGGAGACCCTGGCCCGCGCCCACCCCGGCCGGATCTCGACCCACTTCATCGCCGGCCTCGGGGAGACCGAGGAGGAAATGGTGGATGCCGTCCACCGGGCCCTGGCCGCCGGGGTCACCGTCGGCCTGTTCGCCTTTACGCCGGTGCGCGGTACGCCCCTGGTGGATCACCCGCCGCCGGACCTATCCGGCTATCGGCGCCTGCAGCTGGCGCGATACCTGATGTCGGAGGGACGGGCCGTCCCCGGGGACTTCTCCTTCCGCGGGGGACGGATCGTCGCGGTGGGGACCCGGTTCTCCCGGGATGACCTGGCCCGGGCCATCCGGACCTCGGGCTGTCCCGACTGCAATCGGCCCTACTACAACGAGCGCCCCGGCGAGATCCCCTACAATTACCCCCGTCCCCCCGGGAACGGGGCAATCGACGCCGCCTTGCGGGCCCTGGAACTGCCCGGTGCGGCGGACCTCGTCGCGGGGGAGGTGTCCTCCCGTGGCTGAATACGACGGTACGACGTGGCGCCTGATCCGCGACGAACCCCTGCCCGCAGCACAGAACATGGCCCGGGACGAGGCCCTGCTGGACGCCCACGCCGCCGGGGACTCGCCGCCGGTCCTGCGCCTGTACCGTTGGAATCCCGGGGCCATATCCATCGGCTATTTCCAGTCCTTCGGCCGCGAGGTGAACGAGGCGGCCTGCCGGGACCGGGGGTTCGAGTGGGTCCGCCGCATCACCGGGGGTCGGGCGGTGCTGCACCACTGCGAGCTGACCTACGGCGTGGTCATCTCCGAGGAGATGCTGCCGGGCTCGGTGATGGACACCTACCGCGTCATCAGCCGGGGATTGATGGCGGGCCTGCGACGCCTGGGGCTGGAGGCGGAGCTGTCCGATGCCCCGCCGCCCACCCGCAAGTCCCTGGCCCGGCTCTCCGCCGCCTGCTTCGATTCCACCACTCCCTCGGAGGTGACGGTGGCGGGCAAGAAGGTCGTCGGCAGCGCCCAGGGACGCGCCCGGGGGGTCATCCTCCAGCACGGTTCCATCCCCCTGGCCCTGGACCGCGAGGCCGTGGTGGATTGCCTCAACCTGGGGGAGAAGCGGGATGCCGTGCTGCGGGTCCTGGAGCGTAAGGCCGCGTCCGTGGGGGAACTCCTGGGCCGGGAGATCGAATTCGAAGAACTGGCGGAGACCCTGTACCGGGGCTTCGCCGAACACCTGGGAATGGATTTTGAGGAGACGCCGTATACCGCCGGCGAGCTGGAGAACGCCGAACGGCTCGCCGCCGAAAAGTACGCGACGGAGAAGTGGAACCGCGCCATCCGATAAGGGGAGGTCTTGTATGAACGAGCGAAGGGACACCGAGGGAACCGAGGAGACGTACGACCTGGCGATCCTTGGCGCCGGCCCGGGGGGATACACCGCGGCCATCCGGGCGGGGCAG
>PWSR01000039.1 GCA_003563985.1 Clostridia bacterium | reverse complement strand
GGAGGAGAAGAAGATCGCCCTGGCGGTGGGCGAGGTGATCAACCGCTACAAGGTGGCCAAGCATTTCGCCATTGAGATCGGTCCGGGGTTCTTCCGTTTCGTGGTGGACCAGGAGGCGGTGACCAAAGAGGCGATGCTGGATGGCATCTACGTGGTGGAGACCAACGTGGATCCCGCCCGGTTATCCTCCGAAGAAGTGGTGGCCAGCTACAAATCCTTGAAATACGTGGAGCGGGCCTTTCGGACCATGAAAACTATGGTGCTGGAGATCCGCCCCATCTACCACCGATTGGCGGATCGGGTGCGGGCCCATGCCCTCTTATGCATGTTGGCCTACTACGTCACCTGGCATATGGAGCAGGCCCTCGAGCCCCTACGGGACAAGGATCCTGAGCGCTATCAGAGTTTTCGTCACGTCCTGTATCGACTGGAGGGGATACAACTCAACACCGTTGACGTCGAGGGGGTCACCTTCGACCTGGTCACCGAACCCGATGAGGAGCAACGGCTCTACCTGGATCATCTGGGCGTACAGTCCATGGTGCCCCGGGAGTTACAGAAACGCTGACGACCAATCAATGAAATTCCCCAGCCAAACAAGGATCTCTGGCGATCACATGACTACAACTTCCGATTAGTACCCCTTTCGGTAATCCACCCGGAAGTCCAGGGGCAGTCCCCGAATATACCGATCCAGGTTGTGAAGAAAGCGCTCCGCGCCGCGCTCCGCGGCTCGACTCTGGCGACCGGCGACGTGCGGTGTAATCATCACCCCGGGGGTTGTCCACAAGGGTGAATCCTCGGGTAGGGGTTCCTCGGTGAACACGTCGAGCCCGGCACCCCCCAGGTTTCCACTCTTCAAGGCGTCGACCAGCGCACCTTCATCGATGATTTCGCCCCGGGCGATATTAATCACGAAGGCTCCCGGCGGCAATTGCGCCAGCTCCCTCGCCCCGATGAGCCCACCGGTTTCTTCGGTGAGCGGACAGGCCACCACCAGGTAGTCCGATACGGCGAGTACCCGGTCCATATCTGCGAAGGAGTGCGTTTCATCCAACTCCTCCACGGGTTCTCCGGATCGATTGGTCCCGAGTACCTTCATATCGAAGGCGCGGGCGCGGGTCGCTACCTTCTTACCGATGGCGCCGGCCCCGATGATACCCATGGTCAGTCCCGCCAACTCCCGGACGCTTCCCTGCCGCTTCCAGAGGCCACGTCGCTTGTACTCGTCAAAGGTGAACAGGTCGCGGCTGTGGGCCAGTACGAAGGCCATGACGTGGTCGCCGATGGTGTCTCCGTGTAACCCCCGTCCGTTGGTCAGCTGGATCCCCATCTCTTCCATGAGGTCCAGTGGCAGGTAGTTCACCCCTGCGGAGTTCACGTGCAACCACTTGAGCCGCTTTGCTTCCATCAAGTCTTCCCGCGATGCCCGTCCCAGCAGGATGTCGGCGTCGGCGATTACCTCGCGCAGCCGATCTTGATCCGCCGGGGTGATTTCGACTTCTGGGGCCGATTTCTGCAGGTGCTCCAGCAGGCCGATCTGTCGCGAATCGGTCACGATTACCCGTGTGTTCATCACTGATCATCCTTCCCCATCGGAGGGATTTGGTGGAGCAGGCCGGTGAATACGGCGGCCGATGTTACTATACCCGAAATGGCCGAGGATACGCGGAGGTTTTCGTCGGGGGCGTGACTGGCGCGGTCCCGATCGGCGTAGGGTACCCACAGGGACGGTATGCCCAGGATCCGGGTGAAGACGTGGTCGGGGGCGATACCCGTCATCATCGGGTAGATGCTCGGGTTCGAGTCGAAGGTGATCCGGAGAATGTCGGTCATCCGCCTGACCTCCGGGAGATCGGGATCCGTCCGGGAAGGGGGAACGGAGGCCAGCACCCGGACGTCCACCCCGGGGGCCTTGGCCTTGAGGAATTCGTTTACGAGTCCGAGGACGCGGACCGGGTCTTGATCCGGTACCAATCGCAGCTCAATCCGCGCCCGCGCCGTGGCGGGAACGGCGCTTCGCCCCCCCGGCTCCGGATCGCCGGTGGCGATGGAGGATACGTTGCAGACCGGGTGGAAGAGGAGGCGGCGATAGGCATCCGCCGGGGTCAGTCCCGTATCCAGGTCCCGGGGAGGCGGAAGACGTTCCATTAGCGCCCGTTCGGATGCCAGGGGATCTCGCACGTTCCGGTGAAAACCGGGCACGAGGCATTCGCCCTGGTCACCCACGAGATTGTCGATGAGGCGGGCCATTTCCAGTGCCGGGTTGGCCCACATTCCGGCGTAATCGCCGGCGTGTCGATCTCCACGGGCCGTGGTGATCTCCAGCTCGAGACTGAGGAGCCCGCGGGTTCCCAGGTACAGGTTGGGGACGAGGCCCCGCCTCGGACCGTCGGCACTGAAGGCGACGGCTGCGGAGAGGAGTTCGCGATGGGATGCGGCAAATTCGGCCAGCCCCGGGCTGCCAACCTCCCCGCCCCCCTCGAAGAGGAAGACCAGGTCCGCCGAGGGCTCTTGTCCACGCGCCCTCAGGAGTTCCAGGGCCGCGATGTGACACAGGATTTGCCCCTTATCGTCGGCGGTGCCCCGCCCGTAGAGGCGTCCCGACTTCTCGGTGAGTTCGAAGGGGGGATGGGACCACGACGCGGCGTCGCCCGCCGGCTGTACGTCGTAGTGTCCATAGACCAGGAGTCCGGGGCGATCCTGGTCCGCCGGTGCCGGCCGGTACCGGCCGAGGACGATCGGGGCCTCCCCCGAGGGAAAGATGGTGGCATCGATTCCCGCCGATCCCATGATGTCCCGCAGCGACTGGGCACAGGCCATCAAACCATCGGGGTCATCGGGCAGGCTCCGATGGGCCACGAGGTCGGCGAGCATGTGACGGTAACGCGGCATCAAATTCCGCGCCTCCTCGCGATAGGTGCGGAGCTGGTGGTCGTTCGGCAGCGCCACGCGGACACCTCCCTAGACGGGCTATTCGTTCCGATCGATCGAATCCCTGCGCCGAGGACTTCAGGAGTGTTGTCCGGAGCGGTATGGTAGATGAAGACGGGGGGAGAGTTGATTGCTGATCGGAGCCCACATATCCTCGGCGGGGAGTTTCCCGAAAGCCGCCGGAAAGGCCGCCCGACTGGGGATGAACTGTGCACAACATTTCACGAGAAATCCGCGGGGTGGTCGGCAACGAAGCATCGATCCCCGCGAGGCGGAGGCCTTCATCCGGGCCCGGGAGGAACTGGGAATACGGGTGGTGGTGATGCACACGCCGTACACGGTGAACCTGGCGTCCAGTCGACCCGAGGTGGTGGCCTTCGCGCGGCGCGCGATCCGGGAGGATGTACAGAGGTGTCACCTCCTGGAGATTCCCTATTTAGTCCTGCACCCGGGCAGTCACGTCGGAGACGGTATTCCGCGCGGTACGGAGCGGATCGTAGAGGGATTGCGAGGGATCATCGATGAGGCCCGCCCTGCCCTGGAGGGAGGGGTTCGCATTCTCCTGGAGATGATGGCCGGCTCCGGAAGCGAGATCGGGAGCACCCCCGGCGAGTTGGCGACGATCCTCGAAGGAATCGATGGGTCGCCCTACGTGGGATTGTGCCTGGACACCTGCCACAGCTTTGCCCGGGGATACGCGCTGGGCGACGAAAAGGGACTCGAGTCCTACCTGGGGGAGATCCAGGAGGTCCTGGGGCTCGATCGAGTTTGCGTAGTTCACCTCAACGACAGCAAGGGTTTGCGCGGCGGTCGCCGGGATCGACACGCGCGGATGGGCCGCGGCAATATCGGTCGCCAAGGATTGACCCGGATCGTCAATCATCCGGCGCTTCGCCATCTTCCCTTCGTCCTGGAGGTTCCGGTGGACGAAGAGGAGGAGTACGGGGAAGAGGTGGCTTTGGTCAAGTCCTGGCGGGTCGACTGACGTCCGTGGTCCCGCCCTCCGGCCCTCGCCCCGCGCTTGCTGTTTCCCCTCGAGCCGCCCGGAGGGTCGCGACGATGAATTCCGTCTTGGCTTCGCAGTAGGCTTGTACGTCGTCGGGGAATTCCCCGGCCAGCCGACGCTTGAGGAGGGCGTAGGCGGATCGGGTCTCGGGATGTGCCCGGAGGTAATCTCGAAAGACCAGGTGATCGTCCAGGGCCGTGGCGTGCCGGGGACAGACGTACAGGTGGTGTTCCATGGTTTCGATGGCGTGGGGGGAATCCGCACGGTGGTAGAAGGCGTGACGGTCCGGGATCCCCAGCTCTCCTTCGTAGGTGTATCCGAGCCGCACCAGCGCGTCGCGAACCGCGTCGAAGCACTCGTGGTTTTCGATGACGATATCGATGTCGAGTATCGGTTTGGCCGCCAATCCCGGAACTGAAGTGCTTCCGATGTGTTCGATGCGAATCGCGGGCGAACCCAGGGCCCGGGCGTAGATCCCGCGAAGACGTTCGAAGTGCACTGGCCAATCCCGGTCGTATGCCACGATTTGCACCCGTTTTCCGGTCACGTAGATCCCCTCCTCGACGGTGTATTTCGGCGGCCGAGGGCGGAGGCCTTACGCCCTCGGGATCCCCCCGAGGGACTGGCCGGAAAAGGACCCTGTAATCGGGCATCGGTGGGAGTCGGTGAGGCCGTGCCGTTATGTTGTAAGCGGGCGTATGCTATGCTATACTCTTCGCAGTAGCGTCGTGCGAAATCCTGGGATTGTCGCCGCGAGAGTGGGTGCCCACCCACTCTTTTCCGTGTTAACGGGCCGTGTCGGCCCCCGGGAAGATTTTCGGGAGAGGGGATCGGCTTGAAAAGTAAGAAGCAGCTGATCGAGGAATTGTTCGATATGGCGGAGCCCATCGCTTCTGCCGACGGATTCGAGGTCCTGGACATCGAGATCACCGGCAAGGGTCGGCCCCGCATTCTCATCACATTGTTTCATCCCGGTGGGGAAGGTCCCACCGTGGGTGATTGCCAGGACTTCAGTCGAGCGCTGGGGGCCAGGTTGGATTACGAGGAGAGTTTTCTCCCCGAGGGGTTCTACCTGGAGGTCGCTTCCCCGGGCCTGGAACGCGTCCTGAAGAATCCCCGGGAGTTCGAGGCATTTCGTGGAAGGAAGGTCCAGGTCCGCACCTACGCACCCATCGACGGTCGCAAGGAGTTTCTCGGCACGTTGGGAGGGCTGGATGGTGAGGATCTTGTATTGGACGAAGAGGATGGAACGAGACGCATACCGCGCGATAAGGTGGCCCGGACGAAGCTGGTCTTCGAGCCGTGATCACCATGGAGTTGGCGGTACGCATTCGATTCTCCGGTTCCCGGTGCGAGCCGGCGTGGGAAGGGGCACGCAATGAGTTTTGAGTTTATGAGTGCTCTGGACGAGCTGAACAAGCAATACGGAGTCGACAGGGAGACCCTGTTGGAGGCCATCGAGTCGGCGGTAAAATCCGCCTATCGGAGGAACTACGGGTCCAACCAGGACGTGGAGGTTCGTCTCGACCGGGACTCCGGCGGCATCAAGATCAGCTCGTTTAGGGAAGTCGTCGAGGAAGTCGAGGACGAAGACGTACAGATATCCCTCGAGGAAGCCCGGGAGATCGACTCCTCCTACGAAGTAGGGGATCGGGTGGAATACAAGGTCGCCCCGGAACGCTTTGCCCGCATCGCGGCCCAAACGGCGAAACAGGTGATCACCCAGCGGGTCCGGGAGGCCGAGCGGGAGCGGGTATACGATAATTTCATCGAGAAGGAAGGCGACATGATCACCGGGCTGGTGCAGCGCGTGCACCACGGCAGCATCTTTATCGATCTGGGTACAACGGAGGCGATGCTCGAACCCTCGGAACAGATCCCCGGGGAACGAGTTCGCGAAGGGGACCGGATCAAGCTGTATATCGCGGAAGTCAGCAAGACTACGAAGGGTCCCCAGATCGTGCTGTCGCGCTCCCATCCGCAGTTGGTGAAACGACTCATGGAACTCGAGGTTCCCGAGGTGCACGAAGGGGACGTCGAGATCGTTGATATCGTTCGGGAGGCCGGGGCGCGCTCCAAGGTGGCCGTGCGCTCCACCGATCCCAATATCGATCCCGTGGGCGCCTGCGTCGGCCAACGGGGTATCCGCATCCAGAACGTGGTGCGCGAGATCCGGGGCGAGAAGGTCGATATCGTCCGGTGGTCGCCCCAGGAGGAAGAGTACGTAGCGAACTCCCTGAGCCCCGCCAAGGTTGCCCGGGTACATCTGAACCCCGATACCCGGGTGGCGCGGGTCGTGGTACCCGACGATCAACTCTCCCTCGCCATCGGAAAAGCGGGGCAGAACGCCCGCCTGGCGGCGCGGCTCACGGGCTGGAAGATCGACATCGAGAGCCTGACCGAGGCCCGGGAGCGCGGGGATGAAGAGGAAGGCGTTCGGACGGGAACCGGTGACGTGCGGGTGCCCGAGTTCTTCTTGCGGCGCGATGCCGAGGAAGAGGATCGCCCGAGCGCCCTCATCGACCGTCTCTCCGGGGACGCTCGCCGCGAACAGGAAGAAGAGGGGGAGTCCCGCGGTATTTTCGCGGAAAGCCTCAACCGAAGAGCCGAGTCCGACGACGAGGACGGATCGCCGCAAGAAGTAGATGATACGGATGCATCCGAGCCCCCCGCGGTCGACTCCGATGAACCCGAAGAGATCGATGAGTCCGACGGGGACGAAGGGGTGGCAGAGGATGCCGATGGGACCGCCGCCGACGGGCAGGCCTCCGAAGAGGAAGCCGAAGAGGTGGAAGAGAAGAAGGATGACTCTTCTGGCCCAACCCGGTAACGATTTATAGGAAAGGGGAGGATGATCTTGGCCCAACGAAGTAAACCCCTCAGGCGCTGCATCGGCTGTGCAGAGCGCAGGGAGAAGGCGAGCATGATCCGGATCGTCCGAACCCCCGAGGGAGAATTGGAGATCGACACCCGGGGGAAGGTGCCCGGTCGGGGATGTTACGTATGTGTCCAACCATCGTGCGTGGCGCGGGGCCTCTCCGGGGGCAAGCTGGCCCGGGCCCTGAGGATGGACGAATTATCCGAAGAATCGCGAGATAATCTGAAGAAGAGCCTCAATGATCTTATAGATGATAAAGCTGGGGAAGTCCGGAGGTGAGGGATCTTGGCGCGTAGTATTAGGGTCTATGAACTGGCTCGCGAATTGGATATCAAGAGCAAAGAGGTTCTGGCTCTGTTGCAGGATGAGCTGGGGCTCGATGTCAGCAACCACATGTCCACGATCAACCATCAGGTGGCCGAGAGAATCCGCAAACTGGTGAAGGATGGAACGCCGGAGGGCGAGGACGCCGCCGAGGTGACGGCGGACTCGACCGACGACGAGACCGAGACGGCGGAGATCGTCGAACCCGCCGAAGAGGATACCGACACCACCGAAGACGACGAGTCCGACGACGAGGACGCTCCCGGGGTAGATCCCATCCGCAAGAAGGGAAAGCCCACCGGGGTAGAGATCGCGGCGGAACGCCGCACCCGCACCCGCCGGGATCGCCGCCGGGGTCGGCCGTTCAAGGCCGGTGTAGAAACGGTTCTCCTCACCGGTCCCCTCAGCGTCGCCCAATTGGCGGAAAAACTGGGGGTCAGCGTCCTGGAACTCATGCAGCACCTGGTCGGTATGGGCATAATGGCCAACATTAACCAGGAACTGGACCTGGAAAGCCAGGCCCTGATCGCCCGGGAACTGGGGGCGGATTTCGAAGTGCAGTCCGCCGAGGACGCCGAGGACGAGCGTCATCCCCACCGGCGCGTACTCGGAGAGAAGATCGAGCGGGACGATCCGGAATCGATGGTTCCACGGGCGCCTGTCGTGACCGTTATGGGGCACGTAGACCATGGCAAGACTACGTTGTTGGATACCGTCCGGAAGACGCAGGTGACGGAGCAGGAGGCCGGTGGCATTACGCAACACATCGGCGCCTCCAGCATTCAGTTTGAGGGCAAGAAGATCGTCTTCCTGGATACTCCCGGCCACGAAGCTTTCACCACCATGCGAGCCCGCGGAGCGCGAGCGACGGACATCGTCGTTCTGGTGGTTGCGGCGGATGATGGGGTAATGCCCCAGACGAAGGAAGCCATCGATCACGCGCGGGCGGCCGGAGTGCCCATCATCGTGGCGGTCAACAAGATCGACCTCCCCGGTGCACAACCGGAACGCATCCGCCAGGAACTTATGGCCCACGATCTGATCCCCGAGGATTGGGGCGGTGATACCGTTTTCGTCGATATCTCCGCCCTGGACAACCAGAACCTGGAAGATCTCCTGGAGATGATCAACCTGGTGGCGGAGATCGAGGAATTGCAGGCCGACCCGCAAAAGCGCGCCCATGGTTTGGTCATCGAGTCGAAGGTCGATAAGGGTCGCGGTCCCGTGGCGACCATCCTGATCCAGGGTGGAACCCTGCGCAGGGGAGATCCCTTTGTCGCGGGGGTAGACGCCGGACGGGTGCGGGCCATGTTCGACGATCGGGGCGAGGCCGTCGACGAGGCGGGCCCCTCCACTGCAGTCGAGGTCCTGGGGCTCGGGGCCGTTCCCGACGCGGGCGACTTCTTCGTCGCCGTGGAGAGCGATTCCGAAGCCAAGAATCTGGCCTCGGAACTGCAGTCCCTGGAACGGCAGACGGAGCTCCAGGCGACGCCCAAGTCCCTGGAAGACTTCTATCGCACCGAGGACGAGTACCGGGAGCTGCGATTGATCCTCAAGGCCGACGTTCACGGATCCCTGGATGCCGCGACGTCGGCCCTCAACAATCTGAGCCGTGATGAGGTCAACGTAAGTGTGATCCACGGTGGCGTGGGTGCCATCAATGAATCGGATGTCATGCTCGCCTCCGCCTCCGATGCGGTGGTGCTGGGCTTCAACGTTCGACCCAGCGGGGGTGCGCAGCGCTCCGCCGAGAAGATCGGGGTCGACATTCGGACGTATCGGGTCATCTACGAGATGCTGGATGACGTGGAGAAGGCCGCCAAGGGCCTCTTGGATCCCGAGATCCGCGAGGTCGTTCTGGGACGGGCCGAGGTCCGGGAAACGTTCCGCGTCCCCCGTGCCGGGACCGTGGCCGGCCTGTACGTGACCGACGGCGTCATCCGACGCAATGCCCGGATTCGCCTGCTGCGCGAAGGTCGCGTGGTTCACGAGGGTCGCATCGCATCCTTGAGGCGATTCAAGGACGATGTCCGCGAAGTGGCCAGCGGCTTCGAGTGCGGCCTGGGTATCGAAGACTACAACGACGTTCACGTAGGTGATGAGATCGAAGCCTATACCATGGAAGAAGTACCGAGAGACTGAGCAATTCAACGGGTTGGGCTGGTGATACCAGTGGCCGGACCGGCAATGATACGCAGGTTATCTGAGGAGATCAAGCGCGTCGTCGGACGCATCGTCGCCATGGAGCTGAAAGACCCGCGGGTGGGAATCGCCTGCGTGGTCGCAGTGGACCTGTCGGCGGACCTAGGCTACGCCAAGATCTACGTGAGAGTATTGGGCGACGAAGTGGAGACGAGATCCGCCATGGAGGGCCTGCGGAATGCCACCGGGCATATCCGCAGCGAGCTGGGGGAGCGTACGCGCCTGAAATACATCCCCGAGATTTCCTTCCAGTTGGATGAGACGCCGGAGCACGCCGAGCGAATCGAGGAGCTGCTGCGGCGGATCCACTGCCAAGAGGACATCCCGGACGCAGAAGAGGACTGTCCATGAAGTGCCCCGCCGGGGTCCTTACCCGGGTGGTCCGGGAATCCCGTCGGGTCCTGGTGCCCCTGCACACGGCACCCGACGGGGACAGCGTAGGTTCCGCCGTCGCGGCCGCCTGGGCGGTGGAGGAACTCGGCGCGCAGGC
>PWSR01000166.1 GCA_003563985.1 Clostridia bacterium | reverse complement strand
TTGTACCGCCATCATTCCCGCCCCCGGTAACCCCTTTCGCGCCAAACTGCCGGCGGGCGTCCACGTGCTCAACGGGTTCGGCAAGGCCATGGGCTTGATCCAGGTCCGAGAACTGGGGGAATTGGAGACTCCCATCCTCCTCACCAATACCTTGAATGTCCCCCGGGTGGCCGACGGGTTGCTGGATTACGTGTTGGCGAGGAATCCCGAGGCCGGTCGCGACATGGGTTCGATCAATCCCGTGGTGCTGGAGTGCAATGATGGACACCTCAACGACATGCGCGGGCGCCACGTGGGATCCGCGGAGGTGTTGCGGGCCCTGGAGGGGGCCCGCCCGGGTGCCGTCGCCGAGGGTGTGATAGGTGCCGGAACCGGGATGCGCTGCTTCGGTCACAAGGGTGGCATCGGGACCGCTTCGCGTCGGGTTTCCGTCCCCCGGGGTGCCGGCGACGAGGAGTTCTGGGAGGACGAAGATTTCTATACCGTGGGCGCCCTGGTATTGACCAACTTCGGGACGTGGGAGGATTTCCGGGCCGGGGGCGTTCCGGTGGGGAGCATCTTGCCGGCACCGGAGGCGGAGATCCCGGATCCGGGCGGATCGGTCGTGGTCATCTTGGCCACCGATGCGCCCCTGGATGCACGGCAGCTGGGTCGCCTCGCACACCGCGGCGCCCTTGGCTTGGGCCGAACGGGGTCCATAGCGAGCAATGGTAGCGGAGATTTTATCCTGGCATTTTCCACCGTCAACCGCGTTCCGCAAAGCCCCGGCGGGTACGGGGCGTACCGGCGCGTCTTCATCGATGGTCACCCGGGAATCAACAACCTGTTCCGCGGTGCGGTGGAATCCACCGAGGAAGCCGTGTTGAACAGCCTCTTCGTGGCCGACGAGGTCCTGGGCCGGGACGGGAACCGGGTTCCCGGGTTCCCCGCGGCGGACGTCGTAAAGACGGTTCGAAGAATTCTCGAGAGGAGCGATGATCGTTGAACGAACGATCCGAAATACTCGTGGAGGTTACCCGTGGGGATCTGGTGGAGTGCGTGCACCGGGGCTCGGTGGCCGTGGTGGATACCTCCGGTGCACTGCGCGCGTACGCGGGGGATCCCGAACTGGTTACCTTCATGAGGTCCGCCGCCAAGCCACTGCAGGCCATGCTGCTGGTGGAGAGCGGGGCGGTGGATGCCTTCGGATTGACCCCCGCGGAATTGGCGGTGGCGTGCGGCTCACACAGTGGACAGCCCGAGCACGTGGAGGCGGTCCTCGGGATGCTGGAGAAGGCCGGGGTCGATCCGTCTTCGCTGGACTGCGGGGTCCATCCCCCCTTGCATACCGAATCCCGCAGGGCCCTGTACGAATCGGGAGAAGAACCGTGGGAAGTACACTGTAACTGCTCGGGTAAACACGCCGGGATGCTGGCGGTATGCAGTCAACTGGGCCTCGATCCCGAGGGGTATCGAGACCCGGGGCACCCACTGCAGGACCGAATCCTGGAGATGGTGGCTTACATGGCCGGCATGGAGTCGGGAGAGATCGCCACGGCCCCCGATGGGTGCGGCGTGGTGGTCCACGGGATCCCGGTGATGAACATGGCCTACGCCTTCGCCCGCCTGGCCACCGGAGCGGGTCTTTCGGAGGCGCGGGGCGCGGTGTCGCGCCGCGTGCGCGAAGCCATGCGGGCCCACCCGCTGCTGGTGGCGGGGACCGGGCGCCTCTGCACTGCCATCAATGATCTGCCCGGGGATCGCTTCGTCTCCAAGAGCGGTGCCGCCGGGGTCTATTGCGTCGGCGATGGCGAATCGGGCCTGGGTATCGCCGTGAAGACCGAGGACGGCGACGGCCGGGCCGCGGGAATGGTCGCCGTAGAAGCTGCTCGACAGCTGGGACTGCTGGCGGAAGTAGAGTCCGAGGCCCTTGAGACCTATCGCATCATGCCCAATAAGAACCTCCCGGGGGATGCCGTGGGGCAGATCCGTCCCCGGTTCTCCCTGCGTTCCGCCCGGGTCTTGTGAAGAAAGGAGTGTCCAGGATGAGAGTATACATTTCGGCCGATTTGGAAGGTGTCAGCGGCGTCGTCCACGGAGACCAGGTAAGTGCCACGGGATCGGATTACGGACGGACGAGGAAACTGGTGACCGAAGAGGTGAACGCCGCGGTGGCCGGTGCCCTCGAGGGGGGAGCCACCGAGGCCGTCGTAAACGATGGGCACGGGGGAATGCGTAACCTGCTCATCGAGGATATCCATCCTTCGGCGCGGTTGATGACGGGTGCCCCCAAGCTGATGGGCCAGATGGAGGGGATCGATGCGCCGGAGGGGTTCGACGCCGCGGCCTTCGTCGGTTATCACGCCCGGGCCGGGACACACGGTGTACTGAACCACACGATTTCGGGCGCAGTCGTCGCCAAGCTGGTATTGGACGGGGTTGAAGTCGGTGAGGCGGGCCTCAACGCGGCCATTGCCGCCCATTTCGGGATTCCGCTGGTCTTCGTCAGCGGGGATGCGGCGACGTGTCGAGAGGTGGAGGC
>PWSR01000044.1 GCA_003563985.1 Clostridia bacterium | reverse complement strand
GGGAATGGGATTTCTCGGGCATTGGTTCTACGGGATGGTGCTGGATTCCCTGGAGCCGGTGGATCCCGTGGCATCGGAGGCGGTGGCCTTCCGGGTGGAGCCGGGCGCATCCACCTCGGAGGTGGCATTGGCCCTGGCGGAGGAAGACCTGGTCCGCGACGGGCGCGTATTCGCCCTGTACGCCCGATACAGGGGCTACGACGGTCGGATCCAGTCGGGAACGTATCACCTGACCCCCGCCATGACCCCCGATGAGATCCTCGAGTACCTGGTAGACGGGCGCGTGTCCGAGCGGAGTTTCACCGTTCCCGAGGGCCTGAACGTGGGCCAGACCCTGCGCGTACTGGAGGGGCAGGGCATGGGGACGCGGGAGGAGCTGGAGGCGGCGGCCTCGCGGGTGGAATGGGTGGCGGACTGGCTGCCGGCGGACTACGAGGGCGACTCGCCCCTGGAGGGATACCTGCACCCGAACACGTACCGGATCCCCTGGGATGCGGATGCCGCCGATGTGATCGCCCGGATGGTGGGTGGATTCCGCGAGTACTGGGATGAGGAGCGCGCCGGGCGGGCCGAGACGCTGGGTATGACGGTCCACGAGGTGGTGACCTTGGCCTCCATCGTGGAGCGGGAGGCGGTGGCCGAGGAGGAGCGCGCGGTGGTATCCGGGGTCTTCCACAACCGGATGGAGATCGGCATGCGCCTGGAGGCCTGCGCGACGGTGCACTACGCCATCGGTCGGCCCGGGGGCGAATTGAGCAACGCCGACCTGGAGACGGAATCGCCCTACAATACCTATCGCGTGGGGGGACTTCCCCCCGGACCCATTGCGTCCCCCGGCGCGGCCAGCCTCGACGCCGCCCTCTACCCCGAATCGGTTCCCTACCTCTACTTCGTGGCCAAGGATGACGGCACCCACGCCTTCGCGGAGACCTTCGCCGAGCACGAGGCCAATATTCGCCGGTACCGCTAGGAAAATCGGCGCCCCTCACCCCCGGGGGTGAGGGGAAGTCTTTCGGCGTCCAGGCCCCTCCGGGCCCCGGTCCGCGGGGTCCGGGAGAGTGGCGCTCCCGGGTTCGTCTGCGAAAGGATCCGATTCCGCGAATATGGCCGGTGGCGAGAGGAAAAGGTGGAATGGGCGAAGAATTACTACCAAAAGGATCCGCTCTGGGATCCGGCCAGGAAATTTCCGGGGACGGCGTACGGAAGTCCCCTGCACATAATTGCGTAGCTGTTTTCGTGGGCGATCGACTGGATGAGGGAATTCCCCGGGAGTGGGCCCAGATGGGTCCCGCCGGATCGAGGTAGGATGGGCGGCCGGGTGCGTCGGATACTCGACGTGTCGCCGGTCTAGACCCGGGGATTCCGAGGGAAGTCCGGAGCTTCGATCGCCTTCTGCAGCTGGGGCCCGATGTGAATTGGCGGTCCCGTCGAGGAGCACCCGGGGAAGGGGAGGCGAGGTTTGGGAAGTTTTTGGAACCTGTTCGTTCCGGACATGTACGCGTCGGCCATCGAACACGTGGATTTGGATCGGTTGGAGCGGTCCGGGGTGGAGGCACTCCTCCTGGACCTCGATAACACCCTGATCCCCTGGGGCTCGGATAGGATGGCGGCCAGCATGTCGCGGTGGTTGGAAGGGGCCCGGGGTCGATTCAGGATCGGAATGGTTTCGAATGCGCTCCCCGACCGGGTGGAACGGTGGTCGCGGGAACTGGAGATCCCGGCGATATCGCGGGCGGCCAAGCCCCGTCGCGGTGGCTACCGGGAGTTGCTCGGGGACATGGGTATTGCCCCGGGGCGGGCGGCGGTCATCGGGGACCAGCTGGTCACGGATGTAGTCGGTGGTAACCGCATGGGAATGACCACCGTGCTGGTGGTTCCCCTTTCGAAGCGGGAGTTCATCGGTACCCGGATGGTGAGATTCGTGGAGCGATTCATCCTCGCGTTTCTCGTTCGGAAGGGACTGACGCGCAGGCTGGATGGATGTGGCGGGGAGGACGATGAGTAGGAAGCCCGGTGGATCGAGATTTTATATCGCGGTGGGGCGGATTCGCGAAGATACCGACTCCGGCCGCGCCGATGGCATACTCGAGGATCTCGCCGAGATGCTGTGCCGCCTCCGGGCGTCGGATCCCCTCCTGCGGGGGATGGTGCTCTGGGATGTCGGGTTGGTTCCCCGCGAGGATCATATCGAGGTCCGGTATTATTTCCGCCGGGATGGCAACATCGCTGGCTTGATCGACGATCGGAGCCCGGTGGCACTGGCGAGGACGACATCGGGCGCACGCCCGCGCATCGGGGCCTAGTTTCCGGCGTATGCACCGGGGCTTTGTTTCGATTTCGTGTCATAAGCAGGAAATTGTGGTATGGTGTGTAAATCGCAGGGTACCCGGAGTTTTGTAATCCGGGTTTTGGGAACGATGGCACCGGGAAACGAAAGTCAAGGGGAAGCCACCGTGGGAGAGCCACTGATGGAGGCTGGGTAATGCCATATTACTCGTATCAAGTGTTGGACAGTGCCGGCCAG
>PWSR01000088.1 GCA_003563985.1 Clostridia bacterium | reverse complement strand
ATGTCCGAGGGACTTACCCTCGGGGGCGGCCCGGCCCACGATCATCGCGACCACGGGCTTGGTAATATTCTCGGCGATGAAAGCAGCTGCCTCTTCTTCCATGGTCCCACCGATTTCGCCCAACAGCACGATGACGTCGGTTTCGGGATCCTCTTCGAACAGGCTAAGGACCTCGGTTTGGGACAAACCCCAGATCGGACCTCCGCCCAGGCCGACCACGGTAGATTGGCCGATGCCGGCCTCGGTTAGGCTCTTGCCCACTTCGTAGGACAGGGCGCCGCTCTTGGAGACCATACCCACCCGGCCTTCGGTGAACATGCGCGTGGGGTGTGCTCCCATCTTGCACTTCCCGGGTGCGATGAGACCCGGGGTTCCGGGGCCGACGATTACGGCACCCCGGGCGCGCGCCGCCCCGATGATGGTAATCACGTCGTGGTCGGGAATTTCCTCTGTGGTAAGCACGAGGAGTTTGATCCCGGCGTCGAAGGCTTCGATGGATGCATCCTTGGCGAAGGGTGCCGGAACGAAACTGATGGCAGCATCGATATCGTGCTCGCGGATTGCATCTTCGACGAGGTCGTATACGGGTACGCCGTGCACCTCCGAACCACCCTTGCCCGGCGTCACTCCCGCGACGATCTGAGTGCCCGCTTCCAGCATGACCTCGGCCTGCAGGGAACCGGAGCGTCCGGTTATGCCCTGTACCAAGACCTTGGTATCTCTATTTACGAGAATAGACATCAGCGATCACCCTTTGCCAGACGAACGGCTTCTTCCACGGCTTCGGGTAGGTCATCGTAAGTGGAGAGTCCCGCTTCGCTCATCATCTCTTTGCCCACTTCCTCCAGTGTACCTACCATGCGCACGACGAGGGGGATATCGATGCCATTCTCCTCGCGGTACCGTATAATCCCCTCGGCCATTTCATCCATGCGGTTGAATCCACCGATCAGGACGATGAGGAGCGATTTTACTTCCGGCTGCCGGTTCATGACGGCGGCGATGGCATCGTACATCACCTGCGGGTTCGTGATCCCGCCCATCTCGCAGAACGTGGCGGCTTCTCCCCCGGCATCCCGGATGAGGTCTAGCGTCAACATACCGGTTCCCGCGCCGTCGGAGATCATGCCGACATCCCCGTCGAGATCTACGAAGGTGATGGTGTCCTCCTTCTCGAGTCGTTCGTCGCCTCCGCTGAGGGCATTCTGCTCCACCAGCAGGGAACCGAAAAGGTCTTTCTGTCGATACACCGCCTTCTCGTCGAGGAGGATCTTGGAATCGAGGGCCAACAGCCCGTCGGGTGTTTGGGCCAAGGGATTGATTTCCACCAGGGTGGCATCGGTATCGCGGAAGAGGCGATACATCTTTTGGACCAATGATCCCAGGTCCCGTGCATTGTCGATGCCGAGGCTGCGGGCGGCCCGACGGATCTGGTAATCCAGGGGCCCCAGCAGGGGGTCAAATGCCTGGGTCAGGATGGCCTCGGGATCCTCCCCGGCTACCTGTTCGATGTCTACACCACCGGAGGCGCTGGCGATCATCAGAGGCAACGCCTTGCCACCGTCGTGGGTGAGGGCGATGTAGTATTCGGAGGAGAAATCGACCTTTTCCTCCATGAGGACGGCAGCTACCCGTTCGCCGCCGATCTCCATACCGAAGAGGTCTTCGATTGCCTCGGTCGCCTCACCGTTGGATTTCACGACGCGGATTCCCCCGGCCTTGCCGCGGCCGCCCACGAGGACCTGTGATTTCAATACGCCGGGGGCGGCGAACGGTAATTCGTCCGTGGCGGACTCGAGCAATCCCGATTGGGGAATGGGGATACCGTAATCGGCGAAGAGTCGTTTGCCTTGGAATTCGTATAGTTTCATACGGTAACCTCCAGGCTTACGTCCGCGGCCAATTCGATACCCGCCTCGATGGCACGGGTATTGAGATCCATGAATTGCGGTTTCACCAGGTCTTCCACGGCGCTCAGAAGGTCGTCTTTGCTAATGATTCCGGTCGCCTGTTGGACGAAGCCCAGCAACACCATGTTGGCAGCGATCCGATTGCCGAGTGCGACGGCCGTCTCGGTCGCCGGTACCTGGATTATTTCGGCATCGACATCGGGTATCTCCGTCACCAGGGCGGAATCGATAATCAGGATCCCGCCTTTCTTAAGATCGCCGATGTATCGATCCAGGGCGCTCTGCGACATGGCAACGAGGATGTCCTTTTCGTCGGAGGAAGGGGATTTGATTTCCTCATCGGCGACGATCAGTTCGGCCTGACACTGCCCGCCTCGGGCCTCGGAGCCGTACGACTGCGTCTGGACGGCGTAGTAACCCTTCTTGGTTACCAGGGCCGTGCCCAGGGTAATGGCCGAGAGAATGATCCCCTGGCCGCCGAATCCGCAGAATCTTATCTTGAGTGGTTTCATGGCTATTCCTCCGCCCCGTCGTATATCGTGCTGCCCCAGAATACCGGGCGCTGGGTGTTCACGAACTCACCGATCACGAAGTTCAATGCGGTCTCTTCGGGATCCATCTTCTCTGCCCGGGTTCTGGGAATCGACTGTTCCTTGATCCATTCGACGGATTTCTCGGGACTGCCGCTGCCCAGGGCGTAGCGTCCGTAGTGGGTCGGGCATTGGGAGATGATCTCGACGACGGAGAAACCGGTATGTTGCATGGCGGTCTTGATGGCGCGAATTGCCTGGATGCCGTGGGCCGTGGTCCAGCGGCTGACGTACGTTGCGCCGGAGGTCTCAGCCATCTTGCACAGATCGAAGGGCGGCTCGCTGCTGCCGTAAGGTGTCGTCATGGTCGTCGCAGTAAGGGGCGTAGTCGGAGCGACCTGGCCACCGGTCATGGCGAAGTTGAGATTGTTCACGACGATGACGGTAACATCCACGTTTCTACGCGCTGCGTGAATGAAGTGATTCCCGCCGATGGACAGGGCATCGCCGTCACCGGCGAAGACGACCACGGGCATGTCGGGTCGGGTCATCTTGATCCCGGTAGCCCAGGGCATCGTCCGGCCGTGGATACCGTGCAGAGCGTCGGTGCTCAAGTATATGGGGATACGGGCGGCGCAGCCCACGCCCCCGATGCAGGTCATGTCCTCGGTCTTCATGCCCAGTTCGTCGCAGGCGCGGAGGAAGAAGTTCAAGACTTGTCCACATCCGCATCCGGGACAGAAGAAGTGGGGCAGGCCGTCCTTGCGAACGCTCTCCCTGCGGGGATAGAGTTTAAGGCTCATTTCCAGACCTCCTTGATGGAGCGGTATATCTCTTCGGGAGAGTGAATGATCCCCCGGTTCTTGGTGCACCGATGCACCGGAACGCGACCGGCGCTGATGCGCTCTATTTCGTTGGCGTACTTGCCGATGTTCATCTCGACGGCAATGACAGCTTTTGCTTTGGACATCGCTGCCGCAATTTGCTCCTCGGGAACGGGCCAAACGGCGTCCAGCTTGAGAAGACCCGCCGCGATTCCGTCTTCCCGGGCCATTTCTACGGCGTCCAGGGCCGGGCGAACCTCGCTGCCGTAGGCGATCAGGACGATGTCCGCGTCGTCGACGGCGTAGGAACGAGGCTGGCATATGACGTCGCGGTGTTTCGCGATCTTGCCGGTGAGCCGGTCGTACATGCGCTCGTAAACGTCCGGATCCCAGTCAATACTTCCCTCTTCGTCGTGGGGATTGATGGAGTAGATCGTATTGTATCCTTTGCCGAGGGGGGCAAAGTCCGGCACACCGTACTCGGGTGCCGCGAAGGGCTTGTATTCACCCGGGGAAAGATCGGTATAGCGGCGATTTACCACGGCGATCTCGTCGGCGGAGGGTACATCTAGACGCTCGCGCATCAACGAGATGGTGGTCTCGGACATGACGATGACCGGGGTACGATATTCCTCGGCCAAATTGAATGCCCGTGCGGTGTAATCGAAAAGTTCTTGAATGGAGGAGGGCGCTAACACGATGATTTCGTAATCACCGTCTGTGCCCCAGCGCATCTGCATGACGTCGGCCTGCGTGGCGAAGTTCTCGCCGCGGCACCTCTGTACATCTACGATGACGCAAGGCGCCTCGACGGCGACGGCATAGCCGATGCCCTCCTGGAAGTGGTTGAAGCCAGCACTGGCGGTGGCTGTCATTGCCTTGGCGCCCGCCAAAGAGGCACCGGTTACTGCGTAGATGGAAAACAGTTCGTCCTCACCCTGGATGAAAGTGCCCCCGACCTCGGGTAGCCGATGGGACATCCGCTCAGAGATTTCGTTTGCGGGGGTAATCGGGTACCCGGCGAAGAAGTCACAGCCCCCAGCAAGGGCACCTTCAGCTGTGGCGTAATTGCCCAGCATGAAGTGTACCCCGCTTAGGACCCGACCTTGGGGATTGCTCCCGTCTGATGCCATGGGGTATTGCTCCTTTCCTATCAGGCCAGACACATCTTGAGCTCCGACCTTCGGAACCCCGGGCGAGGTCATTGTCCCCGCCGGTCGATGCGAGCGGCCTATGTCGTGCCTTTAGGTGATCTCCCGCCCACGGATGCGGGGCGGAGTACGCAATGTATACCACCACTAATAATGAAGAGGTGCCCTATTTCAGTCAACCCTTCGATGCCTCTTGGGACGCTGTTTCCGAGGAAACTTGACGTTGCCGGAATATCGTCGGCAATCTGCGCTTCATCCGTACCACCGATCACACAATGGGCAGGTGTCTTTTGCCCGTTTCGGGAGGGTGGGAACTTTTTCGGCGGGAGGTAGTCGGTAGCGGTGAACGCCAGATCGAGATCTAGGAGTGATCGTTTCGTGTCACCGTTGCGAGTCGAGGGCATAAGTCGTGTCTACTCCCTTGGAAAGCGAGAGGTTTGCGCACTGAGGGACGTCAGTTTCCGCGTCGAGAACGCTGAATTTGTATCCATCATGGGACCGTCCGGTTCGGGGAAATCGACGTTGCTCAATGTCCTAGGATGCCTCGATCGACCGACCCAAGGAAACTACTATGTCGATGATAGGGATGTGTCCAAACTGCGAACCGGACAACTTGCAGACCTCCGGGGTGGTGTCATAGGATTCGTCTTCCAGACATTCAATCTCATCCCCACCTTGAGCGCGAGGGCCAACGTCGAAGTCCCTCTTCTTTACCGGGGTGTCGGGGCATCGCGGCGGCGCCAAATGGCGTTGAGCGTCCTGGAGGAAGTTGGGATTGGCCACCGGGAAGGACACCATCCATCGGATCTTTCCGGCGGTGAGCAACAACTCGCTCTCCGTCGGACGGCGTGTTAACTCGGCATACTGTTTTGATCCACCAGGATCACAGGGACCTCGGTGCGCTCCAGGACGTGCTGGGCGATGCTGCCCACCATGAACTGTGCCGGTCCCGATCGATTGGACTTGCCAAGGAAGATGTAGTCGGCGTTGGCCCGGTCGGCCAGCGAAACGATCTCTTCCACGGGGTTCCCTCCGCGAACCTCCAAACGATGGTCGAGATCCGATACCGCCGACAGTGCCCTGTCGAGATACTCCACCCCCGGCGACCTCGGCGTCTCGACGTGCAGGATAATGAGTTCGGCATCGGACTCCCGGGCGATGGCGGCCGCGCGCAGCAACGCCAGGTGTGACACCTCAGTCCCATCGATGCCCACCAGGAAACGATAGTCCTTCTCCACGCTCACGCGTGTCGGATCGACGTGTCCGCGTTCCAGCATACGCGGAGCCAGGAACTTGGTTCCCCAGGCCCCCAGGGGTGCCGTGACCAGGATGGAGAGCACCGCGATCGCCAGCATCGTCTCCCCGTGGGCGACGCCAGCCGCCAGGGGAATCCCCCCGATGGCCGCCTGAACCGTAGCCTTGGCCATATCACCTATGACCATGAACACCCGCTCGCCGAGGGTCAACCGGGAGCGCCAGGTCGAGGCGAAAATCCCCAGCCAGCGCCCGACCACCAGGGCGATCAACACGATGGCCAGGCCGCGGGCCCCGGCTGTGGCCACCACGTCGAGATCGACGAGGGCACCGATGAGGACGAAGAGGAATATCTGGGCAACCGCCCACACCTTTTCGTAGGCCACGCGCAGCCGTCTCGCCATAGCCGGTGCAGTCTCCAGGAGCACGAAACCCATGATCATGACCGCCAAAAACCCCGAGTAGGGGAGCACCTCCGAACCGAAAAGGACGGCGAGACCCACCGAGAAGGCGATGGTCAATTCCTGGGTCTTACCCGACACCCAATTGCTACGCGATATGAGGCGAGTGACGTGGGCCCCGACGAAACCGACGAGGACACCTCCGATCACCTGGACGGGAACCGTGGCCAATTGAAGTGTCCAGGCCCCGGTGGGACTGCCCCCCGTGATCCAGGCGAGGGTGATCCCGAACAGGGTTACGGCCGTCGCATCGCTCATCGTGCCGCCGGCGAGGATGAGATCCGGTATGCCCTTATCCGTCCCGTATCCCTTCGATTTCAGATATAGCATCATGGGGACGATCACCGCGGGGGACGCCGCGCATACGATCCAGCCCAACAGCCATGCCGAAAGCCATGGCCATCCGAAGATCAGCCGCGTGGCGACGGCCACCACCGAAGCCTCGATGACGGCCGGAAGAAAACCCAGCCGGATGGCAACACTGCCCTGGGACAATATCTTGTGCTTGTCGAGTCCGAGGCCCGCTCGAAAGAGGATTATGAGGAGTGCGAGCATCCGGATTTCCTCGGAAAGCCCGCCGATGGCGGGGGTGAACCAGTCCAGGAGATGGGGGCCCAGCGCCATGCCCACGCCGATCATGCCGATCAAGGGCGGAAGCTTCAGCCGATCCGCAACCTGCCCACCCAAGTACCCGAGGCTGAGGAGGATGAATAGATCCCAAAACAGCGCCATGCAAATCAACCCTTCAGTGGTGGTGACGCCGCCCGTATCGCACTGTGAGTCTTCGACGCGCGGACAGGCCATCGCGGTTTGATTCGGCGGTGCCGTCCCCCGGATATTGCATCGGCGATTACCGCGTACGCAGTGGCGATCGAGACTTGCGCGCGCAAGCCCACATCGCGAAGCCCCCACAAAACAAAAGACCCCCACCGCCGATTCCAGAACGGTAGGAGCCATCAACCGGGTCCGCGTAGCAACCTCGGCACTTCGGGGCGAGCTCCATCGCCCACTTCTTCTAGCAAATGACCACTCCAATCTTAATGACTCGGTACGACCAATGTCAAACACTTCCGCTTACGAAATACGATAAAGGGAGCTGTCGACCGTCGCCGTGCCGAGGCAACCGACAGGAACTGGCGATAAAGGCCGCAAGCCACCATTGTCCAATCCAACTGTGCCGCAGCTGAGCGGCCCGGATTCCACCCATATATGGATACGCTTCAAAGTGATACCCTCTGTGATAAGAAGAGGGTGTGGATGCGATCCTGCAGCACGGATCCCCGGAGCCGGGGGCAACGCGCCCAGGGATGAAACAATGATGACCCTACCCCCCAATTTTGCTCCGACTCGATACCGGGATGTCGGTACGGAGGTATATCCAGGGTCATGGATGAATACACCGCGATGTTCCCGGTGGGCGCAGAGATCCCGGACGCGTGCGCCCGCGATGAGCGCTATCTCAGGGACCTAAACCGGGATCACATTATTCGGGGAGTGTTGGGCGATCGGGATCACTACTACGCCCCCTGCGCGATCCCACCACCATAGCGTATCGTAAGGGTTGTTTCGCGATCTCCGGGAGGTGGGCGTGGCCGATGGCATACAGTCCTTCCTGGAGTCGATGGCCGCCGCGAGGCGCTAACAGGACCCGGCCCATGAGTTCGAGTATGAAGGGGCTCGCCATGGATGGTTCCTCACCCTCGCCGAAACGTATTACCGGGCAATATTGTTCCTGCTGGATCAGCTCGAAACGAAAAGCGTGTCCTCCGACGGCCTAATCGGCATTCGCGACTACCTGAAAGAGTACACCGGGTTCGAGGCTTTCGGGCGCTTCGGGAAAGAGACGCAGAGCAGTCGCCGTGCGCTCTCGAGAATTTAGTATTCCCTTCGCATCGCGGGCCCCCGGGTGGAGGTCTCGAGCTTCGACGACGAAGGAGACTTCGGCGAAGAGGTGACTTCCGCGCTGGGCAAGATGCGCAAGGGGGTATCCAGACAATACGTGTCGGGGCTTTCTTCTCACTCGGGAAACAGCCACGTCGAGGCGCGAATCGTCCACTACGTGGCCAAACTCCATCCCGGTGTCTTCTCCGATCTGGAGCAATACTGTCGAGAGAGTGAGGGCTTCATGGATGAAACCGTCTCGCGCTTTTATCACGAGATCCCCTTCTACATGGCCTTCGTGAAGTACATTGAGGACCTGGAGGACCAGGGTCTCGCGTTTTGCTACCCGACCTTTTCGCGCGAGTCAAAGGCAGTATCCGGTTCCGGTAGCTACGACCTGGCCCTCGCCAAGAGCCTGGCGGCCGAGGTCCCGGGGTCGTCCCGAACGATTATCACCTGGTCCACCCAGAATGCATCCTGTTGGTAACCGGCGCCAACCAGGGAGGCAAGGCCACCTTCGCCCGGATCTTCGGGCAGGTTCACTACCTCGGCAGCCTCGGCTGCCCGATACCCGGCCGGGAAGCCAACCTCTATCTCTCCGACAGAATCCTTACTCACTTCGAGGGGGAAGAGCAAATCGAGGACCTCCAAAGCAATCTAGAAAATAACCTGGTAAGGTGGAAAGAGATTGTCGATGAAACCACCGCCGACAGCATCGAAATCTTGAACGAGACGCTCACATCGGCTACCTTCGAAGACCAGGTCGCGCTCGGATGTCAACGGCCATCTGGAGATCCCCCTTTTCGGCCATGTAGCGTCCCCATTTCACGGGAGAATCTTTGGGGAAGTCATGGGCCCCGGAGGCTATTATGGTGGAGATCGCTTCTACTCTCCGTGGGAAGAGCCGCCTTCGGGTCCTCCGCTCACCATTACCAGTCTCAACACCATGGTAGAATAAGCCAGCGAGGCGAGTCGCTTCATGACGATGATGTTGGCGGGAATTGCGTCCGTCGCACTATTTGTCGGAGGTCTCGGGATTATGAACATCATGCTGGTATCCGTGACCGAACGAACGCGTGAAATCGGTATTCGTAAGGCCTTGGGCGCCCACCCGGGGGACCTGGTGTATCAATTCATGATCGAAGCCCTCTTGTTGGGGATCGTGGGAGGAGGCCTGGGTCTCACCATGGGCTATCTTGGGACCGGACTGGCCTCGCGCTACGGACTGGAGACGCTGTTGACGGCTCAGGCCTCATTGGTAGCCTTTGTGGCGGCGGTGGGTATTGCCATCATGTTCGGAGTGTATCCGGCCTTCAGCGCAGCGCAGTTGGAGCCCGTCGAGGCCTTGCGTCATCGCTGAGAGAATCAGAATCAATGAAGGTGGCGGGGATTCTCTCGCCATGAGCCCTCGCCACCTTTGCTCTTCGTTGCAAGGTATTACGCCTTCTCCGCAGCGATGCGGGGTAGCACTTCCCTCAGCATGTCATGCCGGAAATCCGGGATGTCGAATTCGTGCGTCATCTTGGCCAGCACCGCATCGACGTCCTCGAGACTAGTCATCAAATCGCGCGCCCGGTCGCAAAAAGATTGCAACCAGAGTCGCTGTTCTCGGATCACTTCCGGTCCGGAGGCTTTGCCGTGGCCGGGAAGTACATGTTCCACGTCCAGTGTCTCCAGGTGTGCCAGGGCTCGCAGCCACTCGGTCATGGTCGCATCACCCATGAATGGGAAGCGGCCGACGAAGATCAGATCACTGGTGAACAGCGCCTTCCGCTCCGGGATGTACACGACGGACATGCCTGGTGCGTGCCCGCCGACTTCAATGATCCGAAGTGTCTTATCGGAGAAGTGGATCTGCATTTCCCCAT
>PWSR01000077.1 GCA_003563985.1 Clostridia bacterium | reverse complement strand
CCGCCATATCCTCCCGGGTTGCCGGCAAGATTACTCACCAGGCAGGTCAATCCGCTATAGCCCAGGTAGCCGGTTCCGATGGCCACGAAGAAGAGGCCCAATCCGCGATTCTCTCCGGGGGGATTGCCCCGCAGATACCGCACGCCAGTGGAGACGCCGATACCGGACAGGATCCCCGAGAGCAAGGCGATCAGCAGGAAGGGAACCAGCGCAAGGGGATGGATGCCCGACGCCAACCCGAAGGCGGGTACGATGACGGTCGCCGCCACGGTCGCCGCAAGGATCAGTGCGCTGGGGATGAACACGAGGAACCCGATCGTCTTCGGCCACATCGGTTGCGCGAACACAGCTGCGGACCCCTTTCCGAGTTTGCTTTCATCGCCACTACGATGGGACGATCCCCTTTGCCTACTCGGCGTTCACGTAGATCGGGCTCGACCAGGCTTTTTCACCGTCCTCCTGGATGAGACGCAGGTAGTACGGGTTCAATCCCGGTCGGGGGTTTGGATCCTCGAAGGAAAACTGTACCCGTTTCGGTCCAGGCCGGGGGGGCATCAGGGCAATCTCCACGGATTGCTCGACGCCACCCGCGTCCCAGGCGATGACTCTTTCCCGACGTAGTTGGTCCAATCCGACACGGAACGAGCAAGGACCGGTTTCGAAGGTCAGCTCGGTCCTCCCTTCGTCCCGTATGGAGAGGATCAGGCCGTCCACGTCCCCCGAGGTGGACGATTTCCACTGGAGTTCATCCGCCCCGCGATGGACCAGGCCTTGGCTCGGGTTGTCGAATGCGAATGTCTCTGCCGACAGGAACTCCCCACCGGCGATGCGCAGATTTCCGTCCCAAACCGTGTGGCGCCCGCGACTGGTATTGCGCGCCCCGCGCCATGTTATCCGAATCCGGTTGGGGTCGGGGTCGTCCACGCCGCCCAGGGGATGTGCGTAGGCGATTTGCGTCCCATTGACTATCTCCACCGAGCGCAGTGGACCCGTGCCGATCACCTCTACCTCGAACCGGGGACTGCCCTCGATACGGCACTCTTCACCCATTGCATGTCCGTTCGCCGAGAATGCCAGGTAGATCCTCTCCCCGGTGGTGGCGTAGGTGCGCCGGGCCTGAAGCGCCTCCCATATTCCTCTGCGGGTCAATTCCCCTGCCAGGACGCAAGTGAGGCCACCCCGAACCCCGAAGGAACTGTCCGTCGCGTAGGAGGCGCCCGGCCGGCCGGTATGGTCGTCACCGTTCCCTACCACTCCGACCTTCAGATCCCGCTCGAAGGCCTCGTGCAGGAACCACTCGAAGTGACCGTGCACGGAGCAGATTTCGATCAGCGGCGCCTGGTCGTCCCGGTGATAGTCGAGGATGGCGCGGCGTCCACCGATGTGGGGTATGATCAAGGCTTTCTCATCGCGCAGGGTATCGTAGAGTTCGCTCACGGGATAGCGATCGGTGGGTGCCTCCGCTTTGTCGGCGACTTGCCAGTGGCTGGAGCGATAGATGGGTTGATCGTCCTCGAACCACAGGACGTTGTGGTCGCCCCCGGCCGGGGTATTGCCGGACCATTCGTATCCCAGGAACGTGATAAATCGCCCCGGTTCATGGTATCTGCGCGTTTCCCGTTGGATCTCCCGCCAATCGTCGGCGGTAACCTGGAAGTCGTTCCCCTGGTGGGCGGAAACATCCACGGCGGCCACGTCGCGGGCGAAGGCGAAATACTCCGCCACGGTACCCGTACCCACCGTGGTCTCCGTCTGCCCGTGCAGGTCCGCCCAATACCGGCGTCCACCTTTGTCACCATCACCGGAGATCGCCTTGATGGGGTTGCTGGTGGCGTACATGCCGGCGGCGTCATCGAATACCTCTATGTTTTCCACGTCGCCATCATCCAGGGTGATCCCCTCGAAACGACGGACGCCGGTATCCGCCGGGGAGAAGGTATATCCATCGGGCAAGCCGGTCCCGGCGAAGGCGAACCGAACCGTGCCCGCATAGGAAGGGCTCGGATTGCCCCAGCGATCTTCGGCCTTCACGGTGAGGGCGAAGGGTTCTCCCTTCTTCGCTTCCGACGGCGCAATGGCGATGAGTCGGGCGGCTTGGTCACCCACGATGGGGATGCGCGGGGAGGAGGGAACCCGAACGAACACGCCCGTTTCGAAGGATTCCACCAGTACGCGGAATTCGAAACCCGATTCGCGGAAAGTTTGTGCCCGAGTCCCGGGCCCACCACCGCTCGTATCACCGAAGGTCATGATCAACAGGTCGCCGGGCGCTAGGGGGTATTCGCCCACGGTTAGAGTTACGGTCCGAAACCAGGGCCGGTAGTATCCTTTGTGTTCGAAGGTCGGCGTCACGGAACCGCGACCCGTGGTCCGTGCGGTGAAGTAGTCGGCGGCGGTGGGATCAGAGAACTGGGGTGGGCTCCAGTCGCTGGCCAGGCGGAAGGCCACCTTGATACGACCTCCATTGTCCACGCCGTACTTTCCGACTCGATACACCAGCTGCCAGGATCCCATCTGCCCGGCGATTATAGGGGTATCCGGGGTAAGGGTG
>PWSR01000168.1 GCA_003563985.1 Clostridia bacterium | reverse complement strand
CCCCTGGACCGCTACGCCCGCGCGAGACGACAGCTGCGGGCCCTAAAATCCGAGGCCGCCGGCCTGGACGCGAAGTTGCAGGACTTTCGCAAGGCCGTCGCCCGCATCTACCCGGGACCCGGGATCCCCCGCGACGGTGCCCTGGAGGCCCGGGACGACCTAAAGGAAGCCTCGACGAAACTCGCAACGCTGCGCGCGCGCGAAGACCGGCGCCTGCAGGTAGGGGCCCGAAGCGATGAATTGCGTTCCCAGCTGCGCCGGATTGCCAGTCGGCGCAATGCCGTGGAAGAGGAACTCGACGAACTCCTCGCGGCCGCCGGGGTCGATGATCCGGACGCCTTCCGGGTCCGGGCGATCCGATATCGAGAGGCCACCCGGCTTCGCTCGGAACGCTCCGAATTGCGGGCGCACCTGCAGGCAACCCTGCGGGACGTCGAAGATCCCGACGCGCCCGAACCAACCGAGGAAGAGATCTCCCTGGCCCGCGCCGAGAAGGAGCGCGCCGAAGAACAGCTGCGGGAGTGCCGGGAGCAAATCGGCGCCCTTCGCTCGGAGATACAGGGATTGGAGGGGGAACGCTCCCCCGCCGAACGAGCCCTGCGCCGGCAAACCCTGCTCTCCAACCTGGAACAGTCCGTGGAGGAATGGTGGGAACTGCAGGCCGCCCGTTGGCTGCTAGATCGCGGACGATCCCGGGGCGAAGCGGAGCGCGCTCCCGCCGTTCTGAAGAGGGCCTCGCGCTCATTTCGCCGGATGACCGGTGGCCGGTACCCCCGGATCGTCCCGTCCGAGGGCGGCACCAACATGGAGGTGATCTCCAATGATGCCCGGCAACGAGTACCCGTGCATCACCTCAGCCGGGGCACGTTGGGACAGCTCTACCTGGCGCTGCGCCTGGCCTTGCTGGAGGAATTGGCGCTTTCCTCCGAGGCACTCCCCATGATGATGGACGATCCCCTGGTCAATTTCGACCGGGAACGACTGGGCCGGGCGCTGCAGAGCATGGTGGATACCTCGGAGCACTGCCAAATCATCCTGTTGACCTGCCACGAACTTACGGCGCAACTGGCCCGGGAGGCGGGGGCCCATCGGATCATCCCCCTCTCCGCGGATCCCCCGGGGGAGAGAACGGAGATGCACCCGTGAAGGAGCAACGCGACGTCGTGGACATAACGCACCCGCTCTCCCCGGATCTCGCCCACTGGCCCGGGGATACTCCCTTCTGCCTGCGTTGGACGGCCCGCATCGAGGAAGGATCCTCGGTGAACCTGTCCGAGGTTCGCCTCAGCCCCCACACCGGCACCCACGTGGACGCACCGAGGCATTATTGCGACGACGGGGACACGGTGGACGCCCTGAAACCGGACATCTTCCTGGGGGCTGCAGTCGTCATCGATGTGTCCTCGGGGGATGATTCCATCGGCCCACGGGAAGTGCGCGATGCATTGGAAGGGATTGGTGGCGGGGAAGCCCCGATTCGCCGCGTCCTGCTGAAGACGGGATATCGACCCGCGAACCCCTTCGAGCGCCGGTTTCGCGCCCTCCGGGCGGAGGCCGTTGCCTGGCTGGGAACTGCCGGATGCGTTTTGCTCGGGACCGATGCCCCGAGCGTCGACCCATTCGAGAGCAAGACGCTCCCCGCCCACAACGCTTGCGGTCACTCGGGCATCACCATACTGGAATTGCTGGCGCTTCCGGGGATTTCCCCCGGGATGTACGACCTCGTGGCGGCTCCCCTCAAGATTGCCGGCGGCGATGCGGCCCCGGTCCGCGCCTTCCTGTTGCCGAGGCGCTAGCGCGCTACTCCTCGATGCCCCGTCTGGCCGCCACGCCCCGGGAGAAGTAGTGCTTGATTTCCCGCATCTCCGTGACCAGGTCCGCGCGATCCAGGATCTCCGCGGGGGCATTTCGGCCGGTGAGCACCATCTCCAGTCCGGCGGGGCGAGCGTCCATCAGGGCCAGAACGTCCTCGATGGGGACCAACCCGAAATGGAGGGCCACGTTGATCTCGTCGAGGATCAACACGTCCAGGTCCCCGTCCTCCAGGGCCTCGAAAGCCAGCTTCATGCCGCGTCGCGCGGGGGCCAGCACTTCCTCCGGGGGCTCCCCGGGGGGAAATACGACCACATCGTCCCCCAGCTGTTCCCACGTGGCGGCGTCCATCTCCCCCTCCCGCGCGATGAGGTAGGGCTTTCCGACCTGGACGATGCGAAATTCGGGCTCCAAGCGCTTGGCCCCCAGGTGTTCACCGTAGCCCCAGTGTTTCATGAACTGGATCATGAGCACGCGCAGGTCGCGTCCCACAGCCCGCACCGCCAATCCCAGGGCCGCGGTCGTCTTTCCCTTGCCGTTTCCGGTGTACACCTGCACGCATCCTCGCTCCAGCCGCCGCCTCGGCATTCCTAATCATCTCCTTTGACCACGGGGAAGGCGCTCCCCGAGGGCATCACGTAATATCCCGATCCCCCACCATACTTGGCCCGGACCCGGTCCGCCGCCGAGGATAAATCCGGTACCGGGACGATGCCCGCGCTGCGTACCTCTGCGGCGGGCATGT
>PWSR01000139.1 GCA_003563985.1 Clostridia bacterium | reverse complement strand
ATTCATTTGACACGCAATACCCACCATAGTGATCCCTCTACAACACAAAACCACTACGGCACGTCTTCTCCTACCGGTCTACCTCGACTTCTCACTATGCAATTACCAAAGATCAAAAAAACCAGAGACCCTTCGGTCTCTGACAAAAGAACAGTGTTTTGAGGCACCAGCGGTATCAAGGGGTCCTTCTGGTGCATCGTGCGTCTTTTCGAAAAAAGACGACCGACCTAGAGCCGAAGGGCGCTAGCCCCTCGAATAACTCCTTAGAAAGGAGGTGATCCAGCCGCACCTTCCGGTACGGCTACCTTGTTACGACTTCGTCCCAGTCACCGGCCCCACCTTCGACAGCTCCCCCCCTTGCGGGTTGGGCCACTGGCTTCGGGCGTTGCCGGCTCCCATCACGTGACGGGCGGTGTGTACAAGGCCCGGGAACGTATTCACCGCGGCATTCTGATCCGCGATTACTAGCAATTCCAACTTCATACAGGCGAATTGCAGCCTGCAATCCGAACTGAGACCACCTTTTGGGATTCGCATCACCTCGCGGTGTAGCTACCCATTGTGATGGCCATTGTAGCACGTGTGTAGCCCTGGGTATAAAGGCCATGATGATTAGACGTCATCCCCGCCTTCCTCCGGATTATCTCCGGCAGTCTCCTGTGAGTCCCCAACTTAATGATGGCAACACAGAACAGGGGTTGCGCTCGTTGCGGGACTTAACCCAACATCTCACGACACGAGCTGACGACAACCATGCAGCACCTGTCTCCCTGCCCCGAAGGGAACCCGGCTTTCACCGGGACATCAGGGGATGTCAAACCCAGGTAAGGTTCTTCGCGTAGCCTCGAATTAAACCACATGCTCCACTGCTTGTGCGGGCCCCCGTCAATTCCTTTGAGTTTCAACCTTGCGGCCGTACTCCCCAGGCGGGGCACTTAATGCGTTAACTCCGGCACGGAGGGGGTCGATACCCCCCACACCTAGTGCCCATCGTTTACAGCTAGGACTACCAGGGTATCTAATCCTGTTTGCTACCCTAGCTTTCGCGCCTCAGCGTCAGAGACAGACCAGAGAGTCGCCTTCGCCACTGGTGTTCCTCCCGATCTCTACGCATTTCACCGCTCCACCGGGAATTCCACTCTCCTCTTCTGTCCTCAAGATTAACAGTTTCAAATGCAATTCCCCGGTTGAGCCGAGGGATTTCACACCTGACTTGATAATCCGCCTACGCGCCCTTTACGCCCAGTAATTCCGGACAACGCTCGCCCCCTACGTGTTACCGCGGCTGCTGGCACGTAGTTAGCCGGGGCTTCCTCTGTGGGTACCGTCATGTTTTCGTCCCCACTGACAGGGCTTTACGACCCGAAGGCCTTCATCGCCCACGCGGCGTCGCTGCATCAGGCTTTCGCCCATTGTGCAAGATTCCGTACTGCTGCCTCCCGTAGGAGTCTGGGCCGTGTCTCAGTCCCAGTGTGGCCGAACATCCTCTCAAACCGGCTACCCATCGAGGCCTTGGTAGGCCGTTACCCTACCAACTAGCTAATGGGACGCGAGCCCATCCATCAGCGGATCTCTCCTTTACTCGCCAACTCCGAAGAACCAACGAGACTATGCGGTATTAGCACCGGTTTCCCGGTGTTATCCCCCTCTGATGGGCAGGTTACTCACGTGTTACTCACCCGTCCGCCGCTAGGTAACCCCAAAACCGAAGTTCTAAGGCACCCCGCTCGACTTGCATGTATCAAGCACGCCGCCAGCGTTCGTCCTGAGCCAGGATCAAACTCTCCACTTTGATCCACGGTTATGCGACGCAAATACCTAAGCACCCGCATCGCTATACCTCAGTACAAACCAAACAAAGTCACTCAACGCTGCACTACTCTCTTGTCAAAGATCGAACCCGGTCGGTCCAATCGACCGCCTGCTGGATTTCCATCTTAACCAGCCCGGGGTGCCGTGTCAAGGGTGGTCTCGGCCACCCCTCACTTAGCACGCGTTCCATTGTATGACGACGGTTTGGAACAGTCAATGCCCTATTCTGGATCGGTTCCATCGGGCCTGGGACGCATCAGCGGGAACAGTATGACATCGCGTATGGATTCCGAATCCGTCAGGACCATAACCAGCCTGTCCACCCCGATCCCCAGTCCACCCGTAGAGGGCATCCCGTACTCCAGGGCCGTGAGGAAGTCTTCATCCATGACGTGGGCTTCCTCGTCACCCCGGCGCCGCTGGGCCAGCTGCTCCTCGAACCTCCGGCGCTGTTCACCGGGATCATTGAGCTCGCTGAAGGCATTGCCGATCTCCATCCCGGCGATCACCGGTTCGAACCGATACGTGAACTCCGGATCCTCCGGCTTCCTCTTCGCCAGGGGGGAGACATCGACGGGGTGGTCCATAAGGAAGGTGGGTTGAACCAGGTCCGGCAATATGAAATGCTCCACCATCTTGTCGATGACCTTGCCCCGCCCGATTCCCGGCTCCACCCGGACTCCCATGTCCCGCGCAGCGCGCCTGGCGGCCTCGTCATCCGTCCAGGAGCGGATATCGATCCCCTTGTCCCCCAGGGCGTCGATCATGCTCAGGCGACGCCAGGGTGGGCTGAGATCGATGGTGTCGCCCCGGTACGGGACCTCCGTGGAACCCAGGACCTCCCGGGCGATATACGCCACCATCTCCTCGGTGATCTCCATCATCGAATGGTAGTCCCCGTGGGCCTGGTACAGTTCCAAGAGCGTGTACTCGGGGTTATGCCGGGTCGATATGCCCTCATTGCGGAACACGCGGCCGATCTCGTACACCCGCTCCATGCCCCCGACCACCAGTCGCTTTAGGTACAGTTCCGTCGCTATCCGCAGGTACAGTTTCATATCCAGGGCATTGTGATGCGTGACGAAGGGCTTGGCCGTGGCGCCCCCGGCGATGGAAGCCATCATCGGCGTCTCCACCTCGAGGAATCCGCGATCGTCCAGGAAGCGTCGCATCGACGATACCACCCGGCTGCGCGTCACGAAGACGTCCCGGCTCTCCCGGTTGACCATCAGGTCCACGTAACGCTGCCGGTACCGCAGGTCGACATCGGTCAGGCCATGATACTTCTCGGGGAGGGGGCGGAGACACTTGGCCAACACGCGGAATGACTCGACCCGAATCGAGGGTTCATCCATCCGGGTCCGAAAGGGTACCCCGGTGGCGCCCAGCACATCGCCGAGATCCACGAAGTCCAACAGCCCGTAGTCCTCTTCCCCCACGGTGTTTTGCCTTACGAACAGCTGGATGGACCCGGTGAGGTCCTCCAGGTCCATGAAGGTAACCTTCCCGTGGGAACGGACGGCGGTGATCCGCCCGGCTACGTTAACTGTTTCATTCTCCATCTCGTCTACGCCTCGGTACACGTCGCCCGCACCGTCGGTTACCTCGAAAGACTGTTCATAGGGATCGACACCGCGGGATCGCAATTCGCGGAGGTTCTCTCGTCGCGATGCCAGGAGATCCCCCCCGTCACCGACCCCGCGTTCCTCGTCCCCGGATCCGCCCCGGGCACTCACTCGATCGCCTCCCCGAGCCATTCCACGGCATCGATGCGGTACTGCACCGCACCCGCGGGCAGCCGAATCTTCACGGTATCGCCCACGGACTTCCCGTAGAGCGCAGCGCCGACGGGAGAACGATACGAGATCATGTTGCGCGACGGATCGGACTCCTTGGCCCCACCCACGATCATGTACCAAAACTCGCTTTTGTCTTCCAGGTCGGTGATCGCTACGCGCGAGCCGACGTTCACCCGATCCTCTTCTACGTCTTCGCGGTGGACAACCCGTGCCCGCCTCAAGTAGGCCTCGACTTGCGCGATCCGGCCCTCCACCACGGCCTGTTCCTTCTTGGCTTCATCGTATTCCGCGTTCTCGCTGAGATCCCCGTGGCCTCGGGCGATGCGGATTTTCTCCGCAATCTCCCTGCGCCGGACATTCTTGAGGTGCTCCAGCTCCTCCCGCAGCTTCTCCTTGCCCCGGGGAGACAGCAGGATTTCGTCTCCATGGACGCTCATGCGACCCGACCTCCCATATCCCGAATACCCAGTCCAATAATGCACCGCAAACTCGCCGTCAACTCGATACCTGCAGGCCCGCGCGCACCCGGTTTTCCCGGGCCCGAGTCCGTATTCCATCCAGTTCCTCATCCGAGAGTTGTTTCTCGAAAGCGCGGAAACCCGAGACGGCGAATCCGTGCTTGCGGGCCAACTGATCGATCTCCCGTATCTGCTCCACCGTGAGGTGACGTCCCAGGGTGTAATTCTCGTATCGTTCCTCCATGGCCAGTATCATAGTCTCGGCCATGCACGCCATGCAAGTGCCCGCCGGGGTGCCGAAATCCAGGTTCAACTCCGGATTCCCCGGGATGCTCACGATTCCCCCCTCGATGACCAATACATCGTCCCGTGCGGCGGCCACTTTCTCGGATACATCCCGGGGCCGCGCGACGTCACATACGACCGCACCGGGCCGTAAATCCCCGGGTTGGATGATGGAGTCCACGGCGCTGGATACGGTGATCACCACGTCCGCATCGGGTAGGGCGACCGATACGTCCGTCGCCACCCGCGCGGGCGTGGTTGTGGCCGATTGGATGTCGCCGCGCAACTCCTCCAGGGTCGCCGTGTTCCTGCCGACGAGGATGATCTCACCTACCTCCGGGGCCAGGATCTCACTGCAGATCCGGCCGATGGACCCGGTCGCCCCGACCACCGCCAGGGTCACATCCTCCAGTCGATATCCCATGTAATCCGCGGCGTTGCGCGCTCCCTCGATGGCCGTGGCCACGGTGTAGCTGTTTCCGGTGGTCACGGCGATGTCCAGCTCCCGCGCCACCACGTTACCTCCGTCCCCGACCACGGCGTTGAAGGCACCCAAGCCCACGATGCCCGCCCCCAGCTTCTCCGCCAAGCGACCGGTGGCCACGACCTTCTTGATGGTGACCTCTTCGGGAAGCTCCACGAACTGGCGCGTGGTGACGGGGCATACGATGAAATGCCCGTGGGCCGATCCGAACTCGGACCGAATCCCCGTGATGGTGGAAATCTTGAACGGAGGCATCCGGCGAAGGATGGCGCCGAGCACGGGCTCGGGTATGAAACGAGCCCAGGGAAACTGACGGGTAACGCTGGCGATATCCAGGGGATGAATCATGAATGCAAATTGGCCCATATAGGCGAACTCCCTTTCCTTGGCGCGCCCCGGCGCTCCTAACCGTTCAGAACCTCAACCCGGGGGGTCAAATCCATCTGGTCCAACAACTCTTCGTACTTGCCCTCCTCCAAGTCATCCGGATGCTTTCCGGCCAGGGCGACCAGCACCCCCTCCATGACGTTGGTACCGAAGGAACGACCCTCCATCTTCGGCGTCGTGGTGACCAACAGGTGCACGCCGCGCTCGCGGAACTCTTCCTCGTTCTCCGAAGTGATCGTATTGGTAATGATGATCTTGCCCGCCAGGTCATCGGGCATGTAGCGCCGGATGAAGTGTAGGTCCCCGGCGATGATGTCCGCCCTCCGGTAATATCGCTCGAATCTCGGGGTGATCTCGTCCTGCTTCTTCCCCGTGGGATAGAGCATACTCATGGGTAGCCGACAGATTATCGGGCTCAATACCCAAAGCAGCGCACCCAGGGAACGGAGGGAACGGAAGGGCAGGGGGAGTCCGAGTCCGAACAGGGCATCTCCCAGGGTCAACCTCCCGCCCCGGGCCAGCAGCTCCTCGGCCATGCCGTAGCGGTCCAGGGCCGAGACGATGAGGATCTCTTTGCCCTCGAAGGCCACCACTCCGTTGTCCGCCAACCACGCGACGGCGCGGCGCTCCAGGGTATTCTTTAAGCCGGTTCCATCCACCACCGGCGTCTTCTCGGCGGCCTCGAGCATCCGGCGAGCGTCCCGGAGGACGTAGCGCCGGCGGCCCGAGACGAGGTAGAGATCCACGCCCCCCAAACCGATGGCATCTACGGTTCCGTCCAGTTCACGGATCATCTCGATGGCTCGTTCCAGGCTGCCGTCGGTCCCGCGGCGCTCGATGATGAAGGGTTCCCCCATCAACTCCACTTCGACGCGATGATCCCGCTTCGAAGACCCCAGGCTGACACTCACTACCCGTTTCACCCGACATTCCCCCCGTTCTCGCTACGCATTCTCCCATAACCGGCGACCGGTCGGCTACGCACCCCCGGCGTACCGGGAGATCACCTCGAAACCGAGGGATTCGGCGTACCGGACCAAGAGTTCACCCAGATCCCCCGCGGTGCCCCGGCGATTCGCTTCCTCGCGCAGGGACGCCGAATCGGGCAATCCCCGGGTGTACCAGTGCACATGCTTCCGCATGAAGCGGGCGGCTCCCTCGGAACCCCGCAGCTCTTCTTCCATCTCCAGGTGCCCGAGGAGCAGGGCGATCCGGCGACCCGGGGTGGGTTCTTCGGGCGGCGATTCCCCCGCCAGGGTGGCGCCGATCTCACCGAAGATCCAGGGGCGTCCCAGGGCACCCCGCCCCACCATTACCCCCGCACAGCCCGTGCTCTGCAGCATCCGCGCAGCATCCGCCCCGGCGAACACATCTCCGTTCCCCAACACGGGAACAGAAACGGTGTCGACCACCCCGGCGATGACATCCCAATCCGCTTCGCCGGAATAAAATGCGGCCCGGGTTCTCGCGTGTACCGTGATTCCGTCGGCGCCCGCCTCTTCCAGTGCCGCGGACAATGCGGGGGCATTGATGGAATCGGCATCCCAACCGCTGCGAATCTTGACCCACAGGGGTATACGCAACCCGCGCTTTCGGAGGTATCGGTCCAGCCCTGCAACGATGGCGACCGCGGTGGCGGGATCCTTCATGAGGGCAGCCCCGGCACCGGACCGAACGACCTTCGGTACCGGGCACCCCATATTGATGTCGATGGCCGCCGGGGTATGGCCGCGCTCGATGATTTGTTCCAGGGCATCGGGGAAAACCGGCGGGTTGGATCCAAAGAATTGAATGGAACAATGCGCTTCCCCTTCGATACCCCGGAGCATGTCCCACGTGTTGGAATTATTGCGCACGAGCCCCTCCACCGAAACCATCTCGCTGACGGTTCCACTGGCGCCGTGTTCCATGCATAGGATCCGATAGGGTGAGTCAGTGATACCGGCCATCGGGGCCAGGATCACCGGGGGAAACGGGGACGCTCGCCACCATCGGGATCGACGGTCTTTTTCTTTGCGGGACGGGCTCGTATTCATTCTTCCCACATATTACCCGCCAGCGGAAAACATGTCACCCGTTCGGCGGCCCTTGCATCGAATTGCCCCCGCCCGGTTTCCCATTGAACCGGGAAAACGGACGCATCGGGGGGCGAAGACATCCTGGGCGGCCACCGATGTGACCGCTACTTCTCGGATCACAGGGGACGACCCAGGGCCGGTCCGCCCTTAGCGCGCCGGGTGGCGGTCTCCTTGACCAACGCCTCATAGTAGCCGATCAACTTGGCGGTGAGGGCCTCGTTAGAGAAGGCGGCCGCTTCCTTCAACCCCGCCTTCCGGAGCTCCTCCGCCATCTCGGGTCGATCCAATAGCGAATGGATGCGCTCCGCGAACGCCCCGGGATCCCCGGGGGCCAGGAGACCGTTGATACCATCCTCGACCGTCTCCTCGGAAGTGGGCGATTCCAGGGCGACGACGGGCAGACCCGCCGCCATGGCCTCCACCAGGACCAATCCCTGGGTCTCGATCTGCGAGGGGAAACAGAATACGTCCGAGGCAGCGTACCAACGGGCTACCTCGTCGAAGGGCAACTTGCCCGCGAAGTGAACCCGACGGGATACACCCCGTTCCGCCGCCTGCTCTATCAACTGCGAGCGAGCCGGGCCCTCCCCAACCACGACCAGTTCCGCCCGCAATTGCAGGGGCAATCGATTCAAGACGTCGAAGAGGAAATCGATGTTCTTCCGATGATCCAGCCGCCCGACGAAGAGGAGCAGCGTCGCTTCCCGCGGGATCTCCATGGAGTCCACCAGCGACCGGCGCACCGCCTCGGGAGAATCCTCCACCTCCCGGCGAGCCCGATCCAGCTCTTCGATTTCGATCCCCGAGGGCAGAACCCGGATGTCCCGGGATACGCCCCATTCCCAAAGCACCGAGCGAACGTACTGGGATGGGGCGAGAATCAAGTCGCATCGAGAACAGTAGTCCACCACGTACTCCCTGATCACGTCTCCGGCCAGCTCCGACATCACCGGGACGTAATCCGAGTAGTTCGGATAGATACTGTGGCAGGTGAAGACGAGGGGGACATCCCGCTTTTCCGCCAGGCGCGCGCCCATTCGGCCCACCACGAAGGGCGAATGGGCGTGGATGATGTCGATTCCCTCATCCAGTCTCTTGGACAGGGAAAGATGGCCATCGCTCATGATGGGTGTTCCGATCCGCATCCCATCGAAGCCCGGAACCGGTATGGAAAACAGTTCGTAGACGCCCCGGGATTGGTGTTCCCGGGAAGGCGCCGCGATGTGCCCGGGGACCACCAGCATGACCTGGTGTCCGGCATCCTTGAGGGAGGATGCGAAACGCTCCATCGATGTAATGACTCCACTCACGTAAGGATGGTAGGTATCGTTGAAGAAAGCGACTTTCACGGTACCACCTCCCGTTCCCATCTTGTTTCTACGCGGGAATTCCGGCACCTTCCCCCGAATCCCCGTGTTGAATATACTTCTGGTGTCGGCGAGATGCAAAGGAGGTAGTCGGATTGAAGACGCGCCACGAGAGCGGTATGCAGGTCGCACGGGTGAGCATCCTCGTAAACATCCTCCTGGTGGCCCTCAAGGGTACCATCGGCTACCTATCGGGCAGCAGTGCCCTCATCGCTGACGCCGCCCACTCCCTCGGCGACGTGGTCTCCACCATTCCGGTCATGGTGGGGTTTTCCATCTCGAGTCGTCCGCCGGATTCCACCCATCCCTACGGGCACGGCCGTGGTCACCGCCGCCCTGGTGGCCCGGGATGGGATCACCCACATCCTGGGTCCCGGACGCGGGGCCCCGGGAATCGCGGCGATGGGCGTGGCCGCGCTATCCATCCTGGTGAAGGAAGCCATGTTCCGTTACGCTATCGCCGAGGGACGTCGCATCGGTAGTGACCTCCTCGTCGCCGACGCCTGGCACCACCGCTCGGACGCATTGTCATCCATCGCGGCACTGGTCGGGATCGCGGGGGCCAACGCCGGAATCGCTTTCCTAGACCCCCTCGCCGCCGTCGCGGTGGCCGGGATGCTGTTTTGGACCGGGGCATCCATATTGCGGGGTTCCATCAACGCCCTCATGGACGGACGTCCACCGGATTACTCCAGCGAATTGACGCGCGTGCGCGAGATGGCGGGCCACATCCCCGGCATCGTTCACGTCGACGATGTACGGATGCGGCGCTACGGGGGACGCATCGTAATGGATGTCGAAATCAGCGTGGACGCCGATGTTACCGTGCGAGATGCCCACGCCCTGGCGGGGGAACTCCGCGGACAGTTGGAGGGAGCCCAAGACCACGTGTGGGAGGTATTCGTCCACGTTAACCCCCACCTGGAGCATGGCTCCCGATCCTAGTGGGGCAGCATCGTCAGCAGCAATCCCAGGCCGACGCCGACCAGGAGACCGTACACGTGTCCCCCGTCCTTCGAGGCGTTGCGGGCCGCCGGAAGCATTTCGGCACAGGTTATGTAGAGCATGGCACCGGCCGCCAGCGCCAGGGCAAAGGCCAAGAACGCCTCGGACACGTTGCCGAACCAGTATCCCGCGGCCGCACCCAATCCCACGGGGGCCCCGGCCAATAGGCCCGCCAACACGATCTTGCGGGTGCGCAATCCCCCCGCCACCATGGGACAGGCCATGGCGATCCCCTCGGGTATGTTGTGAATTCCGATGACGAGCACGATGTTTCGGCCCAGCTGCTCGCTGGCGGCGAACCCCGCCCCCACGGCGATGCCCTCGGGCAAGTTGTGCAGGCCGATCCCCAGCGCCAGCAGGATACCCATCCGGACGAAGGAGGCCGAGATGGCCGGATCCTGCGGGTGGGCGTGCGGTAACCTTCTTTCCAACAGGAGCATCAACAACATGCCGATGGACAGGCCCCCCATGCCGGCCCAAAACCCACCATCCTCCAGGGCCTCCGGCACGAGATCCAGGAACACGACCACGAGCATCACCCCCGCGGCGGCGCTCAACAGGAACGCCAGGGAGCGGATGATCCGCTTGCCCAGGGCGCCCCCGAGAAACGCACCCAGTCCCGTTCCCGCCATTCCGGCGATCAAACCCCACAGTGTTGCGTATGCCATGCTACCATCCCTCCCAATCCATCTCTTACACGATGATAAGGTAAATGATATTCTCTTTCAATAACCCCGTCGGATCCGATCCGGGTGCAGTCCCCGTTCCATTGCCCCTCCGGGAGGCAAGTGGTAGCCTGAATTCAGTTGCGATGGGCCGGATATTCGCGGCAACGAGGGGAACGAGGTGAGTATCTCGGTGCGGTACTGTTCACTGGCCAGCTCCAGCAGGTATGGAAATGCGTACCTGGTGGACTCGGGCCAGACCAGGATCCTGGTGGACCACGGCATCCCGCTGCGCAGGCTCCGAGGGCACCTGGAGCGCGTCGGTTGCGATCCGCGGGACATCTCGGCGGTTTTCATCACCCACGAGCACGGCGACCACAGCCGCGCCATCGGTTCCAAGCCCCGCGACATCTTCCGCGCGGACTGCCTCACCTACGCGACGGGTGGCACCTGGCGCGCACTGGGCCTGGTTCCGACTTCCCCGAGCCGTCGTCCGCTGGGTGCCGGGGACCCCCCGGTCCGCGTCGGGGACCTGGAGATCCTCGCCGTTCCCAAGTCCCACGATGCCCGCGAACCCGTGGGATTCATCGTATCGGGCGCGGGCGAACGCCTGGCCGTCGTCACGGACCTGGGACGACCGACGAACGCCCTCCGGGAGCACCTGGCCGACCTGAACCATTACATAATCGATAGCAATTACGACGTGGACATGGAGATACATTCCGCCCGACCCCGGGTACTGATCGACCGGGTGATGGGAAATCGAGGCCACCTCTCCAACCGGCAGGCGGCGGATCTCCTGGCGACGGTCGCGGGACCCTCCACCGAATCCATACTGCTGGCGCATCTCAGCCTGGACTGCAATCGCCCACACCTGGCATCCGGGGCCGTCCTGGAGGCCATTTCCAGCCCCGGCGCCACACCGGTGTTGCTGGTGGCCCCGCCCGACGGACCCAGTCCATGGCTCGGCACGATCCACGAAACAAGCCCCCTCCGGGCCTGCCCGGACACGGGAAATTACCGGTTCGGATTCTGCGAATAGAAAGGGAGCGTGACGCAGGATGCTGATCCCCGATACCCAACAAATGTGGGCCGCCAGGAGGCTCATCTCTCGCCACCTTCCCCCGTCCCCGCTGGTTCACTCCCAACCCCTGAGCGCCCTCTGCGAAGGGAAAGTATTCTTCAAGGTGGAGAGCCTACAGCCCACCGGATCCTTCAAGATCCGGGGCGCCCTGAATCGGCTGTCGGCGCCGGGTGCTCCGCGGGCCGTGGTCACTTCCTCCAGCGGAAACCACGGCGGCGCCCTGGCCATGATAGGAGGACGTCTCGGGATCGAGGTCACCGTGGTGGTACCCCGTCCCACCCCGGAGGCAAAGAAAGCGCGCGCCCGATCCCTGGGCGCCCGGGTGATCGTGGTGGGGGACGTGTACGATGAGGCAGAGATCCGCGCCCGGGAGATGGCCCAAGCCCGCGGGGTCGAGTACATCAGCGGGTTCGAGGACGCGTTGGTAGTGGCGGGGGCGAGTACCATCGCCCACGAGATCCTGGAGTGGGAGAGCCCACCCGGGACCTTACTGGTTCCCGTCGGCGGTGGCGGGTTAATCACCGGAATCACCGCCGCCCTGGAAAACCTCTCCCCCGGGACGGCCGTCGTGGGCGTACAACCCGAGGCATCGGCCCCCATGGCGTTATCCCTGGCCGCCGGGCACATGGTCGAGGCCACCCACGCGCCCACCCTCTCCGAGGGAACCGCCGGGGGCATCTCCGCCGGGCTCTTCGAATACCTGCGCCATCGCGTAGCCGAAGTAATCACGGTGCGCGAAGACGAGATCGCCCGGGCCATCCGTCACCTCGCCCTGCGAGAGCGGGTCATCGCCGAGGGGGCCGGCGCCCTCCCCACCGCCGCGCTCATCGCCCGGGGATCGAGGACGCCGTGGCAATTCCCCATCGTAGCCCTGGTGTCCGGGGGAAACATCGATCCCGCCGCGCTGTCCCGGGTCATCGCCGGTACCGACTCCACGGGGTCAGCCCCCTAGGACCAGCCCGGGTACGTCCTCCAGCGCGCCGCGATATGTGGGTACGGGGGTCACACCCCGGCGGGGGACGACGTAATGATTCACGAGGAAGGTATCCATCCCGATCTCCGAGGCCGCCATGTCCTCCAGGGGATCGTTCCCGATCATCAGGATCTCCTCGGGAGCCAAACCCAAATCCTCGGCGATAGCGGAGAAATACCGGGGGTTCGGTTTGCAAAATCGACTGTTCTCATAGGTCGTCAGCGCTTCGAACTCCCCCGGGGCCAACCCACCCCACCCCAGCCGCATCTCGATGGCGACCCGGGGAAACAGGGGATTGGTGGCCAGGACCCGGCGCAGTCCCCCCGCGTCGACGGTGCGGAGGACGTGGTCCGCCCCGGGAATCGGCACGCAAAATCGATCCAGCTTGGGAAACTCGAGGCGGTAGAAGGCCTCGAAACAGGCCTCCTCCCGGGCCCGCTGGGCCGCCCCGATCCCGGAAAAAAAGTGCGCCTCGAAGACCTCCCGGTTGGTGGTCCCCGGGTCGTCGTCTTCGATCATGGCGCGTGTGGCTTGCCGCAACCTCTCCAGGAATCCCTCCGGGTCCTCCCCCGCCCGGGCCGCGAAGCGCGAAATACCCTCGAAATACGCGGGAATGAAATCGGCCACGTCCAAGCCGATCAAGGTCCCGTCCAAATCGAACAACGTCGCGCGGTAGCGGCGGGTCAAGTGGACACAGCCCCCAGGGGAACGATGGAGAAGGAGGGGAATCCGTCCCCGGCCGGGATCTCGATCCACCCGATGGACGGAGCCGACCCGCCCCGGGGATCCGTGGCCGATCCCGGGTTGAAAAGGTACACTCCGTCGAGGACCACGAGGTGCGGTCGGTGGGTGTGTCCGGATACCACGATGTCCGCTTCGTCGAACCAGGTAGCCAGGCTCTCGGCCATATCCGGTCCCCGCCCGGGACCGTCACCGTGAAGGACCCCGATCCGCAACCCCTGCACTTCGATGACGCGCTCCCGCGGGAGGGAAGCGGTTACCTCCGGGGGATCCATGTTTCCGCTGACGCCCTTGAAGTGGGGCGACATCTCGAGCTGTTCTAGGATCGCGGGGGACGTAAGGTCCCCGGCGTGGATTACGAGGTCCGGTCCGCTGGCCAGGGCCGCCGCTACCTCTCCGGGCAGCGCATCCGCGCGGGCCGGAACGTGGGTGTCACTGATCACCAGTATTCTCAACGATGGTCACTTCCGTTCCGTAGGGCCTTCCGAAGCCGTTCATTTGCCAGTTGTGGATTCGCCTGCCCGCGGGTCTTTTTCATCACCTGTCCGACGAGAAAACCCAGGGCCTTTTCCTTGCCGGCGGTAAACTCCTCTGCCGCATCGGGGTTTTCTTCGATGACCTCTTCGACTAGGGCGTCGAGGGTCTCCTCGTCGCTGATCTGCCGAAGCCCGCTTTCCTCGACGGACGAAACCGGGTCGCGCCCGGTCTCCACGGCCTCGGACCAAACGTCCTTGGCCATCGTTCCGCTGATCTCCCCCGCCGCAACCAGGGAGAGAAGCGCCGCCAGCATGCGAGGCGTTACGGGGAGATCCGCGAGGGAGTCCCCGGTCGCATTCAGATGCCCCCGCACCTCCCCGAGGATCCAATTCGCCGCATCCTTGGGGTCTGCGCCCTCGGCGACGGCCTCCTCGAAAAAGTCGGCCAACTCCGCCTCGGATACCAGCGCCCGGGCATCATAGGATCCCAGGTCGAATTCGTTCCGGAAACGCCGGCGCCGGGCCCGGGGCAACTCGGGGACCTGGGCTGCCAGGTATTGCGCGAGGTCGGGATCCACGGAGATGGGGGGCAGATCGGGCTCGGGGAAGTAACGATAATCGTGGGCCTCTTCCTTGGAACGGGCGGCGTAGGTGATCCCCCGCTCCTCGTCCCAGTGTCGCGTCTCGTGGACCAGTGGCTCCCCCCCGCGGATTGCCTCCCGGTGTCGGGACACCTCGTATTCGAGGGCCCTCTGGACGGACCGGAAGGAGTTGAGGTTCTTTACTTCGCTGATCTCGGTCCCCTCCAGTCCATCGCCGGCGGCGCTGCGAACGAGGTTGAAGTTGACATCGCACCGCAGTTCCCCCGCCTCCATCCGGACTTCGGAGACGCCCGCCACGCGCAGCAGGGCGCGCAATTCCTCCAGGAACGCCCGGGCTTCCCCGGGAGACCGCATGTCGGGCTCGGTGACGATCTCCGCCAGGGGCACCCCGCAGCGGTTGAAATCCAGGAGCGTGTGACCCGTCTCCGCGGAGTGGGTGGACTTGCCAGCGTCTTCTTCCAGGTGGACACGGCGTATCCGCACGCGACGCTCCGCATCTTCCACGTCATCCAACACTACTTCCCCGCCGATGGCCAGCGGAACGGCGTATTGGCTGATTTGATACCCCTTCGGCAGATCGGGATAATGGTAATTCTTGCGCTCAAAATGCATCCTGGCCTGCACCTGCCCACCCACGGCCCGGGCACACATGATACCCAGTTCCAGCGCCCGGGCGTTGATCGCCGGCAGGCTACCGGGCAACCCGAGGCAGACGGGGCACACGTTGGTGTTGGGTGGGGCCCCGAATTCCGCAGAGCACCCGCAGAACATCTTGCTCCTGGTGGCCAGGGCAACGTGGATTTCCAGGCCGATCATCGGACGATACTCCGGAGATCCGGTCACGATGTATCTCCTCCCCACAGCGGTGGTCGCACCCGGTGATAGTCCGTGACCCTTTGGAACAGATCGGCCGTCGCCAGGATTCCCGCATCGGAAAGGCGCGGGCCCATCAGCTGCACGCCCACGGGCAAATCGCCGACGAATCCCCCCGGGAACGAGATGGCGGGGATCCCGGCCATGTTGGCGGGGATGGTACAAAGGTCCGCCATGTACATGGCCAGGGGGTCTTCGGTGCGCTCGCCCAGGCAAAAGGCCGGCGTGGGGCTGGTGGGCGTCAGCAGGTAATCGTACACTTTGAACGCCTCTTCCAATTCCCGGACCATGACTCTCCGGACCCGGGCGGCCTTGACGTAGAGATCATCGTAGTAGCCCGCACTCAGGGCATAGGTACCCAACATGATGCGCCGCTTGACCTCTTCCCCGAATCCCTCACCCCGCGTCCTTCGATACAGATCATCGATGTCGTCCGCCGCGGCGCGTAGCCCGTAGCGAACGCCGTCGAAGCGCGCCAGGTTCGACGACGCCTCCGCCGAGGCGAGTATGTAGTACACGGGCAGGGCATAGGCGGTGTGGGGCAGGCTGATCTCCTCCACGATGGCGCCCAGGTCTTCCAGGGTCTTGGCGGCGCGGCGGGCCACCCGGGCCACCTCCGGATCGATGCCCTCGGCGTAATACTCCGCGGGCAATCCGATTCGAACCCCCCGCAGGCTTTCGCGTTCCTCCAGGGCGGCCTGCAGGAACTGGCCCGCGTGCGGATGTTCGATGGACGTGCTGTCCCCCGCATCGCGACCCACCAGCACATCCATGGCCAGGGCGCAATCCCGGGCGGTTCGCCCCAGGGGACCGATCTGGTCCAGGGACGAGGCGAAGGCGATGAGTCCCAGGCGGGAAACCGACCCGTAGGTGGGCTTCATCCCGGTGATCCCGCAGAAAGAGGCGGGTTGACGGATGGATCCCCCGGTGTCGGTACCCAGGGCCAAGGGGACCAGTCCCGCGGCCACCGCCGCCGCCGACCCCCCGCTGGATCCGCCGGGCACGCGTTGTAGGTCCCAGGGATTCCTGGTCGGCTTGATGCCGGAATTCTCGTTGGAGGATCCCATGGCGAACTCATCCATGTTCGTCTTACCGACGAGGCGGGCGCCAGCCCGCGTCATCCCCGCGATGGCGGTGGCATCGTAGGGCGGTGTATAGTCCGCCAGGATCCCCGAAGCGCAGGTGGTGGGAAAGTCCCGCGTGCAGAGATTGTCTTTCGCAGCGTACGGCAGGCCCCGGAGAATCCCGTCGACGGGTGGATCGACCGGATCCCCCACCGACAGAAAGGCACCCAGTCGACCGTCGAATCGTTCGATGGCGGCCAGGGATGCCGCGGCCGCTTCTTCGGATGTCATCTCTCCGTCGCGAATCGCTTCAGTCAAAGCCAGGGCCGTCGCGGGATATTCAGGCATCTTTTTCCTCCTCGTCCCCCACGAAACGCGGAACGACGACGAAGTCGCCCTCTCGCTTCGGGGCCGACGCCAGGAACTGCTCGGCAATTCCCGACTCCACCACTTCGTCGCGACGCGTCACATTGGCATCGGTCTCCGCCGGGTTGAAGAGGGGTTTCACGTCGGCGACGTCGGCGTCATCCAGTGCCTTCATGGACTCGAGGATCTCTCCCAAATCGGAACGCATTCGTTCCAACTGCCCGGGATCGAGATTCATCCGGGCCAAGTCCGCGACGGCCTCGACTTCTTCGGGACTCATTCGCACCGGTCATCAGCTCCTCGCATGGAAACGACGTCGTCACATCGATTATACCGGGTGCAACCGGGACCCTCCACAACGCGGAAAAGGGAAAGGGGGCGCAAACCGCGCGCCCCCGGAGTGTTGTTCTGTAGTGACCCGCGTTACTCGTGCAGCCAGCAGGCCACGAAGTGCTCGTCCCCGACGTCCTTCCAGATCGGCTTCTCCTCGGCGCACTTGGGCATGGCGTGCCGGCAGCGCGTCCGGAAGTGGCATCCACTGGGCGGGTTCGACGGGCTCGGAACGTCGCCCTCGAGGACGATACGCTTCCGGGTCCGCTGGACCTTCGGGTCGGCGACGGGAATCGCCGAGAGCAGTGCCTGGGTGTAGGGATGGGCGGGGTTCTCGTACAGTTCGTTCTGATCCGCCAGCTCCACCAGCTGCCCCAGGTACATGACGGCAACGCGGTCGCTGATGTGACGCACGACGCTGAGGTCGTGGGCGATGAACAGGTACGTCAGGTCGAACTCTTCCTGGAGATCCTCCAGGAGGTTGAGGACCTGGGACTGGATGGACACGTCCAGTGCCGATACCGGCTCGTCGCATATGATGAGTTTCGGGTTGAGGGCCAGGGCCCGGGCGACGCCGATGCGCTGACGCTGTCCCCCCGAGAACTCGTGGGGATAGCGGCGGGCGTGCATCCCGCGAAGACCGACGGTCTCCAGCAGGGCGCGTACCTGGTTGTCCTTTTCCTTGCCGCGGGCCACGTTATGAATTTCCAGGGGCTCGCCGATGATGTCACCGACGGTCATCCTGGGATTCAGGGAGGCGTAGGGATCCTGGAATACGATCTGCATGTCGCGACGGGTACGCCGCATTTCCTCGCGATCCAGGCTGAAGATATCCTTGCCCTCGAACTCCACGGTACCCTCTGTGGCTTCGAGCAAACGGAGGAGCACACGGCCCGCCGTGGTCTTGCCGCATCCACTCTCGCCCACCAGGCCGAGCGTCTCGCCGGGCTTGATGGTGAAGCTCACGTCGTCGACGGCCTTCACGAATCCGACGACCCGGGAGAAGACTCCACCGGTGATGGGGAAGTACTTCTTCAGGTTCTTGACGACTACGAGATCATCGATACCCTCATAGGTCTGTCTTCTGATTGCCGCTTCTGTCTGGGCCATTTACGCCACCCCCGTCCTATCCTTGGAATGGAGCCAGCAGGCGACCTTGCGGCCGTCTTCTGCCTCGATCAGATCGGGCTGCTCCTCGAGACATACGTCCATCGCGTAGGGGCAGCGCGGGTTGAAGTAGCAACCCTGTGGCATGGCGAGGGGGTTCGGCACGACGCCTTCGATGACGTGCAGCCGATCCGCCTTCGGTGCATCCAGGCGAGGAATGGAATTGATGAGTCCCTCGGTGTAGGGATGCTGGGGATCGCCGAATACGTCGTATACGCTACCTTCCTCGACGATCTTGCCGGCGTACATGACGACGACCCGCTCGGCCATCTCCGCGATGACACCCAGGTCGTGGGTGATCAACATGATGGCCATGCCCATCTCGTCCTTCAACCGCTTCATCAGCTCGAGGATCTGGGCCTGGATGGTTACGTCCAGGGCCGTGGTCGGCTCGTCGGCGATGAGCATCTTCGGGTTGCAGGAGAGGGCCATACCGATCATCACGCGCTGGCGCATACCACCGGACAACTGGTGGGGGTATTCGTCGATGCGCTGTTCGGGAGAGGGGATGCCTACCAGGTTGAGCATCTCGATGGCCTGTTTGCGGGCTTCCCGCTCGGACAACCCCTGGTGTAGTTCGATGGCTTCCATGATCTGATCGCCGACGGTGTAGACCGGGTTCAGCGACGTCATGGGTTCCTGGAAGATCATGGAGATGTCGTTTCCACGGATCTTCCGCATCTGTGAGTCCGACTTCGTCAGGAGTTCTTCGCCTTCAAACGAGATACTGGATCCTTTAAGTATCTTGCCGGGCGGATCGGGGATGAGGCGCATGATGGACAAAGAGGTTACGCTCTTGCCGCATCCACTCTCGCCTACCACTCCAAGAGTTTCTCCCCGATTTATGTGGAAGGAGACTCCATCAACAGCTGGAACTTCTCCATCCTCGGTGTAAAAAAAGGTTCTGAGATTCTCTACGTTTACGAGGACTTCCTCCGACACGAAATCACCCCATTCTCGGTTGATAAAAGGGTCGCGGTCCCATTGGACGGCAGACCTACAACCTGCATTATAGTATATATTTCTCCAAAAATCCTAGTTTCCTTCCTCGAAAAACCCAATCCAATTCGAGACATTTCCCAGGGGCGGATCGCGCCAGGCTTCTATATCGGGCCTTTCCGCGTCCCCGAGGATCACGCCGGAAGGGTATGCCAGGGCGAGTATGGGCAAATCCCGGGCCACCGGGTCGATCCACTCCCAACTTGGCTCGACGTCGGAGCCGCGCATCAAGAACTCGAAGGACCCCGTGGCCCCGCCCTCGATCCGATACGACCAGGGGTTATCCGTCTCCCAGGTGGCCGGACAGGAAAGGGTCGCCAGCGGTGCCGCCAGGAGGTACAAATCGTACCGCTTTCGCCCGTACACGGCGTGCAGTAGGAGATTGCGATCCGCGGGGATGGTGTGCAGGGTAATCCCGATCTCCGCGGCGTTCTCCGCCAGCGCGGCCGCGGTGGATGCCCTGCGGGAATCGTCCCCGGGATACAGCAGATACAACTCGGGGATTCTGTCCCCGTCCTCCCCGTAACCGGCCTCCTCGAGGAGTTCCCGGGCTCGGTCGAGATCGCGACGTACGCCATCCGAGGGGGAAGCATCATCCTCCAGGCCCGCCAGGGGGCCGGTGGCCTCCGTTCCCGTCTCGCCGAAGAGCAGTCGAGCTGCAGCGGACCGATCCACGGAATGCGCCAGGGCCCGCCGGATGCGGGGATCCGCGAGGAAATCCCCCGCGGTGTTGAATCCCAGGTACTCCACCGCGCCCGCCGGCACGGTACCCAGCACCCGTAAGTCCCCGGGTACGTCGGCCGCATCCGCCGCACGTCCCGGCGGTATGTACAGTATGTCGCCCATTTCCGGTATTCCCGCGCCGAGATCCGAAGCATAGTGGAAGAGCAGCCGCTCGGGATACCCGTCGGGCTCCCCGTCCTCCTCCGGTACCCGTTCCAGGATCCAGGACACGCGATCGGAATCCTCCGTCGACCCTACCTTGCGGAAGGCGCCCAGGGTGGGAAGGGTTCCGCCCACCAGGGCACCTCCGATGTCCGCCTTATCCATACCCTCCAGGGTCGCAGAGGGCAACGGCGTCAGGCGAGCCAGTGCCCAAGCGGCGCGGGGCGTAGCGTACTCCAGACGCATCTCGAGGCGGTCTTCCCGCACCGAAAGCCCGGAGATCTCCGTCGCCTCCCCGCGGCGATAGGCCCCGGCACCCCGGATAAAATCCAGATCGTCGGATGGGGATGAACCGGGAAATGCGGGATCGATCAGGGTTTCCACGGCCAATACGAGATCCGCGGGAACCACCGGCTCCCCGTCGCTCCAGTGTAATCCCCGGGGAACCTCCAACAGAATCCTCCGTTCCCCCGAAAACCAGATTCCGAAACCCAGGTTCGGTTCCAGGGCGCCACCGGCGGTGATCCGGGCGATCGGCGGATGCAGCAATCCCAGGGCGGGATTATCTCCGGATCCCGGCCAATCCAACAGCGGATGGGCCGGGAGCTCACCCTCCCACAGGACACCGATGGATGCTTCGACCGCCTCGACGACGGTCTCCGGATCCTCGGGATCCTGGGGATCCTCGGGATCCTCGGGCACGTCGGGCGCATGGGAGCAACCCGCGATGAACAGCGACAACGAAAGGATGAGGGCGAGAACTAAGAGTCTGCGCATCACTTCTGAAAACGACCCCTTTCCCGGGGATTCCCGTCCCGGAATCCCCCCAAGGCCAAACCCAACAATAGTCCCGCCGCACCGACACCGATGACGGAGGGAGAAAGCGTTCCCGGCAACAGGGCGCGCAGAGAACCACCGGTCAATCCACCGAGCAGGGCGACGACCAGATCCCTTCGGCTCTCGTAGGCGCGCAGTAACAGCGCCGCCGTCCCCAGCACCCCGAGGACGGCCCCGGAACCGAAGAGGAGCATCGGCCCCCACTGCAGGGCGGCCACCAAACCCACGACCCGGGGATATGAGCCCATGAGCACCAGGGCCGTGGCCCCGCTGAAACCCGGCAGGATCATCCCGCCGCCCGAGGCCACCCCCGAGGTGATCAGCTCCCAGAAGGTGAGGGGCAAAGGGGATGTTCCCTCCCCGAGGGCGAGGGGAACGAGGGCCCACGCCAGGACAAAAGCCGCGGCCCCAAGGGGGATCCCCGCACCCCGGGGCGGATACCGTCGCCAGATCCCCAGGGCCGCCATCGCGACGATACCCAATAGGAAGGCGGCCGTGTGATCCGGGAGCCGGTCGAGCCCCCACCCCACCGTCCGAACGCCTACCAGCGCCCCGACCAGCCAGCCGAGGCCCAGCGCAATGACGCGGCGGAAGCGAAACCGTCCGAGACTCTCCAGTAACTCCGGGTAAATCCCCATGACGACGGCCACGGTACCGGCACTGAGACCCGGCACCACCGACGCCAACCCCATCAGCAATCCCGCAGAACCCGCCCCGAGGGCACCCCGCACCGATCGGCCGAGTTCGACCGGCATCTCAACCGCTCTCCAGCTTCCGCAACGGGGCCAGGGATGCCAGCAGCGTCTTCAGTCCGTGCTCGACGAAGGCGACGTTCAGCTCGATATCGCCGTCGACGGATTTCTTGCCCACGATCCGACCCTCGCCGAAGGAGGGGTGCTGTACTCGATCCCCGGGATCCGGCACGGGTCCCACCAGGCGGGGCGGCGGAGGAGCTGGCGCCGCGGCAGGAATCCGGGTCCGGCGAGTCCGTGTCTCCTCGCCCCCCGAAGCCTCCGAATCGACCTCACTCAGGTGATCCGAACCGATCTCGTCGAGGAAACGGGAGGGAATGCAGGCCGCCGGCGGTGCGCCGAATCGACCCCGTAATTGGGCGTAGCTGAGGATCAACCGATCCTGGGCCCGGGTCATGCCCACGTAGCACAGGCGCCGCTCCTCCTCCAACTGCCTCGGATCATCCAGGCTCCGCGAGTGGGGAAACAGTCCCTCCTCCATACCGACGAGGAACACGACGGGGAATTCTAATCCCTTGGCGCTGTGCAGGGTCATGAGCGTAATCTGGCTCCCGTCCTCGTCCACCTCGTCTTCTCCCGTGAGGAGTGCCAGGGAAGCCAACAGGGCCGCCAGGGCTTCCCGGCCGCGCGTCGCCGCCACATCCAGGGCTCCGCTTTCTACGTCCAGGCCAAATCCCCGGGCCGCCGACAGCAGCTCATCCAGGTTCTCCCGCCGGCTGATGGCCTCGACGCCGCCGCCCTCGGCCACAAAGGTGAGATATCCCGAGGATTCCAGGAGTCTCCAAAGGACATCGGCCGGTTCCAGTTCCTCCAGTTCCTCCAGCACGGCATCCAGCACCGTCGAGAAATCAGCCAGGGCGCGGCGTTGTTTCGCATTCAACCCGGGTATCTCCCCGGACCGCCGCAGGGCCGCGACGGCATCCAGATCCTGCTCCGCGGCGAAGGCCTTGATCTTATCGAGCGTCGCCGGGCCGATCCCGCGCCGGGGCTTATTGATGATGCGATCAAAACCGGGCCAATCCTCCGGGTTGACCACCAGGCGTAATAGGGCCAGCGCATCCTTGATCTCCGCCCGCTCGAAAAACCGCTGCGAACCCAGGACATCGTAGGGCACACCGCGATCCCGGCAGGTCATCTCCAGGAGTCGCGATTGCGCATTGGTTCGATAGAGTACGGCGAAGTCCGACCAGGGACGGTTCTCCTCCCGGGCCAACTGCTGGATGCAGGAAACGACGAAACGCGCCTCCATTTCCTCCGAGGAGGCGCGATAGAGGATTACCGGTTCCCCGCCCTCTCTCTCCGTCCACAAGTCGCGGTCCAATCGCTCGGCGTTGCGCACGATGATGCGCTGCGCCGCGCGCAAGATCGTCTCCGTGGACCGATAGTTTTGCTCCAGCTTGTAGACGCAGGCGTCGGGAAAATCCGACTCGAAATTCATGATGTTCGACATATCCGCACCCCGCCAGCCGTATATGGACTGGTCGGCATCGCCGACGGCGAATACGTTGCGATGCACCGAGGCCAGCATCTTGACCAGGCGGTACTGGGCGTGGTTCGTATCCTGGTATTCATCCACCAGGACGTGTTCAAACCGCCGGGCGTAGCGCTCAAGGACCTCGGGATGTTCGGTGAACAACCGCGTGGCCAGGGAAATCAGGTCGTCGAAGTCCATGGCATTGTACTCCCGGAGCTCCCGCAGGTACCTGCGGTACACCTCGGCGATCCGCTGCTCGTAGTAGTCGGAAGCCTCCATATCTTCGGGGGTTCGCATGTCGTTCTTCGCCCGGCTTATGCGCTCGATGATGCCGCGAACATCCCACTGCTTCTCATCCATGTTCAGTTCCTTCAGGATGCGCCGAACGGCGGATCGCTGGTCGGTTCGATCCAGGATGGTAAAGCCCGGCCGATAACCCAATACCCCGGCCTCGCGGCGCAATATGCGCAGGCAGGTAGCGTGAAAGGTACCGATCCACATGTTTGCCACGTCGGTTTCCAGCAGGATTTCACACCGGTGGCGCATCTCCCTGGCCGCCTTGTTGGTGAAGGTGATCGCCAGGATGGAGTGGGGCGAGACACCCCGCTCGAAAATCAGGTGGGCCAAGCGGCGGGTGAGCACGCGGGTTTTGCCGCTGCCCGCACCCGCCAACACCAGCGCAGGACCCGCACCGTGGGATACGGCGCGCGTCTGGTTTTCATTCAGTCCCGAGAACAGTTCCAAGGAATTCCCCCCGCTTCACCCGCCCATTGTAGCACACCTGCACCCGGGCGCAGGAGGGAATTTCGCATCAAAATGCGGCCACATCCGAGCGAAAGTGGGCACCGGGGAAGGCGATCCTTCCCACGGCATCGTAGGCCGTATCCCGCGCCTCCTCGATGCTCGGTCCGAGACCCGTGACACCCAAGACCCGGCCGCCGGAGGTGATCCACCCCTCGTCATCCCGGGCCGTTCCGGCGTGGAAAACGAAACCCCCGGGGGAAACGGCATCCAGCCCCTCGATGGGAAAGCCGGTCTCGTAGGAGAGGGGGTACCCACCCGAAGCCATGACGACGCAGACGGCGGCGTCGCGACTCCATTCCAGTTTGACGCCGAGATCCTCCAGATCATCGCGCATGCCGGCCGATGCCGCCAGGATGGGCAGCAGATCGGATCGCATCCGGGGTAAGACCACCTGGGTCTCCGGATCGCCAAATCGGCAATTGAATTCCAATACCCTCGGGCCCTCGGCGGTCAGCATCAGGCCGGCGTACAGCAGGCCGCGGAAGGGAGTCCCCCGGCGCGCCATGGCCGAGACCGCGGGCTGCAACACGTCGCGGCAGACCCGGCTTACGAGATCCTCGCCGCAGCCGGGAACCGGCGACACGCAACCCATCCCGCCGGTGTTCGGCCCTTCATCGCCGTCCCGGAGCGCCTTGTAATCCCGGGCCGGCTGCAGGGGTACGACGACCTCACCGTCGGAGATCGCCATGAGGCTCAATTCCTCGCCCACCAGGCAATCCTCCACGAGGATCTGTGCTCCCGCCTCGCCGAAGCGCCCATCGATCATGGCTTCCCGCACGGCATCCTCTGCCTGCTCCCGGGCCCGGGCGACGGTAACGCCCTTCCCGGCCGCGAGGCCGTCGGCCTTTACCACCATGGGCAGGGTTCGCTCCGCCACGTGCGCCAGGGCGGACTCTGCATCCGAGAAGACCGCGAAGGGCGCCGTCGGGATTCCCGCCTCGACCATCAGTTCCTTGGCGTAGACCTTGCTGCTTTCGATGCGAGCGGCATCCCGCCGGGGACCGAAGGCCGCGATACCATTCGCCTCCAGGGCATCCACGACGCCCGCGGCCAGGGGCGCTTCGGGACCGACCACCACTAGGTCCGCGCCAATGCGCCGGGCCGATTCCACCACCGTACCGGGACTCTCCGGATCCCCCTGCAACGATTCGGCGTATTCTGCGATACCCTCCGAGCCGGGAAGGACCCAAAGTCCCGTCAAAGCGGCGCTCCGGGAGATCTTCCACGCCAGGGCGTGTTCTCGCCCGCCCGAACCCAGGATCAGCACTTTCATACCTAACCCCCCTCAAGCCTCAATGTTTGAAGTGTCGTCTTCCCGTAAAGATCAGGCTCATACCGGCTTCCTCGGCCACCGCCGCGCTGGCATCATCCCGGATGGATCCCCCGGGCTGGACCAACACCGCGATTCCCCTCTCGGCCGCCAGCTCCACCACGTCCGGGAAGGGTAGGAATCCGTCGGACGCCATGGCCGCACCCCGGGCCCTCTCCCCGGCGGCCTCCACGGCCAATCGCGCAGAGGCAATCCGGTTCATCTGGCCGGCACCCACCCCCACCAGTGCCCGATCCTTCGCCAGGACGATGGCATTGGACTTGGTGTGCTTGCAGACCATCCAGGCGAAGTGCGCATCGCACATGGCCTCCTCCGGGTGGTGCGAACCCACCACGTCCCAGTCCTCCGGCAAAGTGGTCTCGCAATCGGAATCCGAGAGGAGCAGCCCACCCCGGAGGAATCGACCCGTCCGGGAACCCGGTCGCAGGCTCCAGGCACCCGCCCCGAGTCGCAGGACGCGCAGTTTCTTCCGGCGGGCAAGTTTCTCCAGGGCTTCGGATGTGTAGTCCGGCGCCACGATGACCTCCAGGAATAGTTTCGCGCCGCGGATGAAATCCACCACGGCCTCATCCACGGGTCGATTGAGGGCGACGACGCCGCCGTAGATGGATACCGGATCTCCCTCGTAGGTCCGGGCGAAGGCCTCCGCCGGCGTCCCGCCCAGGGCTGCACCGCAGGGATTCGTGTGCTTGACCGCGCATACGGCCGTCTCCGGGAACTCCGCCACCACGCCGACGGCGGCATCCACGTCGAGGAAATTGTTGAAGGAGAGGTCGGGGCCCCCGAGCTGTTCGTACTCTCCGAGATCGAACCCCGAACCGTCGGGCCAGGAGTACAGGGCGGCGCGCTGGTGAGGGTTTTCGCCGTATCGAAGGATGCTACGTCGCTTCACCGCGATGGCGGATTCCACCGGCAGTTCCCCCGGGGCGGCCAGGTGATCGGCGATCAAGGCGTCGTAGCGGGCGGTATGGCCGAAGGCCCGAGCCGCCAGGCGACGCCGCGTCCCCTCCGGCGGATCCCCGGTCTGCAATTGGGCGACAGTCGACTCGTAATCCCCCGGGTCGCACAGGACGATCACCGAGGGCCAGTTCTTGGCGGCGGCCCGAAGCAACGTGACGCCGCCGATATCTATGTTCTCCAGGGCTCGATCCATGTCGGCCCCGTCCCGGGTGACCTCTTCGAATGGGTACAGGTTGACGGCCACCAGGTCGATGGTCCCGTACGCCTCCGCCTCCAGCTCATCCATGTCCGTATGCCGGTCACGCCGCGCCAAGATCCCGGCGTTCAGGGCCGGGTGCAGCGTCTTCACGCGTCCCCCCAGGAGCGACGGAAATCCGGTTACCTCCTCGACGGGGGTAACGGGAATATCGGCATCGCGCAGGTACTCCGCCGTCCCCCCCGTGGACACGATTTCCCAGCCCATCTCCACCAGGGAGCGGGCCAGGGAATCCGAGCCTTCCTTGTTCCAACAACTGATCAAAGCCCTCTTATCAGGCATCCAGTACCCGCACCCTTCTTCCATCTCTTCTCAATCGACCCCGGGCGAACAACGCCAGGGCCCGGGGATACAGCCGATGTTCCGATCGCAGGATCCGCGCGGCCAGGGCCGCCTCGTCGTCACCGGGATAGACCGGCACCGACGCCTGCATGACGACAGGTCCCGTGTCCACACCGGCGTCCACCAGGTGCACGGTACAACCCGACACCTTCACCCCGTACTCCAGTGCCTGCGCCTGGGCCCGGAGCCCGGGAAAGGCGGGCAACAAGGAGGGGTGGATGTTGAAGACGCGATCGGGATACTCATCGAGGAAATTCTCGGGAAGGATTCTCATGAAACCCGCCAGGGCCACGGACGTGACCCGATGGTCCCGGCACGCCCCTAACAGGGCGTCCCCAAAGGCTTCGCGCCCCGCCTCGCGACAATATTCCACCACCGCCACCGGCACATTCCGCCCCCGGGCCAGGTCCAGGGCCCGAGCCTCGGGTTGGTCGGAGAGGACCAGGGCAATTTCCAGTCCCAGCCAGCCCGCCTCCTCGGCGGCCATGATGGCTTCGAGATTGCTACCTCGACCCGAGGCAAGAACCGCCAATCGATGCGATTCACCGTCGATCATCGCGTTACGCCCCCGTCTCCTTTGCCCTCACGGCGCCCATGACCCAGCCGGGGCGTCCCCGCCCTCGGGTGCGCTCGAGCACTGCCTCCACCGAGGACGGCGGGACCACTAGGACCATGCCAACCCCGAGGTTGAAAGTCCGTCGCATCTCCTCTTCGGTCACGGGACCGGCGGCGGTCAACCATTCGAAAACCGGCGGTCGCGGCCACGAATCCCAGTCGACTTCCGCCTCCAGGTGCTCGGGAAGCGCGCGCGGCAGATTCCCAGGGATGCCGCCCCCTGTGATGTGGGCCGCCGCCACGGCCGAACCGTCTTCCAGCGACGGCAATACCACATCGGCGTAAATCGGGGTCGCGCGCAGTAGGTGCTCGGCCAGGGAACCCTCCAAACCCTCCGGCGAGTCCGCCAGGGACCATTTCTGCGCCTCCAGTATCCGCCGCACCAGGGAGAACCCATTGCTGTGGGGGCCCGTGGATGGGATGCCCACCAGCACGTCCCCGGCCTCGGGGGGACGGCGTGTTCCGGGGGCACCCTCGGCCATGCCAACGGCAAACCCCACCACCTCGTAGTCGCCGGGGGCGTAATATCCCGGCATCTCCGCGGTCTCACCACCGATGAGGGCACAGCCCGCCTCTTTGCACGCCGCGGCCAATCCCTCGACGATCCCCAGCACCGCCTCCTCCTCCAGGCGGGCTGCCGCGATGTAATCGAGGAAGAAGAGCGGACGGGCCCCGGCGGTGATCAGGTCATTGATGACCATACCGGCGCAATCCCGCCCGGCCTCGCGATACATCCCCGCCTCGGCCAGCAGTCGCAGTTTGGTGCCGACGCCGTCCGTACAGGCCAGGAGCCGGGGGTCCCGGTACTCCTTCCAGGGGGGAGAAAAGGCGGCGGCAAATCCACCGAAGTCGGTACCCACCCCCTCCGTCCACGTTTCCTTCAGTACCTCGGACATCCGGCCGACCATTCGGTCCGCCGCATCGATATCCACCCCGGCATCTCGATAGGAAATTCCTCGCTTCTCTTCTCTCATGGGGACCCCTCCAGGGAATCCTTGTCTCCATCCGGATCGATCGGCACCCGATAATCTCCCATGAAGCAAGCCACGCAGTACTCAGAGGGATCTCCCCCGGCGGCCTCGGCCACCCGCTCGACGCTCAGGAACTCGAGGGAGTCCGCGCCGACCATGCTCCGGATTTCCTCCACGGAACGTTCCGAGGCGATCAGCTGCCCGCGGGCGCTGGTATCGATTCCGTAATAGCAAGGGTGCCGATAGGGTGGGGAACTGATGCGAAGGTGGATCTCCCGCGCCCCCGCCTCCCGCAGCAGCCGGACCAGGATCTTCGACGTGGTCCCCCGAACGACGGAGTCGTCCACCAGGACCACCCGGCGATCCTTGACCACCTTGCGAAGGGGGTTGAGCTTGAGCTTGACGCCGCGCTGCCGAAGGGCGTCGCCCGGCTGGATGAAGGTCCGCCCGATGTACCGGTTCCGGACGAGTCCCATCTCGTAGGGAATGCCCGCCTCTTCGGCGTATCCCGTGGCGGCGGAGATGCTCGAATCGGGAACGCCCGTGACCACGTCCGCCTCCACATGATGATCCCGGGCCAGGAGGCGCCCCAGTTGCTTTCTCACCAGGTGTACGTTGTGCCCGGCGATGTCGCTGTCCGGCCGGGCAAAATAGATGTATTCGAAAATGCACAGGCTCGGTTTCCCGACGGCATCACCGATGTGACCGCTGGTCAGCCCATCATCGTCGATACTCAAGAACTCCCCGGGGCCCACATCCCTCACGAATACCGCGCCGACGGCATCCAGGGCGCACGTCTCCGAGGCCACCACCCAACCGCTGCCCAATCGTCCCAGGCACAGCGGGCGGAATCCGTTGGGATCCCGGGCGGCGAAGAGGCCATCGGGAGTAAGGACCACCATGGCGTAGGCCCCCCGAACCTGCTGGAGAGCGGCGAGGAGGCCTTCGCGAATCCCCTTGGCGGATTCTCGGGCGGCCAGGTGGGCCACCACCTCGGTGTCCGCGGTGGTCTGAAAGATGCTCCCGCTGGATTCCAGGCCCTCCCGGAGCGCCCGGGCGTTGACCAGGTTGCCATTGTGCGCCAGGGCAACAGAGGTGGACTTCATTCGAACCACCAGCGGCTGGGCGTTCGCCGCCGAACTGCTCCCGGTAGTGGAATATCGAACGTGACCCAGGGCAGCATCGGACTCCAGGTCGACGATATCCTCCGCGCTGAAAACCTCGGAGACCAACCCCATGTCCCGCTTGAGGCGAAGCCCCGTCGGCGATACCCGTGCCGCGATGCCCGCGGACTCCTGGCCCCGGTGCTGCAGGGCGTAGAGGCCGAAGTGGGTAAACACCTGGGCCTGTTCACAACCCCATATGCCGAACACACCGCACTCCTCGCGCGGCGAGTCCTCTGGAATGAAGACGCTCACAGCAATCCCCCTTCCCAGGAGGTGCGTAGGGTTTCAATCGGCAGTCGAATCTCGGTGTTACCTCCGGCGGCGATCTCCAGTTCCGTTCCCCCGATCCGGCCGATTGCCCGGGCCGGGCAGCTCGCTTCCCGCGCCAACGACAGCATCTCCTCGAGATCATCGGGCGCCACGGTAACGAGGATCCTGGATCCATCCTCCCCGAAGAAATCCACGTCGGTAGGAGGACTCGCCCCCAGGTCAATGCGTGCACCCCATCCCGCCTCGGACAGCAGCACACCCTCGGCCAAGGCCACCAGGAGCCCCCCGGCGGAAACGTCGTGGGCGCTCTTGATTAAGCCCCGGGCGATTCCTTCACGGCATGTCGATCCCACGGCCCGCTCCAGGTCGTAATCCACTTCGGGCACGGGGCCCGAGACCACGTCGTGCACGAGCCGGAGGTACTGGCTCGCCCCGAGGTGTCCTCCCCCCTCGCCCAGCGCCACGAGCACGTCATCCTCATCCGCGTATCCCGCCGTCGCCCGGCGGTTCACATCCTCCAGGACCCCGATCATCCCCACCACGGGGGTGGGATGGACCTGGCGTCCCCTGGTTTCATTGTAGAAACTCACGTTGCCACCGGTAACCGGCGTATCCAGCCGCAGGCAGGCATCTCCCATGCCGGCGATCACCTCCACGAAAGCACCCATGACCTCGGGAACCTCGGGATTGCCGAAGTTCAGGCAATTGGTGATGCCCAGGGGTAATGCGCCGACGCTGCAGAGGT
>PWSR01000174.1 GCA_003563985.1 Clostridia bacterium | reverse complement strand
CCTTTTCTTCCCGGCGGGAAATACTGGAGGTGGCGGGATTGGGTCCGGTCACTTTCACCCAGGCCGCGGGGTTCCTGCGCATCCAGGGCGGGGAGAACCCCCTGGACAATACGTGGGTGCACCCGGAATCCTATGCGACGGCCGAAGCAATCCTCGAGACCGCCGGATGCTCGACCACAGACCTGGTGCGTCGCCCCGGCCAGGTGCGGGAGCGCCTGGAGGAAATCGAGCCAGAGCGCGTGGCCCGGGCGCTCGATCGGGGGCTTCCCACCGTGCGCGATATCATCCACTCCCTATCCCGTCCGGGACGGGATCCGCGGGAGGATCTCCCGGCACCCGTTCTCCGCCAGGATATTCTGAGCATGGAGGAACTGGAGGCGGGCGAAGTCCTGCGTGGCACCGTGCGAAATGTCGTCGATTTCGGTGCGTTCGTGGACATCGGTGTCGGCCGGGACGGATTGGTTCACATCTCCGAGATCAGCGAGCAATTCATCGAAAACCCGGGCGACGTATTATCCATCGGAGACGTGGTGACCGTCCGGGTACTGTCCGTGGAAGTGGAACGCAATCGCATTGCCCTGACCATCAAGAACGTATGATGCGCAGGGGGAATCGCTCCTCCCCCGGTCCGGCCGAGCCGGGGGAGGAACCTCCGTCAGGCCGGGTACTCCATCACCCCGTCATTGGAAAAGGTTACCGGTCGACTCTCCGGCGAGGCACTCATCCCCTCTCGCATCTCGGTGTCCTCGAGCAGGGCACCCGTGACCCAAAGGGTTTCCAGGTCCAGGGTATTTCGGATCACCGCCAGCTTCAAATCCCGGGTCGGGGGCACGGCGGCGCTGGCCACCGACGCCCAGACGGCATCTTCATCCGTGCGCATCACCATGGGAAGCATGGCGCGCATGGTGAGGGTACTGGCCAGGACGTTGGTGTAGGTGGGCTCGGGATCCACCTTGGCCGCCAGTCGTCGCGTCACCAGGTCCAGGAGTCCGATTCCCGTGGCATTCCCGTGGGATTCCGGGGATAGGTCCAGGGCGCAGATCCGGGCGATGGATGGTAAGGAGGAATCCGGCTCCCCCTGGACGCGATAGCGTCCGATCGCGCCGGTATCGACCCCCGTACCGGAATAGTTCTTACCCACAGACTGCACCACCAGGACGTCCGCCCCTGGGAACGGAAGGGTCGGTGACAGGGAACGGGAAAGCACCAGCAGTTCCCGCTCCCGGGCAAAGAGTTCCGGCGGTCGAATCCCCTCGATCCGGTGGGGTTCTTCGTGGGCATTCTCCACGATGGCGATCCCTCCCAAGAACGGGAGGGATTCCAGCGCGATCCGGGCCATATCCTCCAGTTCTTCGGACATCGCCGCGGGCCCGCACTGGTGGAAGGATTCGGCGCCCGGGCGATGCCCGAGGCCGACGACGAGTTTCTTGACGATCCCGCTCTGGATGGATCCCCGGGCCGTGGTATGGGACTTGACCCGGTTTACGACGATCACCCCATCCGCTTCCAGCGCGAGGGGATCGCAATGGACCATCAGGCCGCGATTCGTACGCCCCAACTCCACCGTTTCCGAGGCGGTAACGACGGGCGCTCCCACCGAATCCGCCGTGATTCCCAGCGAATGCAGCACCTCCAGCTGCCCCGCGTCCGTACCTCCCCCGTGGGAACCCATGGCACCGAGGACGACGGGATCGGCGCCGAGTTCGCGGAGCGCGGTGCACACCCCGGCGAGGATGCGGGGAATCGCGGCGATACCACGGCTTCCCGCCGTAACCACGATCCGCGCCCCCGGCTCCACTCGCCCCGCGAGGTCCAGGGCGCACATGGAGTCGACGACCGCCCCTTCGATATCTGACAATCCAGAAGCGGGGAATCGCTGCCGCACCTCGAAAAGGCGAAGGGGCTCGCCCCTCCGTTCACCGGTGTAGGAAAATCCCGGGTACTCGCCGAGTAATGTCATCTCTATCCCTCCATCGCGGAATCCCGTCCCCGCCGACGCCTCCTCGGGAACGTATCCCGGATTGGGGCGGAATCGTCGGCCCGGGATTCCATGGGTTCGATTCGGGTATGTATTCACCATGGATTTCCCCGTTACGCCACCATCACCTGCAAGACCCCTCCCTCCGACGAGGGAGGTTTTGCGGGCCGTACCGGGAAATCATCACCATCACCTTGAACCGGTGGAAGGAGAGATGATGCGATGAATCTGCAGGGCAAGAAGGTTGCCGTATTGGCAGAGGATAATTACCAGGAGCTCGAACTGTGGTACCCATACTATCGCCTGCTGGAGGCCGGCGCCGAGGTCGTTCTCGTGGGTTCCGGGGACAAGGACGTCTTCAAGAGCAAGAACGGATACCCCGCGCGGGTGGACATGGACGCCTCCGACGCCCGCGCCCAGAACTTCGACGCCGTGGTCGTCCCGGGTGGCTTTGCTCCGGACAAGATGCGCAAGGTTAAGGCCATGACTTCCTTCGTGCGGGAAATGGATGACGCCGGAAAGGTCGTCGCCGCCATCTGTCACGCCGGATGGGTACTGGTCTCCGCCGGCATCCTCGAGGGCCGGAAGGCGACTTGCGTGGTCAACATCAAGGACGACCTGGAGAACGCCGGGGCCACCTATCTCGACGAAGAAGTCGTCATAGACGGCAACCTGATTACCAGTCGCACACCCCCGGATCTCCCCGCATTCGCCAAGGCCATCGTCGACGCCCTGGCGTAACGAAATCCTGGAGAGGCGCCGGTCCCGGTGCCTCTCCCGCTATCCTACGATCAGCGCGATGAGCGGTGGCAGGAATATGATGATCGCCACGATGCGGACCAGGTGCAGCAGGCTTACGCGCACCGGGTCGGCATCCATTTCCAGGGCAATGGTGCCCATCTGCGTCAACCCGGCGGCGGCGCAGGCAAGGAGACTCGTGGTCAAGTCCCAGCCAAAGAACCGATGTAGCAGGAAACCGAGGATGATCCCGCTCAAGAGGAGCAGGGCCGTCAGCAGCAATACCGGCACGATCATCGCGGTCAACTGGGCCAGCATGGTGGGATCGAAGTTGAGGCCGAGGATCCCCCCGAGCCCGATCTGTGCCGCGATGACGCCGCTCGAGGGCAGTCCCCGCAATCGCATTCCCCCCGTCTGCAGGACTCCGACCGCGACCATGGATCCCACGATTCCACCGGCGGGAATGCCCGCCCACCAGGCCAGGTATCCCCCGGCGAGCCCGATGGCCAGGGTCAGGGCCAGGGGATGTGCCCGGGACGCCTTCGCTCCACCCATTCCCCGCGGCGGGGACAGGCGGACCTCGGACGGATCCGCCGACCGGGAAAACCTGCGGGAGATCAGGGGTACCGTGGCGTAGGTTCCCAGGATCCGTATGAACTGCAGTAGGGCGACCGCAGAAACGTCCGCCCCGTAGTCCAGGGCGATGATGCTCATCTCGGCGATACCGCCGGGGGCAGCGCTGAAGATGCTGGTCGCCAGGTCCAGGGAGGTCAAGGTCGAAAGAACCAAGCCCACCAGGGCACCGGTACCCACCATCCAGGCGGCAACCAGCAACGCCGGCAAGATCAACGAACGAAGGATGGTTACGGTCTCCCGGCCGATCTTCGATCCGATCATGACCCCCACCACCGCCTGCAACACGACGTTCACCATCGGCGGGATGGGTCCCCAGGGGAAACCGAGGACGGCCACCACAGCGGTCGCGAACATCGCACCGACCAGGCCGGCGGCGGGGAGATTGAAGTACTTGAATCCTCGGTATCCCAGGTATCCCAGGCCGTACACCAGGCCCAGGGTCAGCGCAAGGGAGTCCAGGGGACGGTCACCTCCACGGTCCGGGGAGTGGGACACACCGTCTCCGCCCTTCGCCCTCTCATCGGACGAGGGCGGTCAGGACGCGGGACATCCGATCCAGGACGTCCGGCAATAGGTCCTCTGGGGTCGCGGCGAAGGAGATGCGCAGCCGACCCGCCCCCGCCGGCCCAAAGGCCTCCCCGGGGGTCAGGGCCAACCCCGCGCGCTCCAGGAATTCCGCGGCCAGCTGCCGCCCGCCCATTGCGATGCCCGGGAAGGCGGGAAAGAAGAAGCACGCACCCTCGGGTACGACGTATTCCATACCCGGCAGATCCCGGAAACCGCGGGCCAGGATGTCGCGGCGGCGACGGTAGGAGGCCACCATCTCGTCCACGCGATGCGCCGTTCCGGTGAGGGCCGTCACCGCACCCTTCTGGGCGAAGGCACAGGGGCAGGAGACCAGGTGTTGGTGAATCATCAGCATCCGGTCGATGAGTTCCGCCGGTCCCGCCGCGAATCCCACCCGCCAGCCCGTCATGGCCCACGCCTTGGAGACCGCCCCGGTGACCAGGGTGCGCTCGAACATACCCTCCAGGGAGGCCGGGGAGACGTGTTCTTTCCCGTCGTATAGGAACGGGGCGTAGATCTCGTCGGTAATGACGATCATATCCGAGTCCACCGCCACGTCGCGGATTCCCTCCAACTCCCGGCGCGAGTAGACCGTCCCCGTGGGGTTTGCGGGGGTATTGAGGATCAGGGTACGGGCGCCATCGCCCGCACCTCGCTCGATGTCATCCAGTATGGGGCGAAATCCGTCCCCGGGGGAAAACCCGATGGATACGGGTTCGCCCCCCGCCAGGGCGACGGCGGATCGGTACGTAACCCATCCCGGGTCGGGCACCAGGACGCGATCCCCCGGATCGACCAGCGCCTGCAGGGCCACGAACATCCCCTCCCGCTGGCCGACGGTTACGAGAATCTCGCTCTGCGGATCGTATCGCAGCCCCAGGTCCGACTCCAACCGGCGCGAAACCGCTTCCCGCAGCTCCAGGAGCCCCCTCGATTCCGTGTAGGCGGAGAACTGGGGATCCTCTAACGCGCGAATTGTGGCCGCCTTGACCTCCGGTGGAGCATCGAAGTTGGGCCGCGCCGCCGCCATGTTGATCACATCGCGACCCTCGGCGCGAAGGCGTTTGACCCGGTCACTGATTTCGATGGTCGCCGAATGCGCTACCGCATCGAGGCGTCGTGAATAGAGCATGGATGATCCCCCCTCGCACTCACGCTTCGGCGGACACCACGCGATTCTTCAAGACGCCGAATCCCTCGATCTCCACTTCCACCACGTCCCCGGCGGACATGGGACCGATGCCGGAGGGCGTCCCCGTCATGATGAGATCCCCCGGGTACAGCGTCATGACCTGTGATACGAAGTGAACCAGGTATTCGGCGTCGAAGACCATCTCGCCGAAGTTCGAGGACTGGCGCACCTCGCCGTTTAGCCGGGTCTCGATGCCGCGGTCTCCGAGATCCACATCGCTGTTGAGATAGGGGCCGACGGGGCAGAATGTATTGAAACCCTTGCCGCGCGTCCACTGGCCATCCTTGCGTTGTAGGTCCCGTGCGGTGACATCGTTGGAACACACGTATCCGAAGATGGCCCGTCGCGCGTCGACGGGATCGGGGCAGAAGATCTCCCGGCCGATGACGATCCCCAGTTCGCCTTCGTAATCCACCCGGGTCGATTGCGGGGGCATTCGGATGGCGTCTCCCGGTCCGATCAGGGTGGTCAGGGGCTTCAAGAACATCACCGGCTCCTCGGGGACCGTGGCGCCGGTCTCCGCGGCGTGATCGCGATAATTCAAACCGATGCAAACGATCTTGGAGGGCTCCACCGGCGGCAATAGGTCGAGATCATCGACCTGCCCGACCCATTCCTCCGGCGCCGGTCGATCAAAGGGGGTTCCACTGATCCGATACACGCCCTCCGGGGTAACCTGACCGTATACCCCTTCTCCATTCTTCTTGAATCGCACGAACTGTTTCATTCGTCGCCCATCCCTTCACTAACGAGTTCTCTTCATTATGTCACGCAAATTCGCTACGTCTCGAACTCCTTCTCCAATGCCCGGTCCGACCCTGCAGCACTCCGGGCTCGGACGCACTGTGGATCCGGGCCAGCGGAACCTCGTCTCGCACCCCATCGCCGCGCTACTCTCCCGAAAATCCCGTCGATCCGTCGGCGGGGATGCGAAAGGCAAATGCGGCCATGATGGCCGCGGCCCCGGCCAAGGCGCCCCCCGCACTCCCGATGGTAAGACCCATGCCAAAAGCGGCGGCGCCGATTCCCGAAAGGGAGGATCCCACCAGGCGCCCGGTCCCGACGAAGAGTTCGTTGACAGCCATGCCCAGCGGGCGCATCGCCCCGCTCAGGGTGCCCGCCAGCAATGTAATGTTCGCCACCGGCAGCAGGCCGGGACCGGCCCCCGCCACGGAACTGGCCAAGATAAGCAACCACGGTGCCTGGGCACGGGCAAGGACGAGCAAGGATACCGACAGCAATCCCAGCCCCAGTACGGCCACCCTGCGAAATCCCAGGATCTCACCGAGGCCGGCGGCCCCGAATCGACATACCACGATGACCACGCTGCGGAGGGTCAGCATCAATCCGAGGGCCGACGGGGCGTAACCGAGGTCTATCACGTGTAACGGGAACAACGTATCCAGTATCCCCCAGGAGGCGAAGGAGAACCAGGTACCGATGACCACGAATCGGAAGGTCGGGATTCCGAAGAGTCCACCCACACCGGAGGAAGCGGCGGCGGACGCGATCCCGCGATCTATCGAGCCCGTCGCATCGCTCCTCACGAGGAGGCGAAGGCGCTCCCAACCCACCAGGCATACCAAGAGGTAGAGTAGAAAGATGTACCGCGATCCTACGCCTTCCATGAGGTATCCGGCCAGGGGTGGACCCGCCAGGTAACTGACGGCATTCAACCCCAGGGCAAAGGAGATGAGCCGTCCCCCTCCCGATGCCAGTCCGGACCCCAGGTCACCCAGGTAGGACGTCAATGCCGGCCAAAACACTGCATGGCTGGCGCCGAACAACATCTGCCCCAGGAACAACATCTCCACCCGGTGGGCCGAGTAGTAAGCCACGGCCGCTCCGATCCCGAAGGCGAAGGATAGGAAGAAGACCCCCTTTTCACCCAGGCGGCGCACCAGCATACCACCCGGCAGGCAGAGGATGACCTGGAATACCGCGGGAAAGGCCATGAGGAACCCGATCAGGGCCGGCTCCGCGCCCAGGTTCCGGGCGTACAGCGGCATCAGGGGAAAGACGAGGAACCAGGCGAACCCCTGGATGGTGACCAGCGCCAGGAGTACCCGGTACTCCACAGCCCGGGCCCCCAGGCCAAAGGAAGCCCACCCGTCGGAGGGACGGGCGGGCATTAGGGCACGGAGCGTCAATGGGAATTCTCGGCTTCCGCCTTGATGGCTTTGAGCATCGCGTTGCAGTTATCGCGGACGAGCTTGCGGATCAGGGGATCCAGTGCCGCCGCCAGCATGGGAACGCCCAGGCTGGCATCCACCGTGAGGTGAATGCGGGTACCTCCGTTTTCCCGGTGGAATGTCCATCCTCCCTCGAAGGTCTTGAGGTCCCCCTCCGTCTGCCGGTATTCGATGGTCAGTGCTTCCGGATCAAACTCTTCCCGTTCGATCCACTTCACCGGCCGGCCCTGGAGCCGACTCACCCATCGAGTCGAGGCCCAGTTCTCCCCCCGTTCCAACACGGTGATCTCGTCCACGTTCGGCATGAAGGCGGGAAACTCTTCCATGTCGCTGGCGATCTCGTAGCACGTTTCGGGCGTCGCTTCGACGAAGATTTCCGTCTCTACGTAGGGCATCGTTGCCTCCTCTAGACCAGTTCGCGAATCGTCGGGGCCAGGTCCGCCATGACGTCGTCGAGAATTCCCATGCCCCGCTCGAGGATTTCCATGTCGATGTTCAGGGGCGGGGGGATCCGCATTACGGTCCAGTCCATCAGACTGGGAATCACCAGAACACCCCGTTCAAAGAGCTCGGACAGCACCATCAACCCACCGGAGGCGTTGGTGAATCCGATCCCCGTCAGAAGCCCGCGTCCGCGCACGTCGGCGATTACCTCGGGGTATTGCTCCCGCAGGGCCTCGAGGCGGCGCAACACGAACTCGCCCTTTACCCGGGCCTGGGAAGCGAAATCCTCTTCCACCATGACGTCCAGGGCGGCCAGGGCGGCTGCCATCGCCAGGGGATTGCCCCCGGTGGTGGTGGCGTGGACATAGGGATTCTCGTCGAATATTTCGAAAACGTGCGGCTTGGCGGCCGTCGCCGCCACGGGAAACACGCCGCCCCCCAGGCCCTTGGCCAGGGTTATGATGTCGGGGACCACGTTCCAATGCTCGCAGGCGAAGTTCCTACCCGTCCGTCCCATCCCCGTCTGCACTTCATCCAGGATGAGGAGGGCGCCCGTCCGGTCACAGATCTCGCGTACCCCGGAGAGATAATCCTCGCCGGGGACCACGGCCCCGGCTTCCCCCTGGATCGGTTCCAGGATGACCGCCGCGGTATCATCCCCGACCGCGTTCTCCAGGGCGTGAAGATCATCGAAGGGTACGTGCACCACACCCTCCAGTAACGGTCCAAAGGCATCGCGGTAGGATCCCTTGGCCGTGGCGGACAGGCACCCCATGGTCATGCCGTGGTATCCCTTTGTGGCCGCCACGAAGTTGTTCCTGCCGGTGGTCACGCGGGCCAGTTTCATGGCGAGTTCATTGGCCTCCGCACCGGTGGCGGAGAAGAAACTCATCTGCAGGTCCCCGGGCAACAGGCCCGCCAGGCGCTCTGCCACGTCGACCTCGCCGGCACTCAGCATCGTCTTGGTGGAAAGACCCATCCTGCCCAGGCAATCCGCCAGGGCCCCGACGATCTTCGGATGCCGATGCCCGGCGTTCATCACGGCGTATCCGGCGCATAAATCCACGAATTCCTTGCCCGTCGAATCGTGGACAATGGACCCCGCACCCCGCCACTCGATACTGTTCATTCCCAAGAGGCGGTAAATCCTGGCGCGACCCGGGTTCACGAACCGCTCGAGTCGTTCGAGCAAATCCTCCGGATCGGGCGCTCCTCTATAGAGATCCTCGCTCATATTGATGGTAACCACCTTCCCGTCTCGCATTCCCCAACAATTGTACCCCTCGAGCGAGAAAACCTCTAGCGGCGAGGACACGGCAGGGTCGGAATGTTACAATGGGTTCGATCACCCCGGCAGCGGCCGGGAACCACGAAAGGAGCCAACACGTGTCCGAACGTACCCTCTTGTCGGGCAACGAAGCCGTGGCCCTGGGAGCTCACCTCGCGGGAGTTCGCCTGGCCACCGGGTATCCGGGTACCCCGAGCACTGAGATCCTCGAGGCCCTGGCCCGCGGCAACTACGAACATACCCTGGTACAATGGTCGACCAATGAGAAGGTGGCCCTCGAGGTCGGTATCGGAGCCTCCCTGGCGGGGCAACGGGCCCTGGTCACCATGAAGCACGTCGGGCTGAACGTCGCGGCGGATCCCCTGATGACCCTCGCCTACGCGGGAGTCCAGGCCGGCCTCGTCATCGTCACCGCGGACGATCCCGGCATGCACAGTTCCCAAAACGAACAGGACAATCGTAACTACGCCCGCTTCGCCAAGATCCCCATACTGGAACCCTCGGATAGCCAGGAAGCCTGCGACATGGTTCGCGTCGCCTTCGAGATCTCCGAGGAATTCGATACCCCGGTGTTACTGCGAACCACCACCCGTATTTCCCACTCGAAAACGGTAGTGACCGCCGACGAACCCGCCCGCGCGCCGCAGGCGTCGGAATTCCTCCGCGATCCCAAGAAGACCGTGATGATCCCGGCCTACGCGCGGGGTCGGCGGGTTGCCGTAGAGGAACGGACCGCCGACCTCATCGCCCTGGCGGAAGCATCCGTCGGTGATGCCCCGAACTTGAATCGCGTGGAAATAAGGGATACCGAGGTCGGTATCATCACCGGCGGGGTGGCCTATCAATACGTTCGCGAGGCACTGCCCGAAGCCAGCATCTTCAAACTCGGCATTTCCTATCCCCTGCCGACCGATGCCATCCGTGCCTTCGCCCGAAGAGTCCAGAAACTCTACGTGGT
>PWSR01000064.1 GCA_003563985.1 Clostridia bacterium | reverse complement strand
CCCGGGGTCTATCCAGGCGGGAGGCAAGTGGAGCCCAAAGGGAATTCGGGAGACGGGCCGCAACCGATGGAAGGTATTCAGGGATCTATCCGGGACGATTGGGGTCGGGGTTAAGACGCATATCCGGGATTGCACTCGCCAAATCCCCATGCGGTCTCCAGGTGAGCTGCTCCTCGTCTCCGCATATGCCCGCTGGCGGGGGAGAGCGGAGTTGGTTGCACGGGCTTCACCCCGGGTTGATGCGTGTAATCACCGCGGAGCGGGGCTTCCGGGCTTATCCCGGGTGATCGACTCCGATGTATTGTCTTCTCTACCCATCTGTTGAGCCGGAATGTGGCGGGAGGGGGGATGGAACGTGGATACCCCATGAAGGCATTCTCTTCGTCGTCGATAAGAGATCCTTCGCGCCATTATGGCGTGGGCAATGCACTCATGAACGCCACCGGCGAGCGTTGCGCAGCATCGCCCATCCGAGATGCGCACCCTCCTCCAGGATGTTCCGAGGGGAAGGTGCACACTCGTTCCCCATCGCAGGTCTCGGTCATCCAGTGGGCTTACGCGGATTCCTCCCTCGTGTCTTCGGGCTGGATGAGCGGGACCGGAGACACATTGCCCAGGTTGGAGAAGGTGTCTTTGGTGCGGCTCGTCATTGCCCCTCCACCTCCTGCGGCGGACCCATTACGGGATACGCATTGTAGACGTCTTCTAGGTACCATTGCCCTCCGACCTTGACCAATGCCAGGGCAAGATCCATGCCCTCGCGACACATCGCCGAGAGTTCCTCGGTCACCTCAAGTTCAAGAAGTCGCCGTGCATCTTCGGGGTGATCGATCCAGAGGCGCCTGGGCTCCACGCGGCTGATCGTAAAGTGTTCTTCCGCAGCTTCTTGTACCTCACCGCGGGGAATCGGGGGTGGGGTCTCGGTGAAGGACATCCAGCGAATCTCCGCTGCCTCTAAGCCGCGGGAGGTCCTGTCGGCGATTTCGCGTCGCCATCCCCGGGCATCTTCTTCTTCCATGCGATCGGTCTCGGCCATCCAGGCCACTAGACGCCGCAGGGTTGCCCGCAGACTGGTTAGGTCACCCTTGGTGGCAAATGTCTTGCGGGGGAGGAAATAATTGAAGTATTCTGGCAGGTATGCCAAGAAAACATCCATCCCTGCGGTCTCGACGACGGGCCGCTCCTCTCCCCCGGCAGACTGGTACACGTTGATGGCGTGGAGCAGAAGAGAAAGCGATCCTTCGTAACGCCTGACCGTCGATGGGGCCACTCGCCGGCTCTCGTCGCGGAGGAAGCACTGGATCACGCCGGCGATAGAGTCGGGAGGGAGGGGGTTTCGGGTGGAACAGATCCCCAGTTGCTCGTTGACATCGTCCACCGAGAACTCCTCCGGATCGAAATGCTCACCCAACCAGTCCAGGATTTCCTCGCGAAACTCGTGGCTGGGGTCCGCCAGGGCGTCGAGCATCTCGAGGTATCCAAAGACACCCCCGCAGTCCTCGGGTGGGCAAGCCCGCGCGCCGGCCAGGCAGAGCGGAGCGGGAACCGACGGGTCGAGCACGTCCCGGAGGGTGATGTGGTGGTTCCAGCCGTCGCCGAAATCGTACAGGTAGACGAGCCTACCTCCGTGCATGGCCAGTGCATCCGCCACGGTGATTTCCCTGGCTCGAATTGCCCACATACCCATGATCCTGTCGTCGGTGTAGGTTGTGCCTCCGTGGCGGAAGCAAAATAGGTGCGTGTTCTCCCAGCCCATGACCGACTGGATGACCCCGTGGAGTTCCTGGAGGTTCATGTCTGAGTGGACTCGAAAGCGCCTCCAGATGGCAGGAGAGATGCCCTGGAGTGCGATGCGTAGTTCGTAGACCGGTGCGGACATTCAGCATCTCCTTTCATTACGGCATGCTACGCCGAGTGTACGCATTAGTTGAGTATCTGCCAAGAGGTGCGCCCGGTCGGGCTTCCCGAGGAGCCCCCCGCCCGTTCGGTGCATCGACCGTTCGTGCGGACCTCATCCTCTTGCATGTGCTTGGCCCTTCGGTCAGTGCTCGTCACCGGAGTAGGGCGGCCCGGCAGAGAATGCGGGACGGGGCATCGGTGGTAGCGTTATTCCCTTCCCTGTGGGAGTCGGGTTGGTATGCGAGAGAAGCGCAGTTCACATCCGGCGGGTCTGAATATCCCCGGGACCCGAGCCCCTTGCATCGTTTCGACTCGTTCCACCGTGCCCGAACACTACGAGTCACGCGGTGCGGGCGCATCGTAATGTCCTTTCGCTCTCTACGAATGACCGAACAAACCCCCTTTGGTATAATCGAGACTTGAAGTGACCGGGCCGCACACCGGCCGGGAAAAGGGGTGTCGTCTTGAACCGATACAGTTACAATGTCCCCTGCAATGCCGATCTGGCCTTGCGCACCGAGGGAGCGATACGGCGGGCCGTGGGGGAAATGGTCGAACGAGGAGAATTGCCGGAGAGTCTTCGAGATGTCGGATTCACCGTGGAGCGCCCCCGGGATCCCTCCCACGGAGATCTGGCCACGAACATTGCCCTGACAATGGCCAAGCCGGCTTCGCGCTCCCCCAGGGCACTGGGCGAGGCCCTTGCCGGGCACCTTCGGACCATCGTGCTCGAAGATGAGTACATAGATGACGTCGAGGTGGCGGGTCCGGGGTTTATCAACTTTCGCGCCTCGAGGACTTACCTGGCCGATGTGCTCGTGGGGCTCCTCACCGGGGGCGAGGTGAGTGGATGGACCGAGACCGCACAGCCCCGGGATGTCCTGGTCGAATTCGTCAGCGCCAACCCGACGGGACCCATGCTGGTGGTCAACGCCCGCGCCGCGGCCCTCGGCGATGTCTACTGCCGTTTGCTGAACATGACCGGGCACCGGGCGTCCCCGGAATACTACGTCAATGACGCGGGGGGGCAAATCGTTACCCTGGGACGATCCCTGGAGGCGCGGATTGCAGAGCTCCGGGGGGAGGACGTCGAATTCCCCGAGGATGGTTACCCCGGGGCTTACGTGCGGGATCTGGCGGAGCGATACCTGGAAGCGGGACTCGCATCCGCCGCCCCCACGGATCTGGGCGCCTGGGCCGCCCTGCAGATCCTGGCGGATCAGAGGGCGTTGCTGAAGCGCTACGGCGTGGAGTTTGATCGCTGGTTTCACGAGAGCGAAGTGCGTGAGGGGGCGGGACCGGAGGAGGTCCTGGATATCCTCCGGGAGCGCGGATATCTCTACGAAGAGGATGGCGCCCTGTGGTTGGCCTCCAGCGCCCTGGGCGACGACAAGGACCGGGTCCTGGTGAAGGGGGACGGGGAGTACACGTACTTGCTCCCGGATCTCGCCTATCACAAGGACAAATTCGAGCGCGGTTTCGATCGGTTGATCAACATCTGGGGTCCGGACCATCACGGCTACATTGCGCGCATGCGCGCCGGGCTGGAGGCCCTGGGGTTCTCCCCGGAGAATTTCGAGGTGGTAATCTCCCAGTGGGTGCGGCTGCTTTCCGGCGGGCGGGAAGTCAGCATGTCAAAGCGGGGCGGCACCTACGTGACCATGGAAGAATTGCTCGATGAGGTGGGGCGGGATGCAGCCAGGTTCTTCTTCCTGATGCGCTCGGCTTCGTCGCCGCTGGACTTCGACATGGACCTGGCCAAGGAGCAGTCCAATGAGAATCCCGTGTATTACGCACAGTACGCCCATGCCCGCATCTTCGGGATCCTGGCCGGGGCGGGTGAGCGGGGTGTTCCGGTCCCCGAGGCGGCATCGGTCACCCGGGAATCCCTGGCGCCCCTGGGCGTCGACGAGGAGTTGGCCCTGGTGCGCAAGTTGGCTGACTTCCCCGGCGAAATCGTGGCCGCCGCAGAATCCCTGGAGCCCCATCGGTTGGCCGCCTACGTGCTGGAGGTAGCCGCCCTCTTTCACTCCTTTTACACGGAGTGTCGGGTGCTGGGTGATGATGTCGATCTGACCCGGGCTCGCCTCCACCTCTGCCGCGCCTCGGCACGCGTGGTGGCCGAGGCACTGCACATCCTGGGCGTCAATGCTCCAGAGCACATGTGATTGGTGACCTTGTCGGGGTCCCTCGAATCCCTTGGCGGGCCCCGATGACATGATCACCCCAGGGCGACAGTATGCGCTTGATATAATTGTAGTACGCCTCCTAATGGCTATCACTAGGGTTTTACGTTCCCGTTTAGATCCAGTATAGTGGCAGTCAGGCGCCAATTCGGAGCACAAATTGGTCGAATGGAGGGGTTCACGTGTATTACCGCAAGCACTCGGAAGTCAACGAAATGTCCCTGCCGCGGGTCTGCGCCGTGGTCGGCTTGCTCTTTGTACTGGCTCTCCTGGTGGTAATGGCGGCCCCGGCGATTCCGGCGTCCGACGATACCTCGACGTCGCACCTCCACTCCGCATCCTTTGCTACATCCCGCACCCCGGGCGGAATCATTGCGACTTTTGCCCCACCTCCGAGGAACACCACCGGTCTTCGCTGAATAGGTGGAGGGGGAGTACCCCCGGCGGAATTCCGCCGATCCAAGCCACCTAAGGAGGGTAGGGCCCGGCGTATGCGCCGGGCCGAGAAGACCATGCCCATGGAACATCGCAACATCCCCACGCCGGAAGATTATTTCTCGTTCAAATGCCCGGGCGATCCCCAGGTATCCCCCGACGGCTCCCTGGTCGTCTACGGACTGCAGGAGAGGGACCTGGAGGCCGACGCGGTCCGGGTGAACCTCTGGTTGATGAACCTAGAAGACGGCCGGAAGCGGCCCCTGACCCGGGGAGATCACAGCGATACGTCACCTCGTTTCTCTCCCGATGGATCGCGTATCGCGTTCCTATCCGACCGGGATGATGAAACGCGCATCTGGATCCTGGATGTGGCCGGGGGCGAGGCCCGTCGCATCGACATGGACCTGACCCCCTCGGGGCCCCCCGTCTGGTCCCCCGAGGGCGACCAAATCGCCTTTACCGCCCGGGCCTTCTACCCCGACGAAGACTGGATTCCCTATCCCGGGGCGCCCGAAGACGACCGAGCGCGCGCCCTGGCGCGGGCCCGGGATGAGGAAGGAGCGGATGACGTCAAGGTGATCACCCGTCCGCGGTTTCGCTTCGATGGGAAGGGATACTTCGGCGAACTGCGGGACCAGTTGTGCCTCGTAGATGCGTGCCCCGGGAAAGAAGTTGAACCCGTGGCCCTGGCCGAGGCACCCTTCGACCGGGGTGGACCCCCGGCCTTTTCCCCCGACGGTCGCTACCTGGCCTACACCGCCCTGGAAACGGAGGACGCCGAGCTGCGGACGGCCATGGACCTCTGGGCCGTCGAAGTGAAGACCGGTCGCAGGATCCACCTCCTGCAGGGCATGGGGGCGTTAACGCATCCCCTGTGGTCGCCCGACGGGAAACAAATCGCCTTCGTGGGCCACACCGAGGCATCGGGCCCCTCGAGCACCAGCGGGGCCTGGGTATTCCAGCCCGACCTCGAGGCCGCCGATCCCCTGGCCCCAGCCGATGCCATCGAATTGACTGCCGACCTGGATCGTCCCGTGATTAACGGGGGCATCGCCTCGGACCTGCGGCTGGCTCCCACCGGACTACCCATCCATTGGGATCCCACCGGGGAATCGCTGCTCTTCCTGGCGGCGGACCGGGGAGCGACGGGTATCCACCGTGTCGATATCTCGGGTGAGGGGAGCGTGCAAAGGGAGGTCTTCGAGGAGGATCGGGTGATCTCCGCCTTCGCCGCGGCCGCCGGCCGACTCATTTTGCAGGCGGGCTCATCGCAGCAACCCGAGGAGGTCTGGCTCCACCGCGATGGGTGCCCGGATCGCTGCCTCAGCCGGGCGAATACCGATCTGTTGGAAGACTTTGCGTTTCCCGCCGTGCAATCCTTCGCGTATCGGAGTGAAGACGGCCTGGAGGTCGAGGGTTTCGTTCTCATGCCGCCCGACGTCGAGGAGGGAACGCGGGTCCCCGGCGTTCTGCAGATCCACGGTGGTCCCCACGGTGCCTACGGCCACACGTTCTCCTATCTATCCCAGATGATGGCGGGCAACGGCATGGCCGTGATCATGACCAACCCACGGGGGAGCCAGACGTACGGTAGCGATTTCGCCCGGGCGGTCGTCGGCGACTGGGGTGGCGGCGACATGGTCGACATCCTTTGTGGTTTGGATGAAGCCCTCGAGAGAATGGCCATCGACCCGGATCGCCTGGGGATCGGCGGCTGGAGCTACGGTGGGTTCATGACGTCCTGGATGCTGGGGCAAAGCGATCGCTTCGCCGCCGGCGTGGTGGGGGCGCCGGTGACGGACCGTTTCAGCTTCTACGGGACCAGCGATATCGGATTGACCTTCGGGGAACACCAATGCCAGGGGATGCCGTGGGAGGGGGCCGACGCGCTCCTGGAGAGATCGCCCCTGGTCAACGCCGATGCCATCGATGTTCCGGTGCTGTTGGTCCACGGCGAGGATGATCTCCGCTGCCCGGTGGCCCAGAGCGAGGAACTGTTCTTGGCCCTGAAACGGCTCGGGAGAGAGGTGGCCCTGGTCGTCTATCCCGGGGAATCCCACGGGATCAAGAAGCCCGTCCACCTATGGGATCGGTACCGGCGAACGTTGGCGTGGTACGAGCATCACCTGGGTTGATCCGCGGGCGTCCGACGCGCGATGGCGGCGGCCATCCGCGCGTTGGGTACGATGAAGGTGCCATCCTCCGCTTGGACACGCGTATGTCCCCAACCGATGCAGAGGATGGTACCGGTGATGTCGGGGGCATCGACCCGATCCCCGGGACGAAATTGCGCCCGCAGCATCTGGGCGGCGAGTACGTTTGCCGCCAACTCGCGGCCGCCGATTCCAAAGGCCAGGACGGCGGTGACGGGCAACGCGCCGAGGATCAGCAAGAAACCCGCCGTGGTCATCGGGCCCGTCAATCCCAGTTGTTCCAGGGTGATGAGGAGTATCATCCCGATGACGGCCAGGCGCACGACGCCTCCCACCAGGCCCGCCAGGGGCATGCGAACGGCGCGGGCGGCGTCTTCGCCCAGGGCCGCCAGGAAGCCGGCGAGGCGGATCCCCAGTACCAGGATGACCCCCGCCACTACCAGCGCCGGAACCCGGGCGATCCCTCGCTGTAGCAATGCCACGGCCCCGTCGACCTCCAGAATGTCCAGGGCGATCATCAGTGCGAAAAGCATGGCCAACCAATGGGCCAGGGTGCCGAGAACCCGCGAGGGGCGATCGGCGCCCCGGGGTCTATCCCCCTCTTCCCCGACGCGGAAGCGGCGAAAGATCACATCCACTCCGATCAACCGGGATAGGGTCGTGACGGCTTTCCTCAGGAGCAAAGCGACGATCCACCCCAGGACGAGGACCGCCAGGGCGGCCCCGGCGTCGGCGCCGGCGAAGAGTCCCGGTTGGAGTACGCTGCTGATGGAATTCGTGATGGTGGCCCACACATCGATCGCCTCATTTCCTCTGCACCCTTACGAAGTATCGTCCTCGCGGAGCCAGGCGATCAAGTCCTGTATCTTTACGATTATCCTACCGAAAGTCCATTCCAGGCGGTGTTCGAACCCCTCGATACCATCCTCCACGTGACGATCGATCCGGCGGTACCCAAGGACGATGCCGTGGACCATATTCTGTCCCCGTTCCAGGGCGCGCTCCAGCCGCATTTCGGTCACGTTTGTACCCGAGGAGATGGCGGCGGCCAGGCTCTCCATGGAACCGATACTGTAGGCAGCCAGGCGCCGTCGCCCCCCCGCCTCCCGCAGTTGTCGCAGGGAACGAAGCGGGTTGGTCATCTCCATTTCGTCGGGGACCCGAACGCCCAGCAATAGTGGCAGGGACGCGACGCGAAGGAGCGTGGTGAGGAGGAAGAGGAGCTGCAGGTCGCCGAAGGAAGCCCCGAACAGTGAAACCTCGACCGTGCGGAAGTACTCGGCGGCCAGTCCCCCGAGGCCGGGCGCTATCGCCTCGGCTACGCCCACCAGGGCGGCAAATAGCCCGAAGTAGATGGAGGCGACCTCCGGTGGTGCCATCTTGATCAGCAGGGTGGAGGTCACCAGGCCGATGGAAGCCCAGGCCAGGGGTGTCAGAATGTTGGCCACCCACAGGATCCGATAGGACCCCGGCGAGGTGAACAGCCAGAGCAGGGGAGTGAGGGCGGCCAGGGTACAGCCGGCGAAGAGCACGGGTTTGTTGCCCTGGATGTCGGACATGGGTCCCCAGAACCGCATGCCGAGGATATTCCAAACGCCCCCGACGATGCCAAACAGTGCGATGGTGGAAAAGGGAATGGCCAGGTTTCGGATCATGTATACGTCGAAAAAGGGTGCCGCCAGGCGCACGGAAAAACCCCAGCTGACCATGAAGATCAGAAGCCGGCGGAAATTCCTGTCCCGCAAGGGGACCCGTAACTCCCGCAGGAAGCCCTCGCTCCGGTGCTCGAGGGGTTCCGCTTCCCCGATTCGGCGGATGACAATCCAGCACAGGAAGCCGAAAACGAGGGCCACCCCATACATGAGGGTATACCCCTGGGGGGCGAGATCGGGCCGGACCGCTTGCCATCGATCCAGGTATTGCCCGGCGACCACACCGGTAACCATTGCCACCACGCCCGCCACGACGTTGCGGCGGGCGAAGAATCTTCCGCGAATATGACGGGGCACGACCCGGGAAATCCACGCGAGCCAGGATACGTTGGTGAAGGAGGCGAATACGCTGGCCAATGCGATCCCCACGATTAATAGCGTGGCCGGAGGAAGACCGCCTATGCCCAGGAGGGGGATGAGGGCGATGAGGAGCCAGGAGAACCGGTGGGCCAGCAACGATGCCAGGCAGAGTCTGCGGGCGGAACCCGAGCGGATGAGGAGGTAACTACCCAACAGCTGCAGCACGTTCGCCAGGGCGGGTACTGCGGCGATCAAGCCGATCATGGCATCGCTGGCCCCCAGGATGAGGGCGAACCCGGTGAGATACACCCCCATGGTAACCGTCGTCGTCACCGATCCCAGGGCGCCCTCGAGGACGAAGTTGCGAAGATCCGCGTCCGTGGATGGGGGGATTGCCGATACCGATGCCAACGAAAGACCTCCCAGCTGCTGACGGCGTCATCGGGGACGCCGGTGTCGTTCCTTCTCCGAGGAGAACCTCGGTCCCGGGGAGGGGGTCGCGAAGAAGCGACGGTGCTACCCCTGAGTGTCCCGGTCCGGATAGGTAGAGTATATCGCGGGGCGGCCCCCGGATCCATTGGAAACGTCGTCATCGAATCCGCCCCCGGACTCCCGCACTCCGCCCGGCGCGTCGCGACCCCGCCGTTCGCCTTACGGTGTGATAGGGGGGCGGCGAACGGGACCGAAGGGGCGATGTTCCTCCAGTATATAACCTCTTCTGGTGCCCAAAGCCATTTCCTCCGATGGGATGGGATCGCAGGGATTCGGGGGGCTGAATCGTTGACTCTCCCCCCGGGGGGGAATAGAATGAGCGTGGGCACCAGGTCGGATTGCTTCCGGCTTTGGGCCTTTTCCGTTTTCGCGCGCTGCATTCCGGGCCGGTGCCTCCCCCGATGCGTTCCGACGAAAGTGACATCCTCTTCCTCGAGGTGACAGGAGGCTATTGGTATGGGCAAATTCATATTTGTAACCGGCGGGGTCGTATCCGGACTGGGAAAGGGAATTACGGCGGCTTCCCTGGGACGGCTCCTCAAGGAGCGGGGACTGCAGGTCGCCATCATGAAGTTGGATCCTTACATCAACGTGGATCCGGGGACCATGAGCCCGCTGCAGCACGGTGAGGTCTTCGTCACCGAGGACGGAGCCGAGACGGACCTGGACCTCGGTCACTACGAACGGTTTATCGATGAGAACTTGAGCCAGGCGCACAACGTGACCACCGGCGAGATCTACTCCAGCGTCATCGAGAGGGAGCGACGCGGCGAGTTCCTCGGGGCGACCGTCCAGGTCATCCCCCACATCACCAACGAGATCAAGTCCCGCATCGAGAAGGTCGCCGCCTTCCCCGGGGTCGACGTGGTAATCGCCGAAATCGGGGGGACCGTCGGTGACATCGAGAGTTTACCCTTCCTGGAGGCCATCCGCCAGATGAAGGTGGATGCCGGCCGTCGCGGCGTGATGTACGTTCACGTTACGCTGATTCCCTACATAGATGCCGCCGGCGAGCTCAAGACCAAGCCAACGCAGCACTCGGTCGCCTCCCTGCGGGGCATCGGTATTCTGCCCGACGTCATCGTTTGCCGTTCGGAGCATCCCCTCAACCAGGATGTGATATCGAAACTGGCACTGTTTTGCGATGTCGATCGGGAAGCCGTCATCGCCAATGCCGACGCCTCCACGATTTACGAGGTTCCCCTGTTGCTCGAGGAGCAGGGGTTTGATGATCTGGTCATGGACCACTTCGGGTTCGAATCCGGGGAAAAGGACTTGTCCGATTGGCGGCGGATGGTATCTCGATTCAAGAATCCCGAGGGAGAGGTTCGCGTTGCCATCGTCGGCAAGTACATCGACCTGCACGATGCGTACATGTCGGTGGTGGAATCGCTGATCCACGCCGGTATGCACCACAGCGTTCGGGTGCAGATCGATTGGGTCAGCTCCGAGGAGTTGGAAACCGCCGGACCGGAAGCAGCCATGGAGATGGCCTCTCGGCGACTGGGCGATGCGCAGGGGATCGTGGTTCCGGGTGGCTTCGGTGACCGCGGAATCGAGGGCAAGATTAACGCCATTCGATACGCCCGGGAAGAGGGAATACCGTTCCTCGGCCTGTGCCTCGGTCTCCAGTGTACGGTCATCGAGTTTGCCCGCAACGTGATGGGACTGGAAGCCGCGAACAGCTCCGAGTTCGATCGGGATACACTCCACCCGGTGATCGATCTCATGCCGGAACAGAAGGACCTCGATCGGATGGGGGGCACGATGCGGCTGGGCACCTATCCCTGCCACATCGCCCCGGGGAGCCTGGCTGCCCGCGCCTACGGGTGTTCCGAGGTCAGAGAACGCCACCGCCACCGGTACGAGATCAACAATTTGTACAGGAGCGCCATGGCCGAGGCCGGGTTGCGCCCGACGGGGGTTTGGCCCGCCGGGGATCTCGTGGAGATCATGGAATTGGAGGACCACCCCTGGTTCCTGGGCGTTCAGTTTCACCCAGAATTTAAGTCTCGCCCCAACCGAGTCCATCCCCTCTTCCGCGACTTCATGGGTGCGGCGCTGGGTCGGGGAAACGAGTCTCCGGCCCCCTGATCCCGGGCCTTGCGGGGCGCAGCAGGGGGCGCGGGACCGCGTAATTTGACGGCGCGTCGTGGTTGACGACCCAACATCCATCTGGTACAGTGTATAGTTTTGTTGACCTCCAGTGCCTGAAGTGGTACAATGGCTGAGGTGTTGTAGTGCCTGCGCACTTGAGAGGTGGATATATTGAATAAAGACCGCCGACCGATAAGTCTGGCTCAAATTCGCCACCATCTCGAGGAATACCTCGGGAAGCAGGTAACCGTCAGAGCAAACCGCGGCCGACGTCGCATCGTTGAACGGGAGGGTACTCTGGAGGAAACGTATCCGGATGTCTTCCTGATTCGCCTCGGTGCCACCCAGCACAACCGCAGCATTTCCTTTACGTATGCGGACGTCCTCACGTCGGATGTCGAGGTCCTGATCTGCGGCGAGGGTGAGCCACAGAAGCTGGAAATCAGCGCGGGGTCTTAATTATTTGTTCCTGTTACAGGTTCGGGGAGGGGCGACGGGCATGGTCGTCCCTCCCCGAACTGCGTTTTCGGCCTCCCTGGATGCGCGCCGCCCGGCGGTGGGGATGACGATCCCCGGGAACGCCGGCACGTCCCGGGGATCGTATCATGCCGGTATGCATTGTCGGGACGGTGGAGAGGGGAAGAGCGTGAGTCGACGAGATACCGTGGAGGACCTGGAGGTTCGGGCGTATGCCAAGGTGAACCTGGGGTTGGACATCCTGGGGCGTCGCGATGACGGGTACCACGAAATCCACTCGATCTTTCAATGCATCGAGCTCAGCGATCTCATATCCCTCCACTTTAGCCCGGGGGGAAGGGGAGCCGTTCGCCTTCAGACCGATTACCCGGGCGTTCTCGGCGGTGCGGACAACCTGATCCTTCGCGCCACCCGTGCCCTCAACTTCGCACCGGGCGTCAACGTGCGGCTGCAGAAGCGCATTCCCGTCGGCGGGGGGCTCGGGGGCGGGAGTTCCGATGCCGCCGCCACCCTGGTTGCCCTGCATGCTGCGGGGAACCCGGGACACCCGGGACACCCGGGCTCCCTGCGGGAGATCGCGGCCGGGCTGGGGGCAGATGTACCCTTCTTCCTGGAGGGGGGCACCGCCGAGATCCGGGGGGTCGGCGAGATCATCGAGCCCCTCCCACCGATGTCTCCGTACCCGGTATTGCTGATGGTCCCGCCGCTGGCCTGCGATACCGGGGCTGTCTACCGACACCACGACGCCCTGGAGGTCCGCGAAGGGGAAGCGAGTGTGCCGTCGGTCCTGGAGGGAATGGGGTCCGGCGATCTGGGATCCGCCCTGCGATGTGCGAGGAATGCCCTGGAGCCGGCGGCCCTGGCCCGCTATCCGGCACTTCGAGCGTACGCCGATCATTTTCGCGCCCGCGTGCGCCGTCCGGTCTTGATGTCCGGGAGCGGCTCGACTTTCTTTGCCGTGTACGAGGATTGCGAGGAGATGGCCTGGGATCTTCGCCGATTGCGCTGGGAGTTCGCCTTCCGGGGCGCCCGGTTGTTGGCGACGCATTTTCGGTCCGGTCCCGGCTGGAATATACGGGATGCGAGGGGATAGGCGTTGGCAGAGCGCAACATTCGAGCGGTCATCCTGGCCGGGTCTCGCAATGACGGGCCGCTGTGCGAGGAGTCATCCGAAGCGTACGAGGCCCTGATCGACCTCTGGGGGCGGCCGATGCTCGCATACATACTGGATGCCGTGGCGGAGTCGCAGATGCTGCGGGATCCCATCGTGGTCGGCTTTGAATCCTTCGGGGAGGCCCTGGACCTGGACGGGGTGACCCTGGTCCCCGCGGGGGAAAGTTTCGTGGAAAGCATTACCCGGGGCGTGGATGCCGCCGGGGAGGCGGACTACCTCTTCTTCATCACGGGGGACGTCCCCCTGGTTACCGGCCCCATCCTGGATCGATTCGTACGCGCCTGCATGGATACCGGCGGCGAGTTTTTCGCGCCCGCCGTGACCCGCGGGGCGAGCGAAGAACGATTTCCGGAGGTGCAACGGACGTATGCCCGCCTCCGGGAGGGCGAGCTGACCCTGGGGAATTGTTTCCTGGGCACGCGGGATTGCATCGTGTCCCTCCTTCCGGTCCTCGAGGATCTCTACGTCATCAGGAAGAGCGTCCTGCGGATGGCCTGGACCGTCGGCCCGATAATCCTGTTGAAGTTGGCCCTGGGTCGGGCGGGTATCGCCGACGCGGAGAGGGCCTTTGCGCGCGTTACCGGTTCGGTGGGCCATGCGATCCTCGACGCCGACCCGGAGATCGCCCTGGACGTCGACAAGCCGTCGCACCTGCGGGCCGTGCGCGCAATGAGGTAGGATGCCAGCCCGAGTTGCACCACGGCGCCGTTCCGAATATTCTAGGGGTATAGTTGCCTCAATGTTCGGAGGGATTGCAGTGGGTTCCCGGATGTCGCGAAGCGAACGCGTGGCCTACATGACCGCCCGGTTGGTATCCAACCCCTCCCGGCTCTTCGGTCTCGGCGATTTTGCACGAGAGCTCGGGGTCGCCCGTTCCACGGTATCCGAGGACTTGGCCCTCATCCGAAGTGCCCTGGCGCAGGGAGCGGGCGGCATCCATACCCTTCCCGGCGCCGCCGGTGGGGTCGTCTACACCCCTCGCCCCTCCTCCGAGCACCTGGAGATGATTCGCAACGAGCTGGTATCGGAACTGCGCAGCCCCGCCCGGGTCTTGCCCGGAGGCTTCCTCTACATGACGGACCTGATCTTTTCTCCGCGGTGGGCGGAAGCCTTCGGTGCTTACTTTGCGAACCTATTCGAACCCTGCGCTCCCGACGCCGTGGTCACCATCGAGACCAAGGGGATTCCCCTGGCACTGATGACCGCCCGCGGACTCGGAAAGCCCCTGGTGATCATCCGAAGGAATAGCCGGGTGACCGAGGGGAGTTCGGTGAGTATCAACTACGTCTCGGGTTCTTCGTCGCGAATCCAGACCATGTCCCTGCCCCGTCGAGCCCTCGAGCCCCGGGGCAAGGTCGTCGTGGTGGATGACTTCCTGCGCGGCGGTGGGACGGCCAGTGGTTCGCGAGACCTGCTGGCGGAGTTCGACGTGGAGGTATTGGGAACGGCGGTAGTCGCATCCACGGAAGAACCGAGGGAGAAGCTGGTGAAAGATTACGTATCCCTGGTAGAGATACGCCAGAACGATGACGGGGCAATCGAAGTGGTATCCTCGGCCCCCGGGCTTCCCGTTTCATAGGAATCGCAGGAGGACTTTTCCCCTCGATATGGAAATAATTGCCAGACGGCCCTGAGGGGAGGATCTGGCTTGCACATTACGGAAGTTCGCATGCGCCGCGTCGAGGGAGGCAACAGGACCCGGGCCGTGGCGTCCGTAACCTTCGACGATGCCTTCGTGATCCACGAGGTCAAGTTAGTACGGGATCGCCGGGGCGAGCCCTACATCGCGATGCCCAGCCGGCGCCTCGATAGCGGCGACCACCTGGATATCGCCCATCCCGTCAACACGCCCACGCGCCAATACATTCAGGAGGAGCTGGTGCGCGTGTACGATGAGGCCGTGGCCGAGGATCGCCGAGAGTACCGTGCCTTCATCAAATGATCCACAAACCCGGGGCGTCTCGATGCCACCGATGCCCCGGGCCCCGTGCCTCCCGGACGCCATGATGATATCTTAGAGTGGTGGGGGAGTTCCCCGCGATATCGTCCGATGCGGAAACGCATCGTTCCGCGAGAAGGGTGGTCTTGGGAACATGGAGAACATTCGCGGATTGATCCTGGCCGCCGGCCAGGGTACCCGCATGAAGTCCGACCTGTTGAAGGTGCTGCATCCCATAATGGGTAAGCCGATGATTGCCTTGGTATTGGATGCGTTGACGGCCGCCGAGATCCCGGATCCAGCGGTGGTGGTGGGTTTTCAGGCCGACCGGGTGCGGGATGCCCTGGGCGATGCAGTCGATTACGTCCTGCAGGAACAACAGCGGGGTACGGCGCACGCCGTGGCCCAGGCAGCGCCACTGCTCGAGGGCTACGATGATGTCCTGGTACTCTACGGCGACGTCCCCCTGGTAACCGGGGATCTACTGAAGAGGATGGTGCACCGGCATCGATCCAGCGGGGCCGCCGCTACGTTGTTGACGGCTGTGGTGGAAGATCCCTCCGGCCTGGGACGGGTGGTCCGGGACGACTCCGGGGAGCTGGCAGCCATCGTAGAGGACGCCGATGCCTCCCACGCCGAGTCAGCAATCCGGGAGATCAATACCGCCATTGCCTGCTTCAAGGTGGACCTCCTGTTGGATTGCATTCCCCGCATCGCCGCGGACAATGCCCAGGGCGAGTACTACCTCCCCGATGTATTCCCCATGTTATTGGAGAGAGGGTTTTCGGTGGAGACGGTCCAGCCCCCGGATGTAAACGAGGTGCTGGGGGTGAACACGCGGGCGGATCTCGCCGTGGCGACTGGAATCCTGCGCGGTCGCATTCTCGATAGTATAATGGAATCGGGCGTGACCGTCGTCGATCCCCCCAGTACTTGGATCGATGCCGCTGCAGAGATCGGCCGGGACAGCGTCATCCTGCCCAACACCACCATCGAGGGAAGGTGCTCGCTGGGGTCCGGTTGTCGCGTGGGGCCTTCTGTGCACCTGGTGGCTTCGACCCTGGGGGATGCGGTCACGGTGTGGCACTCGGTGGTGGAGGACTCGATCATCGGCGATCGGGTGACCATCGGTCCCTATGCGCACTTGCGTCCCGGCAACGAAGTGGCGGAGAACGTGAAGATAGGCAACTTCGCCGAACTGAAGAACTCCCGCCTGGGCGCGGGTACGAAGGTGCCCCACCATTCCTACATCGGGGATGCCGAGGTGGGCTCGAACGTAAATATCGGGGCCGGGGTGGTGACCGTGAACTACGACGGATGGCAGAAACATCTCACCGTGGTGGACGACGGAGCCTTCATAGGGTGCAACAGCAACCTGTTGGCGCCGGTGAACGTGGGCGAGGAAGCCTTCGTCGCGGCGGGGTCCACCGTGGACTGTGACATACCCCCGGGGGCGCTGGGTATCGCCCGGGGCCGAATGGAGATCAAGGAGGGATGGGTCGAGCGGAAAACAGGTGCGCGCCGGGCGGAACGTGTTTTCGGGAGGGATGAAGAGAATGCCGAATGATCGTTGCGGAGATGGGAGTTACGGGAAGATGAAACTCCTGGCGGGTAATGCGAACCCAAACCTCGCGCAAGCCATCTCCGAGTACACGGGGATTCCCCTGTCACCCATGGTGGTCGAGCACTTCAGTGACGGGGAAACCCGCGTCATGATCGATGATAACGTCCGGGGTACCGATGCCTTCATCATTCAGCCCACCAGCCCACCCGTGAACGAGACGCTCATGGAACTCCTGATCATCATCGATGCCTTGAAGCGGGCCTCGGCCCGCCGGATCACCGCCGTCATTCCCTACTACGGATATGGCCGCCAGGATCGCAAGACCCGGGGCCGGGAGCCCATTACCTCGAAACTGGTGGCGGATCTCATCACCAAAGCGGGGGCCGACCGGGTGCTCACCATCGACCTGCACGCCGGGCAGATCCAGGGGTTCTTCGACATTCCCGTGGACCACCTGGCCGGCACACCGATTCTCTGCAAGTACTTCCGCACCCTCGATCGCGAGGATCTCATCGTAGTTTCGCCCGATGCCGGTGGCGTCCCCCGCGCGCGGGGGATGGCGCACCACCTCGGGGTGAACATCGCCATCGTCGACAAGCAGCGTCCGACCCACAATGTGTCCCACGTGATGAACATAATCGGGGATGTGGAAGGCAAGATCGCGTTGCTGATAGACGAGATGATCGATACCGCCGGCACCATATGCCGCGCCGCCGCGGCCCTGAAGGATGCGGGTGCCCGGGAAGTGCGCGCCGCCGCGACGCATCCCGTCTTGAGCGGGTCCGCAGTGCAACGCCTCTCCGAGGCACCCATAACCGAGCTGATTGTCACCGATACCATACCAACCGATGCCGAAGCCCTGCCCTCCATGAAGGTACTGTCCGTGGCCCCGCTCCTGGGCGAGGCCATCATGCGAATCCACTCGGATCGCTCGGTCAGTGCCCTCTTCGGGGAGGATACATCACCCACGGCGCGCTAATGGCCCGGTTTGACAGGTCACGTGCCGAGGGTTACCATAGGCTTCGGACTATTCTCGAAGGAGGCAGGTCGTTCAATGGCAGATCTAACCCTGAAGGCCAGCGTAAGGGAACCGGGAGAATCTCGGAAGCTGCGCCGTGAGGGCTTCATCCCGGTGGTAATGTACGGTCGGGATGTGCCCAACTTGCACCTCAAGGTTCAGAAACCGGCCCTGGTGGCCTTCATGGCTGCCGGTGGCCATCGTGGTCTTCTCGATCTCAAGATCGAAGGGACGGAGGTCCCGGGTGGCAACGAGCGCAAGGTCATGGTTCGTGAAATGCAGCGTACACCCCTGGGACATGACGTCGTCCACATGGATTTTTACCAGGTGGACATGACCGAAAAGATCACGACCGAGGCCTGGGTGCGAATCATCGGCGACGAGGTGGCTACCGAAGGAGAAGGTATTTTGCAGATGGGTCTGCGGACCCTGAGCGTCGAGTGTCTTCCCGGAGATATTCCGGAGTACATCGACGTCGACGTCAGCCAGTTGGAGATCGGTGATACCGTCACCGTGGGGGATATTACCCCGCCCGAGGGCGTCGAATTCCAACACGATCCGGGTGAAGTCATCGCGGGTATCGTCGAGGCCACCGAAGAGCCCGTAGAAGAGGAAGAGGAGTTGCTCGAAGACGAGGAACTGCTGGATCTCGAAGAGGGCGAAGAGGCCGAAGATCGCGAAGACGAAGAGGACGAAGAAGAGGACGCTTGATCGGAGGGGATCCCTATGCCGATCCGTTTGCTGGTCGGCCTGGGCAACCCCGGCGAGCGCTATCGCCGGACCCGGCACAATGCCGGGTTTCTGGTTATCGAGCGGCTCGATGGCTTTCGCCGCGGTCGCTGGCAGCCGGGCTATGGAGGCCGGTGGGCCGAGGCACTCCTCGACGGTTGCCCGGTCATGCTGTTTCGGCCGGGAAGCTATATGAATCTCAGCGGGGGGCCCGTGGGGCGAGTGGCGGCCCGGGGGTTCGATCCCGGTGAGATTCTAGTCGTGTGCGATGATCTGGATTTGCCCCTCGGGCGCATTCGTCTCAAGCCCGAAGGGGGTTCCGGAGGGCACCGGGGATTGGCATCCATCGCCGATGCCCTGGGCACCAATGCCTTTCCCAGGCTGCGCATCGGGATCGGCCGACCCGCGGATGGAAGGGATCCCAGTGCGTACGTCCTGGAGCCCTTCGCCCCGGGGGAGGCGCGCTTGGCCGAGGATGCCCTGGACCTGGCCACCCGCGCCGCCACGGCCGCCGTAACCTGCGGCGTCGAAGCGGCGATGAACCGATTTAACGGGATGACCGCCCTCCCCGAGGACGAACCCGACGGAGAGTGACGGTGCGATCAGGCCGCGACGGGAGTTGAGTCGGCGCCTTGGAAGAAAGAGAATTTCGCAGCGACCCCCACACCCCCCCGGTTGACCCGTCGGGGGTTTGGCGTCGTGTGCCCGGATTTCGCGACCTGTTCGACGGATTGCAGACCGGCGCGGAGGCACACCTGGCCCACGGCCTCGTGCCGGGCGCCGCGGTTTCCCTCGTTTCGGCCCTCTTCGGGCAGAATCAGAGCGCTGCCGTCCTGATCGTCCCGGGCAATTCCGAGGCGGTCCGCATGGCGAACGATGCGGCGGCCTGGTTGGGTGCGGACGCGGTCGAGTATCTACCCCCGATGGACTTCTTGCCCGAGCCCGATGCCGTTCGCAGTCGCGAGATCGAATCCACCCGCCTGCGCGTGCTGGGCCGGTTGATGGCCGGCGAGCACATCCTGGTCGTCACCTCTCCCGTGGCCCTCGAGCGCCGATTGCTACCGAAGGCCGAGATGGCTCGGCTGACGATGGAGGTTCGCCGAGGATACACATTGGAGCCCGAAGAACTCATCGCCCGCTTGGAATCCCTGGGGTACTCCCGCGACCACGTCGTCGTGGCGCCCGGCACCTATGCGCGCCGGGGCGGTATCGTCGATTTCTTCGGGGTCATCGAGGGGTCCCCGGTTCGGGTCGAGTTCTTCGGCGATCGCGTGGACGGGATCCGGTATTTCGATCCCGAGACCCAGAGATCCCACGATAATGCCGCCTCGGTTACCGTGCCGCCGGCGGCGGAAACCTTCCCCCTGGGAGATGCTTCGGATTTGACGGCGGCCCTGGATCGAATGGAGGTCGAGCTCCGGGGGGCAGTGGAGGATCTGCAGAGATCCGGCGAGGAGCGGGCGGCGGCGCGCCTGGAGGGCAGGGTCCGACGGCAGATGGAAAGTCTCCGCGCCGGCCTTTCCGTGGCCAATTTCGATCCCTTCTTCCCCTACCTGTGCGCGGATATGGACACCTTCTTCGATTACCTACCCGCGGGTGCGCCGATCTTCGTGTGGAATCCCGCCGAGATCGAGCGGGTTCGCCGCGGCCGATCCCGGGAGATCGGGGAACGACGCGAGAGGCTCCTCTCCGACGGCACGGCCCTCCCGGGGCAACTTCGGCTGCAAATCGATCTCGGTTCCGAAGGCCAAATACCGCGGGATCGGCCGCGCGTGTACGCGTCCACGATCTTGGGTCGAGTGGAAGGGGAGGCGCCCGCCGGGGTCGTCCGCATCGGCTCCAGGACCCCGGAACCCTTCTACGGTCAATGGGACATGCTCCGGGGTGAACTCCGGCGCTGGCGAGAGGACGGCCGCGAGGTCGTCATCACCGCCTCCGACGAGGATCGGGCCGCGGCCATCCGCGAGATATTGGGCGCAGAGGCACCCCGGGTGGTAGCCTCTTCCCTGGGTGAGGGATTCGAATTGCCGGGTGCCGAATTCATCATCATCACGGAGGCGGAGATCCGGGGGCGCGCTGCCAGTTATCGGGGATTTCGCGTGGCCCGGGGACGTCGCAAGCGCCTGGAGGGTTACGAAGATCTCCGTTCCGGCGACTACGTCGTGCATCGGTATCACGGAATCGGTCAATACCTGGGACTGAGCCACCGGGAAGTCGAGGGGATCGAGCGGGACTATCTCACCCTCCGTTACGCTGCGGGGGATCGCCTGTACGTCCCCGCCGACTCCGTGGACTTGATCCACAAGTATTCCTCCGCCGACGGCGAGGAACCGAGGATCTACCGCCTCGGCAGTGGCGAGTGGGCCCGGGTCAAGGCCCGGGTGAAACAATCCGTGCGGGATATGACCCGGGAGCTCCTGGAGCTCTACGCGGCCCGTGATCGCGCCGAAGGGCATCGGTTCGATCCCGATACGCCCTGGCAGAAGGATTTTGAAGATGCATTTCCCTTCGAAGAAACCCCGGATCAAGTCGAGGTGTCCGACGAGATCAAGGACGCCATGGAATCCCCGCAGCCCATGGATTACCTGTTGTGCGGTGATGTCGGTTACGGCAAGACCGAGGTGGCCTTCCGGGCGGCCTTCAAGGCCATGGCGGCCTCGAAGCAGGTGGTGTTCCTGGTGCCGACCACGGTCCTGGCACAACAACATTACCGGACCGCCCTGGAACGCTTCGCCGGGTGGCCCTTCGAAATCGAGGTGCTCAGCCGGTTCCGCAGTGCGGGCCAACAGGAGGAGACGATCCGCGGGTTGCGGCGCGGGAGCGTGGACATGGTCATCGGGACGCACCGGCTCCTGGGGGCCGACGTCGCCTTCCGGGACCTGGGCCTGATTATCGTCGACGAAGAACACCGATTTGGAGTGGGACACAAAGAGAAGTTGAAGCAACTGCGGACGAGCGTGGACGTGCTCACGCTGACGGCCACCCCCATTCCCCGTACGCTGCACATGGCGCTATCGGGTATCCGTGATGTGGGCATGATCGAGACTCCGCCGGAGGATCGCCTCCCCGTGGTTACCTACGTGATGGAGTACGACTCCCGGTTGGTGGCGGACGCCCTCCATCGGGAGCTGGGCCGGGGAGGCCAGGCATTCTACGTTCACAATCGCGTTCGCAGCATCGACATGGCCCGCCGGCGAGTGGAGCGCATGGCGCCAACTGCTGCCATCGGGGTTGCCCACGGCCAGATGGGCGAACACCAGTTGGAGGCGGTCATGGAGTCCTTTGCCCGGGGTGAATTGGACGTCCTGGTCTGCACGACCATCATCGAATCCGGCCTTGATATCCCCTCGGTCAATACGCTGATCGTCGAGGACGCCGATCGCCTCGGGTTGGCCCAACTGTACCAGCTGCGGGGTCGCGTCGGCCGGTCGGATCGGCTGGCGTACGCCTACTTCACCTACCGGGCCGGGGAAGTGCTGACGGGGACGGCGGTGGATCGCCTGCACGCCCTCCGGGAGTTCACGGAGCTGGGATCCGGGTTCCGGCTGGCCAAGCGCGACCTGGAGATCCGAGGTGCCGGTAACGTGCTCGGGGCCGAGCAACACGGGTTCATGTTGGCCGTGGGTTTCGAGATGTACACCCGCTTCCTCCGGGAGGCCTCCGAGGAACTGATGGGCGAGGGCACACGGCCGGTGTTGAAACCCGTCGTGGAGTTGTCCCTGGATGCCTACCTGCCCGAGGAATACGTCCCGGATGGTCGCGATCGAGTGGCACTGTATCGTCGGCTGGGCGACCTGGAGGATCTGGCGGGATTGCGCGACTTGCTGGACGAGATCCTGGATCGGTTCGGGGATCCCCCCGCGCCCGTGGGCAACCTCGTGGACCTCGCGGAGCTTCGATTGTTGGCCGCCGAGCGCGGGATCGTGCGGATCGCGTCCGAAGCGCGCGGGTTGATCCTCGAGAGCATCCCCAGGAGGAACGGCCCCGATTGGCATGCCCTCGGGCGAGAACGTGACCTCAGCGTAGCGATTCGAGAGGTCTCCGGCGGGCTGCGTATCACGCTCCGCCCGCTGCGCGTCGGCGCCGCCGCCCCGGGGATCGGGGGGATCCGAGACCTCTTGCGGGCCATACCGCCCCTGGACGACGCGAATTGAAGGGGCTCTCCCGGAATTGTTATGGTAGCATATAGCAAAGAAGCCCCCGGGTCCGCCGGGAGAAATCTTTTCGAAAGGGGATTCCGCGATGAAAGCCACCGGGATCGTGCGCAAGATTGATGAGCTGGGACGCGTCGTTATACCGAAGGAAGTTCGTCGAACCCTGAAGATCAGGGACGGAGAACCCCTGGAGATCTATACGGATGAATCGGGCAGCGTCATACTCAAGAAATACTCCACGGTATCGGCGATAGAGGATTTGGCCTCGGGCGTCGCCGAGGCCCTGCGAAACGCCGGCGATATCGCCGTTATGATTTCGGACCGGGACCGCGTCATCGCCGTGGCCGGGCTTTCCGATGCCCTCATCGGCCGCGAGAACGGCGCCCCCCTCGAACGTTGTATCCGGACCGGCCAACCGTTGAAATCGGGCGAGTTGGAGCCGGGGGGGGATCTCCTGGAGAACTCCGACGGGTTGGATTCGGCAACGCCGTATTATGCCGCGCCCATCCTCGGTGCCGACGGGGTTCACGGGGCGCTGGTAGTCGTCGGAACGGGCGCTTCGGGTGAGCTGGGGACCGAGGCGATGGTGGCGGCTCGGTCGGGCGCTGCGATCCTGGGGCGACTCGTGGGAGCGTAGTGATTCCAGCGTGTTTCGGTCGTGCTGCGAAAATACTAGGAGCGGACGGTGCCGCCGGGCCGTCCGGGAGCCGGGTGGGGTATGAGACGGGATAGTTTCCTCAGGGGCGCGTTCATCCTGATGGTCGGGAGCATGATAAGCCGGGTGCTCGGGGCGGTGTACCGCTTCATATTGCCCTGGCTGATGGGGGGCGGTGATGCCGGAGCCTACGGTATGGCCCTGTTCGGGTTGCCCTACTCCATCTATTCCATCGCCCTCGTCCTATCCACCATGGGCATCCCCCTGGCCGTCTCCAAGCTGGTCTCGGAGGCCGAGGCCCGGGGATCCATGGCCGAAGCGCGCCGCGTGTTCCGCCTCTCCATCTATCTGCTCATGTCCCTGGGTGCCGTGTTTACCGCTGCGCTCTACGCGGTAAGCCCCTATTTCGTCGAGCGCGTTTGGCAGAATCCCGATGCGTATTACAGCATGATTGCCCTGGCACCCGCGGTGTTTTTCGTCGCCGTGATGTCCGCCTTCCGGGGCTGGTTCCAGGGACTGCAATCCATGACGCCCCACGCGACCTCCCAGGTCGTGGAACAGGTGGTGAGGGTGCTGACCATGTTCCTGCTGGTCGGGGTCCTGGTGCCCTACGGGTTGGAGTACGCTGCCGCCGGCGCCACCTTCGGTGCGACCACGGGTGCCGTGGCCGGAGTGATCTACCTGTTTTGGGCGTACCGGCGGAGCCGACGGCACCATGAGGATGAGGCGGCGGAGCCCGCCGCCGAGGGCGCCGCCGCCGCCGGGACCTCCCAGATCGTGCGACGTATCCTGGCGTTTGCCATCCCCATCTCCATCAGCGGCCTGGTCTTACCGATGATGCGCTTCGTGGATGCCGCCGTGGTGCCCTATCGATTGATACAAAGTGGCTACGCAGCGGTTGCCGCCACCACGGCGTACGGCTACCTGGAATCCTACAGCATGCCCTTTGTCAACGTCCCGGGGATATTCTCCACCGCTATAGCCATTAGCCTGGTTCCCTCCATTTCCTATTCCCTGACCCGCCGGGATACCGCCTCCATCCGGGAGAAGACCTTCGCGGGCTTGCGCATCGCGGCCCTGGTTGGGGTACCGTCGGCCGTGGGGCTGTTCGTGCTTTCCGATGAGATTCCTACCTTCTTCTGGCGAGCACCGGAGGCGGGACCGGTCCTGGCTTCCATCGCCTTCGTGGCCTTGTTGTTGGCCCTCCAGCAGGTTTCCTCGGCGGTGCTGCAGGGTTTGGGAGCGCCGGCCTTACCGATGTACAATCTGTTCGCCGGGGCCATCGTCAAGTTGATCCTGACCTGGACGCTGACGGGTGTGGCGGCCCTCGGCGTCCGGGGCGCCGGGTGGGCGACGGTGGCGGGGTTCGGCGTCGCCGTAGCCCTCAACCTCCTATCGCTGAGGGGCAAACTCGGCAAGTTCAGCGTGGTTGCCCTCCTGTGGCAGTCGGCGGTGGCTTCCCTTCTCATGGGGGTGGCCGTTCGCCTGCTCGTCGGCCCCCTGGAGAGCGCTCTCGGCCTGGCCGGTGCCGTGATTGGAGGGGTGGCGGTGGGTGGCCTGGTATATACCGTGGTCATCTTGCTGGTCGGCGGCATTCGGTCGTCGGATTTGCACATGATTCCCCGGGTGGGGGCGCCCGCGGCTCGCATCCTCAAGAGGTGTCACCTGCTCCGCGATTGATTTCCGAACGGAGGCTTTTCAATTGTCCAGGCAACTGTTGATTCTCGGCTTGTCCCGCACCGGCGTGGACCCCGAAGCCCTCGAGCGAATCCCGCCGAATTCCACCGGCGCATTTCCCCCGGGGGCCGCCGGCGAGAGGGTGCGGGAGATGCTTTCGGGCGCCGGAATATCGTATCGGGATGTCGAGGAGGGTGGAATCCCCGATTTCTATTGCTCTCCCGGGTCGCCGGTCCCGATGGATCCGGGCGCCTTGCGTTGGATTCGTCGGGCTGCGGCCGGGGGCCGTTCGGTAACCATCCTCCAGTCCAACCCCCTGGCCGATTGTCCCGAGGGTTCGCCCATCGAAGTGCCCGGGATGGACGCGCCGGGGGGGACAGTTCTCGGGCCGCGGGAGGTTCTCGCTTCCCTGCCGAACACGGCCGGTATCTGGTTGGAGGGGTTGTGGGGTCTCGAAGATCCGTCGGATATTTTGAGCGCCGTGGGCCGCGCCGTATCCTCCGATCTCTATTGGATTGATGCATTCCTCCACGAGGTTTGCGCCGTGACCCCGATGGACCTTGCCGGGTCTTATGAACCCGGCGATCTGCGGATTCTCTTCATCCCACCGACCCCCCTGGATGAAGCGGGGGCCGCCGGTGTGGCGGCGGCCGGGTGGGCCGTAGGGGGATTGATGGAGGTCGTCACCCGCCTCCGTGCGCCCGGGGGTTGCCCGTGGGATCGATCCCACACGCACGGGAGCCTGCGCTCCTTCCTCATCGAGGAGTGCTACGAGCTTCTACAGGCCATCGATTCAGGGGACGCGAATGCGCTGCGGGATGAGTTGGGGGATGTCCTGCTCCAGGTGGCGCTGCATTCGGCCATCGCCGGGGAGGCGGGAGCCTTCGGTTTGGCGGAGGTCGCGGACGGGATCAAAGCGAAGATGATCCTGCGCCATCCGCACGTCTTTTCCGACGCCACCGCCGATACACCGGAGGCGGTGGAGGCCAACTGGGAGCGGATTAAGATGGCCGAAGATACCGCGGGCAAGATGCTGCTGGACGGGGTTCCACCTTCTCTGCCCGCCCTACTACAGGCGGAGAAGGTGCAGAGCGTGGCGTCCCGGATCGGGTTTGACTGGGATCGCGTGGAGGGCGCGGTGGATAAACTCCGGGAAGAGGTGGGCGAGTTCGCCCGGGCGGTGGAGGAAGCGGGTGACGCCGGGGGCGAGTTGGGAGATATACTCTTCTCCCTGGTCAACGTGGCTCGCTTCCTGGATCTTTCACCCGAATCCGAGCTCCTACGGACGGTGACCAAGTTCCGGAGGCGACTGGGGGGTATCGAGGATGAGGCGAGATCGCAGGGTAGGGCCCTGGGAGATCTCAGCCTCGAGGAAATGGATGCCCTCTGGGATCTCCAAAAGGATGCGGAATAGGGCATCGATGCCCGCGGTGGCAGGAAACAGTGCAATCGTCGGCGAATGGAGCGAGAGAGCTGACGGTGCATTGTGGGAAATCCGCGGCGGCGAACTGGCCGCCCATCCCAAATCAGTGCGTCGACTTTGAGGTCGGCGGGACAATTCCATTCGGAGGTGGCGGAAAGTATGCATAAATCGGATCTAGTAGACGCCGTAGCGGCGGAGACGGGTATGACCAAAAAAGATGTTGACCAGGTTATCGGAACGACCCTCGACACGATCGTGGACGCCCTTAGCCGCGATGAGAAGGTTTCCCTGGTGGGGTTTGGCACCTTCGAAGTTCGCCACCGGAGTGCACGCAAGGGTCGGAACCCCGCGACGGGCGAATCCATGGAGATTCCCGCGGGATACGTCCCCGGTTTCCGGGTCAGCAAATCGGTTCGCGAGAAAGTGAACGAAAATCTGGCGTAGTATGTTTCTATGCGAGTTCGCGATCGGGGTGCTCTTTGGGCGCCCCGATCCGATTTTTGCTCGCTGGAAGGGGTTTTCTCTTGCGGATTGACAAGTTCCTCAAGGTGTCACGCATCATCAAGCGCAGGACCGTCGCCCGTGGCGCCTGCGACGATGGTCGGGTGCGCGTGAACGGACACGTGGCGAAACCGGGCCGCGAGGTGGAGCCCGAAGACCGCGTCGAGGTGGAATTCGGAAACCGGATTTTGGAGATTGAAATCTTGCAAACCCCCTCCCACGTGCCGGCGGCAAAAGCGCAGGAGACGTACCGCGTGATCCGCGAAGACTACCACGAGGATCGAGAGTAACATCTTCCATTTCTGTAACCTTTGAATTCCACAGTTTTGACAACCGAGGGAATGGAGGCGGAGTATCCCGCCGGGGGGTCCACCCCCGCTCATCTGTGCCCGCGTTCGCATAAGGTGATGTGTGCCCCGGGTGGGACGAGACGGTTTAGTCGAAGAACGGGATCAGAGAGGTGATTCCCTCCGCTATTCCCAGGCTGATCAGGCCGGCCAGGATGATTCCCAACGCGAGGGTCATGGCCGACTTCACGAAGTCTAGGTCCAGGATGGCCGCAGTGATGGCGCCCACCCAGGGTCCGGTTCCGGGAAGGGGAAGCGCTACCGAGATCAGGATCCCGATGTACCCGTATCGCTCAATGGTGGGGCGGTGGCGGCGCGTGACCCGCAGCATGAGGTTTCGGAATGCGGGGAAGTACGACGCGCTCCCGAGAAACAGGGTGCGGAGCACGATAAGTGCCGGTAGGACGGTGACGGCACTACTGGCCGTGGCGATTGCCAGGGCCACGAAGGGTTTGAGACCGTAAACGATTGCCACCGGCACGCCGATCCGCACGTCCCAAATGGAGGCGGCAATGATTTCGGGAAGGTTCTCCAATTGTGCCATGAAGGCTCCCTTCCGCCGGAGAATACCACGGGGTCATTATAGCACAGGCGCCCGGGGTTTTAACTTCCCCGCCGTCGATACCTGCCCTAGGGGAGCGATCCCGGTAGTCACCGATGTCGTCGATTTGTGGATGCCAGCTCCGGTGGCGCACCCGCGGGGAGGGATAGCGTAAGCCTTGGGTCGCCCGGGTATCGGCCGCTGTACATCTCGTTTTGATTCGCTCGACCGGGCGTTTCCCCGCTTTCCCGGGGCTCTGGGGGATCCCGCGTGGCGAACCGGCCATCCAATGTTGGCTCCCGGGGAGGATTCTATTCGCGCGAGGGCGAATAGATGAGACTACTAACAGGCAATGTAGTATAATTGTCCACAATCTGTACATAAACTGTGGATAGAAGGTTGGCGAAGCCTTTTTGAAGATGGAGATTCGGGGTCTGGAGAAGCTCAGTTTTCGCGAGCGCCAGGTGGTAGCCCTAAAGGAGACGGGACACGGGAACGACGAGGTTGCTCGGCGACTGGGGATCGGTCCCAGTACTGTGGCTACGCTGTTAAGTCGCGCCCGGAGTAAAGGCTACCAGATCGTCCTCGTGGTCGAGGGGGATCCCCTGGGCGTATTTGGTGATGATGAGGAGCGGGAAGGGGCTGAATGATCTTGGCTCGCAAAGCGAGGAAGAAGAAGTCCACTCCTAGGGGCGGGGTGCGAGGATTCTTGTCGCGCCTCGTGCGCAGCGCCCTCCTCCTGTTATCCGTGGGGTTGTTCTTGTACTTCGCGCACCTAATGGCGATGAACTACCAGGAAATCGCGGATCTCCACTCGGAACTGGAGCATTTGGAGCGTGAGCTCCAGGAGGAGAGGTCTGTTCACGAAGAATTGGAACAGCGGATCGAGCTCCTGGGGGAAGATAGTTACATCGAAGTTCTGGCGCGCCAGCATCTTCGCCTGGTCAGGCCCGGTGACATCCCGATAAACTGGTCTACCACGGGAATCCGTTGACTGCCAACCTCCTGCACAGTATACTGGCCGGAGAATCCCGCGTGCCATTTCTCGTGGGTTGGAGGCGCGATCGGTGCCACTAAACTCCTACCGGAGACCCCCCACTCCGGTCAATCCGGCTAAAGCTCTGGTGGTAGGGTTCCTCATCACGATAACCCTGGGCACCGGTCTCTTGATGCTTCCTGTCGCTACTGGTGGACCCGAGAACGCTGGACCTACGACCGCCCTGTTTACCGCTACTTCCGCCGTTTGTGTTACGGGCTTGATCGTAGAGGATACCGGGACCTATTGGTCGACGTTTGGCCAGGTAGTCATTCTCTTGATGATCCAGATCGGGGGGCTGGGAATCATGACCATGTCCACCGGTGTAGCACTGGTCTTGGGTCGAAGGGTAGCACTGCGGAGTCGCCTGATGATTCGGGAATCGATGGGCGAAATATCCTTACAGGGTATGGTACGGTTGGTACGCTATGTGTTGGCCATCGCCCTTACCTGTCAGGCGATTGGATTTGTTGCTATTACTGCGCGATTAGCATCGGTATATCCCCTGGGCCGTGCCGCCTACCTGGGCGTTTTTCACTCGATATCGGCCTTCAATAACGCCGGCTTCGATTTATTCGGCACCAGTCTTGAAGAGTACGTTGCGGACCCCTTCATGAACATGATCGTTATCGGACTGGTCGTGGTCGGCGGTCTAGGATTCACGGTCGTATCGGAGATATATCGTCGTCGAGTTTACGGAGCGCGTGGGCCACTGTCCCTGCACGCGAGGATCGTATTGCTGACCTCGGGCGTGCTATTGGCCATCGGGGCCATCTTCTTTTTTCTCTCCGAAATGGGGAATCCGGAGACCATGGGAGCCCTGGGGAGTGGTGGCAGAATCCTGTCATCCATCTTCATGGCGGTTACGCCGCGGACCGCGGGCTTTAATACGTTGCCCACCGGGAGTCTCCGGAGCGCATCCCTATTCTTCTTGGTGCTCTTAATGTTCATTGGTGGTTCACCCGGATCTACTGCCGGCGGTATCAAGACCACGACATTCTTTTCCGTATTGGCCAGGGTTTGGGCGACGACGCGCTCTAGTAACGATGTCCAAGTCTTCGGTCGGCGGTTGCCCGGTCAGGTTCTCGATCACTCCCTCGCTATCATGGTGGTATCGGCCGCCCTCGTCTTTCTCGGCACCCTGGGGTTGCTGGTCTTCGAGGGATTCCCAATGGCTGACAGTCTATTTGAGGCCACCTCTGCCTTCGGCACGGTAGGACTGTCAACCGGTGTAACGCCGCACCTGGGGCTTGCCGGGCGCCTGATCGTTACCGTCATGATGTACGCCGGTCGGGTGGGGCCGCTCACTCTTACTCTGGCGCTAGGAAAGAGTGCGACCACGAAAGAAAGTTTGCGCTATCCGCAAGAGGAAGTCATGATAGGATAGTCCAGTAGATTGTAATAGCGGAGGTGAGCAAATGCCGGGAACAAGGGAATTCGTTGTAATCGGGCTGGGGCGGTTCGGTGGTAGTTTGGCAACTACTTTGTACGATATGGGTTATGGGGTCTTGGGTATCGATTGCAGTGAAGATAAGGTTAATCGATGCAAAGAATCTTGCACACACGTCGTGCAGGCGGATGCCACGGACGAGGCAACTTTACGATCCCTAGGGGTTACGAATTTTGACGTGGCCATCGTCAGCATTGGGCACGACATGCAGGCGAGCATCTTGGTTACACTGAACCTCAAGGAGCTGGGCGTCCCCCTGGTGATAGCCAAGGCATCGTCAGAGGTTCACGGAAAAGTCCTGAAGAGGATTGGGGCCGATCGTGTCGTCTTTCCCGAGCGGGACATGGGTGTGCGCCTCGCCAATCACCTGGCGGTGGACAACATCGTAGACTACCTAGAGATTACCCCCGATGTCAGCATCGTTGAAATCAATGCTACGCCCGAGATGGTCGGTAAGACATTGAGACAGATGGATATTCGAGCACAACGTGGCGTGAATATCGTTGCTTTGCGACGTGCGAACCAAGAAGTCGTCGTTCCGCCTGGGCCCGATGAGGCGATCCAGCCCGGTGATGTCTTGGTTGCCTTGGGTAGAAACGAAGACGTGAGACGCTGGCAGAATGGGGATAAGGCCTAAGTTTCCCGCCCT
>PWSR01000132.1 GCA_003563985.1 Clostridia bacterium | reverse complement strand
GTCGTACCAGGAGTCGGTGCAGGCCTGCACACGGGCCACCGTCCCGATAGAAGAGGGCACCCAGGGCAATCGCCATCAGGACCGCCCCGAACAGTACGGGGGGAACGGACCTGGCGAGGGCGCTGTCCAGCAGATCGTGAAAGATCCTTCCGAGCGCCCCGGCGGCTCCACCGATTAGCGCGTACGCGGTGATCCGGGCTGCCGAATAGGAGAGGACTTCGAACAGTGCTCCCTCGGCGTCCTCCCGCGCCACGCCCACGTACGGTACCAGTACCAGGGTGTTGTGTGCGAAACAGGGACCAAAGCCCGTCGATATTCCCAGGGCGATCCAGCCCAGGTAGCTCAGGTGAGCGAGTTCCAAGAGCCCGAGTCCCTCCTTTCCGTTCCCACCAGAAGGGCCAGGCTACTGATCTTAAGGGACGCGAGGAGCAGGGTCGTCGTGAGCAACCCCCACAGCGGAAATGCGACGATGGCGATCAGCAATCCACCGAACCAGCCGCCCAACAGATCTGCCGCGTAAAGCGATCCCGCCGGTGTCGTCTTGGATGTCGAGCGGTCCACGATGTGGGCGGCCAGTGGGAACTGGGCCCCCACTCCGCCCCCGGATACTGCGGCGAAGGTCATCAGTGCCAGGAAGATCGGGAGGATCCCGAGTCGGTGGAGGTTGACCTGCAGAAGCACCGTTACGAGGTACAGCGATGGCAGGAGAGATGCGATGAAGATCTCCAGGTATCGGAAGAACCGGAGGGCCCGCTCCCGGTCCGTCACCCCGATCGCCAGGCGCCCTCCCAGGTACAGTCCCACCGTGAACGCTGCGATGAGCGCGCCGAGCATACTGTACACGAAACCGTAGAGAATCTGGAAAACGAATAGGATCAATAGGTCGAAGGCCATCCCGGAGATGCCACTGGTCCAGATCGAGTAGGTCACGGTGCGTTGCCGCCTCGCCCGGGGGGATCCACCGCACGCCATCAATACCAGTGCCATCAACCCGGGTAAGAAGACCAACCAGGCGGGATGCAGGCGGGAGACGCGCTGGAGGAAGCCGCTCAACCCCGGGGAGAAGATGCCGCCCCAGTGAGAAAGACCATAGTAGACCCCTCGAGGATTCAGGTCTTCGTTGGCGGTGGCGCGCGAGGCTTCCAGGCTTGCCCTCATCGCGGCGGCACGTTGCGCATCCAGGCGGTGTTCCAGGTAGGCGTGGGACAGAAAGCCGGGTGCCTTCAGTCGAGTTTCCAGTCTGGCGGCCAGGATGTCGGCATCCATGGATCCAGATTGGGCTGACATCAAGTAGATATTCCGATCCCCGGGGATGATCTGGAGCCGGGGAAAAACCGGTGCGGCGGCGCGGAAGATGCTGGCGTTTAGGTCGGCCAGCTCGGGCGTCATTCCCGTTGGCGATCCGGCCAGGGAAACGGCGAACAGGCCCCCAGGATGCAGACGTGCCCGCGCAGTGTGAAAGAATTCCCTGGTGAAGAGACGGTTGGCCTGCAGTGTTGTGGGATCGATGAATCCGAGAACGATCAGATCGAAGCTCCCGGGATCGTCTCGCAAGAAGAGACGTGCATCGCGATGCTCCAGGCGGAGCCGGGGATCCGAGAACTCCTCTTGCAGAACGGCGCAGTCGAAGGTTCGAAGGATCTCGGGGAGATCGGGATCCAGGTCGACGTAGACCAATTCGTCGATGGGGTGGCGGAGAAGCGCCTGGGCCAGGCCCCCGAACCCGCCGGCGATGAGGAGGACCCGGGAAGGATCTTCGTGGGAGGCGGCGGCGAGGTGGGCGAAGTCCACGGCCGTGGTGAGATCCGGGTTTGGCACCGTCAGCAGGGGTTCCCCGTTGTAATAGACGGTGTTTTCCGTCAGGCGGCGCATTACAGTGATCCTGCCGTGCGGTGTGTCCCTGGACTCCACGACCTCTCCGTCGCCCCATTTCCATCGGAGGGCGGTCACGTTCCCCAGGCGGCTCAGGGTCGGCACCATGGGAATGAGCAGCAGGACCACTGCCAGCGAGGCGATGATCGCCGGTGTCGGTTGCGAAAGTGCGCCCATCCTCGGGCTGGCAACGACGTAGATGGCGGCGAAGAAGTGGATGATAGTAAGCCACAACACCACGTGCATCGAGGGCCACCGGGCGATGAAGGCAAGGGTAAGGACGATACCCCCTACGAGGGAGCCAAGGGTTTCATAAAGATAGGCGCGCCCGATCCCCTGGCCGAGCCCGTGCAGGGAAAAGATGCGGCAGGCGGTGGGGAATGTGGCCCCGTGGATGGCACTGACCGGCCCCAATACGACCAGAGACGACAGGATCAGGGCCGTCATTCCGATCCCCTCGCCGGGGGCGGCTCCCGTCATCCAGGAGGGTGCGGATCCGCTGGCCATGGATGCCAGGGGTAGGATCGCTGCGAAGGCGGTCATCAGAAGGGCGTATACGGTACCCGGGTTCTTGCGCCCGGATACAATCCTGTCGCCCACATACGCCCCTATTGCCTCGCATACGAGCCAGTTCGCCAGCACGATTCCCATCGTAAGTTCGTTTCCACCGCCGGCAATCACAAACCCGCGGAGCAGTATCACTTGACCCGCGATACCCCCTCCACCCACCAGGGCTACGATCAGCGGGAGGGAGGCTGTGGTCGTCGGCCTCCGTTTCATCGCCATATCCCGGGGACGGAGTGTCCGCAGTCGGGACAAGATCCCTCTTCGATGCGATTATCCAACACCGTGAAGTGATGGCGTTGGATCAATACCGATCCGCAGTCGGGGCAGAAGGTTGAGTTATTGTGGTGTCCGGGAACGTTGCCGATGACGACGAACTCCAATCCCTCTTCCCGGGCAATCTCGTAGGCCATTTCCAGGGTCTCCACGGGCGTGGGGTGCAGCGTCGGTAGGCGATACGCCGGGGAGAACCGGTTGAAGTGCAGGGGGATGTCGGTGCCGAGATGGCTCGCGATCCACCGGCACATGGCGCGTATGTCTTCGGGGTAGTCATTGAGGGTGGGCACAACCAGGTTCACGATCTCCAGCCACGTTCCGGATTCCCTTATGATTTCCAGGGTTTGGAGGACGGGATCGAGCTCGCCTTCGGTGATGTCCCGGTAGAATGCCTCGTCGAATCCCTTGAGGTCTATGGTGACGGCATCGATGTGTGGCAATAGTGCGCGCAGGGGTTCGGGATTCATGGAGCCGTTGGAATGGAAAATGACCCGGAGTCCGGCCTCCTGGGCGAGTTTCGCCGTATCATACATGTACTCGTAAAAGGACGTCGGTTCGTTGTACGTGAAGGAGATCGTGGGGATGTCCTCCCGCAGGGCCCGATCGACGATCTCCTCGGGGGGCTTATCCAGCACCCGCCCGACACTTTCGATGTCGCGCTGGGAAAGCGTCCAATTGTGGCAGAAACGGCAGCGGAAGTTGCAGCCGGCGGTCCCGATGCACAAGATGCGCGATCCCGGTAGAAAGTGGTGTTGGGGCTCCTTTTCCACGGGATCCACCTGGACTGCCGACGGCTTGCCGTAAACCAAATTGTACAAGACACCTCCGATGTTCTTGCGATTGCGACAAAACCCCACTTCGCCCTCGTCCAGTATGCAGTTGCGGAAGCATATGCCGCACCCAAGTCGACCGTCGCTTCGCTCGCTGTAGTACATGGTTTCACGGTACGTTTCTTCGGGGGAGGGGGCATCGCCTGACTGCAGGTGAAAGAAGATCACCCCTGCCCCGACGGCGACGAGGCACGCGATGGTGAGGAGTCTTCTATCGATGTTCATCGGATTTGCCTCCGTTCCGGCGGCCGGGAAGTGGTCTCCGGTGTGGGCGGCGCGAAGGGGATCGTGTTCCCCGGTAATTATGCCTTCTCATCGATTCGAGTGATCGGTGGTGCAGTATTTGTTCTACAATGGAAGAGGGGAGTCCTGTCGGCACCCCCCGTGAAAGCTTCGGGGGGCGGGTCCCCTCGTCGCTGCGGTTGCACAGGGGAGGTACTCCAGTCCCCGTACATCGGGGGCATTCGAGTGTCCGCAGCGTATCGAACGCATCCAAAGAACGGGGGAGTATTCACATTGGCGGATCGACGAAGTTCGGGAGGCGGCGATCTGGATCGCCAGCTGGCATCGTATCGGAACGAATTCCCCATATTGCGCGACAAACTCTATCTCAACAGTTGTTCCCTGGGGGCCATACCATCCCGCGGCTTGACCGCCCTGGATGACTTCGGCGCGGATTGGGCGTCCGAGGGTACGATCGCCTGGGAAAAGTGGATGAAGAAGGCAGATCTCCTGCGGGGTAGATTGGCGAGTCTACTCGGGGTTTCGCCGCGGACCCTATGCTTGATGCCCAACGTCTCCGCCGCCCTGGCGGCCCTGTCGTCCGCCCTGGATTTCTCGCAACGTACCGAGGTCGTATCTTCCGACCTCGAGTTTCCGACGGTCCTTTACCAATGGGCGACCCGACCCGGGATCCACGTGCGGCGCGCGGAGAGCGTCGATGGTCTCGAGGTGCCGGCCTCTGCTTACCACGACCTGATGGGTCCGGATACCGCCCTCGTGGCGTTGTCCCACGTGTTGTACGGAACCGGGGCGATACAGGATGTGGATTCGATAACGAAGATGGCGCACGGGGTGGGCGCACGGGTCCTGCTGGACACCTATCATTCCGCCGGGATCATCCCCGTGGACCTGGAGGGCCTTGGCGTCGATTTCGCCGTCGGCGGCGTCTTGAAGTGGTTGTGCGGTGGGCCGGGATGTGCCTTCCTATACATCAGGGAAGACCTGCTGGAAGAACTCTCTCCCCGCGGCGTGGGCTGGTTCGCCCACGCCGACCAGTTTGCCTTTGACCCCGATTTCACCCCGGCCGCGGATGCGCGGAAGTTCTCCTTTGGCACCCCCGCCATCGCACCTATCTACACGGGGCTTGCGGCCCTGGAGATATTCGAGGAGGTGGGCGTGAAAGCCGTTCGCGCCAAGAGCGTTGGCCTGGTGGACCGACTCGTGCGGGGAGCCCGGGACTTGGGGCTCGAGATCTTTGCCCCCGAAGAATCCGACAGGCGGGGTGGAACGGTGTTCATCGGCGTGGATGATCCCGCCGGGGTGCTGGCTCGATTGGTCGAGGCCCGCGTCGTGGTGGATGTTCGGGGGGGCAAGGTCCGGGTATCCCCGCATTTTTACAACAGCACCGCCGAAATCGATCGGTTCCTCGAGATGCTGCGATAGGGGAAGGGCCCGGAGGTCCTCCGGGCCCCGTATCGTCGTCACTATTAGCCCCAGGGGTGGCCAATTGGGTTCAAGATCGCTTCGTTGATGACGAACTCGGTGGGTGTGGTCACGAGGTAACCGACGAAGCGGGCTACTTCCGCCGGGTCCATGATTTCACGGGCGGGTTTGTCCCCGATGGGTGCCCCGCGCCACCCCGTATCCATGGAACCCGGGTAGAGGGCGGTCGCCCGGACGTTGTGGTCACTGCCCGAAGCCGCTATGGCCGCCGTGAGACCCTCGAGGCCGAACTTCGAACTGGCGTAGCCCGGGCTTCCGCCTCCGCGCTTCCCGGCACCGCCCGAGACGTTGATGACGTAGCCACTGTCGCTCTCCAGGAGTAGATTCCACAGGGCACGGGTGAAATAGAAGGCGCCGAAGAGATTCACGCCGAGGACGCGCTCCCAGTCATCAAATTCGGTTCCCTCGATTCCTCTCGGGGCGGGAATCCCGGCATTGTTTACCAGGATATCGCACCGGCCGGCCTCGGTACGTATCCTCTCGGCCGTCCGCAGCACCTGGTCCTTATCCGCGACATCGCAGGGGAGGGCCAGGGCGTCACCGCCCCTCCCGCGGATCGCATCGACCAATTCGTCCAGGTCCTTCTCGCCCCGCGCGATCAGGGCTACCTTTGCGCCCCGGGAAGCGAGGTCGATGGCCACGGCGCGCCCCAAACCCCGACTGGCTCCGGTGATCACGGCTACCTTGTCCTTCAACTCTTGTCCCACGATCTATACCTCCTCAGTCGAGGATGGGACGGGAATGATCCCCGCCCCATCCTCGAAATTGTCGTTGCAGGGGTCTTATCGATTCGCGCCCGAGGGACCCTCGAGCATGACGCGCGCCACATCGTCGGACCCGAGTAGGAGCTTCACGTAGTCGCCGGTGTTGAAGTCCCCGGTCGGGCCACCCGATAGGTGCCCCGGATCGTAGTAGTAGCGGAGGCCGCCGATCACGGCGTACTTACCGTCGTCATCTTCACCCAGGGAGAGGATGGTGCCCTCCACCGTGTTGCGTGCCAGAATGGACAGGCTATAGGCGTGGACGTCCAATCCACCCATCGCATCGTCGTCGGCGGCACGAACGGTGGCGATGAGATAGGCGCTGATCCGGTCGTAGATCTCTTCTTCGACGCGGGCCAATCCCACCAACTCTCCGTCGACGGTGACCTGTGTGCGGTCGGTGACCCGGAAGGTATAACCTTTCCCATCGGAATCCCGAAGACTGATGTGTCCGGCCCGAAAATCATCGAAGGCCGGGGTGATCCCCGTGAGGACTGCATCCACGTGGGTATCCCGGTAGGCATCGATGCGCTCTACCCGTCCGCGATCGTCCAGGGCGAGTCGCAGTTCGTCGTCCTCCATGAGCAATTTCTTCAGGGCGGCGTAGTCCTTGATATCCTCGTCGGCCTTGCCGCGGGGCTCCCCGCCATTGATGGCGACCAGGAGTTTCTCGTCCGGGACCGGTACCAATGCCCGTCCGTCGGCGAGGAGAATATGCCCGTCCTCGGTCCATTCCACGAAGATATCCTCCACGCGGAAACGGGGATCCGCGGTGATGTAGGCGACTTCCTCGGCGCTGTTGAGGAAGACCTCGACCCGTACCCCCACAATTTCCGTGAGATGGTTGGCCCCGAAGAACGCCACCGTATCCGCCAGGTCCAGGGTGTCCTCATCCAACACGATATGATCCGCACCGACGGCCTCCACTGTGCCAGTGAGGGCTAGCTGCTGGCGTCGGGAGGGTTGATCTTCGTCAGGCATTCCAATATCGGTGGCCGAGGGAGGGTGGACTTCCATGCTCCGCGCAGTGATGAAGGCCATGTTGCGCCGACTGAGTACGAATGCGGGGGTCGTGTCCATCTGTCGGGCGAGGTCCCGGGTAATTCCCAGGTCCCGTGCCTTCTCTATCGCCGCTGCGGGCCAGGGATTGATGAAGCCACCGTAGCCCTCTCCCCGCAGGAGCATGGTGAGACCCTCGGCGTAGGTTACGGGCGCGTTGGGATCGAACCGTCCGTCCGGTCGACCGATGACCAACCCGAGACTGTAGGCCGCATTCACCCAGCCCCGGCTCCACGCGGGAATGAGATCGGCATCCGTGAAGGCCGGTCGCTGCGTAGCCATGGCTTCGGCCAGCTTTTCGTAGCCGCCGACACTTACCGCCACCTTCGCGAATTGGGCTCGCGTGAGGGTATTGTCCGGGCCCACTCGACCGTCTCCATATCCCTCGAAGATCTCCAGGGCGTACAGCAGTGCGAAGGCTTCGACCGCCCGGTCGTCGCCGGCAAGGTCGATGAAGGGGGAACGGACCACCGTGGCACCATCGGAATCGAGGGCGAGGGCAGTCGGCGCCACGGTTGCGGACACCAGGAGAAGCGCCGCAAGCAGAATGGGAAGTGCTTTCATATGTATCACGTCTCTACCTCCTCCTATGGGCGGTGGCTCCGGTCGGCTATCCGCCCGTGAAACGATGTATCAAGATGAGTTCATCTCCGTCCTCGAGGACGGTATCGCGGCCCCGCAGGATCGCCACGCTCTTCGTGATCCCCGACCGGCGAAGAAACACCATGTAGCCCTCGGCCAGGTCTTGCCTCGAGAGGCCTTCGCTGCCGGAGGTCTCGGTCATGTATTCTTCGATACGGCCGAGGGCATCACCTACCGAAGCCCCATCTCCTCCGGGAAAACCGATTTCCAGGCGGTTCTTTCCCGCCACGTAGGCGGGCAAACCGGTTAGGTGCATCACGATCCGCACGGCATCTCAGCCTTCCCCACGCGAACCGGTCTCCAAGTCCATGCCCAGCGTTTCCAGTTCGTCGAGTACATCCTGTAAATCGAGGTCCACGAGCAATTCTCGGGTGGGCCATCCGCGTTCCATATCCCACCCCCGTTCGGCGTAATACTCGTCCAGCATCGGTTCCAGTTCGAAGACCAGTCCCGCAGAGGGGCCGCATTCGGGAGGGAGGGGTTCCTCCAGGAACCGGCGCGGGGGTCGATCGTCGCGGCGCTCGATTCCCTCGCGCATGCAGAAGGCGCGCTCCACGTTAATGATGCGTTCCCCCGCGCGGCGGACCTCTTCGGCGGTCATGTCCCATCCCCTCACCGAATTGAGCAACCGTGCCGCACGTTCGAAGGGGAGCACTTCCATACAGACGGCCGTATTCTTGCAGACGTTCAGGCTGTCGATGACCGCGCACCAATCTTCAAAGTAACGGACCAAACGTCCCTTCCCCTCGTATTCCCCGGGGAAGGCGGACTTCTCGGAGCCGAAGCGCCGCAATCCTTCCTCGCCGTCTTCGCTTAGTTCGAAGAAGGGTTCGGCCCGGAGGTGGTCCCCTCCGCGGCTGGCGACACAGAATCCCAGGCCATAGCCCTTCAGTCCCCTGGGGTCGGCCTGGATCAGCTCCAGCCCCTTGATGTGCATGGCGTAGTCCTCGGCTCCGCCACCGATCTCCGCCGCCGCCCGGGCGGCCCCCTGGGCCAGGAGATCCCCGAGGCCCCGGCGATAAGCGATGTCGTCCACCAAACCGAGTATCGTAGCGGGATTGCCCCAGGAGAGGTCTCGCCCGGCTTCCTCGGAAGTGAAGATTCCCTCTTCGTTCAATTCCATCATCATCGATATCGCCTCGCCCACAGCCAGGGCGTCCATCCCATACCGGTTGCATCGGTCGATGGCCTCGAGGGCCAGGGGTAAGTCATCGTTCATCACCCGGGACGTTAGGGCGCCCAGGGGTTCGAATTCCGGTCCCTCGGAGGCCAGGCCGGCGTGGGGGCCTTCCCGCACCCGGAAACGGCGGCTGCACGGTGCGGTGCAGGCCGCGCAGGCACGATTCTTCACGTTGAATTCGGCGGCCAGCCGCTCCCCGCTCACTTGATCTGCCGCCGGGAAATACCCCGTGGTGTGGTGGCGGGTGACTAGGATCCCCATGGCGTTGAGGGATGTGACCAGGCGAGTTGTGCCGAGAAGGCGGCGGGATTCGTACTCGTGGTGGTTCGCGATGGCGTCGTCGATGTCGCGCATCGTTTCGCGGAACGCCGCTGCATCCGCCAACTCCACTGGTTTGTGTCCCCGGAGGGCCATGGCCTTCACATTCTTGGATGCCAAGACCGTACCCATACCCGTCCGGGCGGCGGCGCGCACCAGGTTGGCGAAGATGCCGGCGAACAGGACCCCATTCTCCGCGGCGGGGCCCACGCAGGCGACCTGTACGTCGGGATCTCCCAGTTCCTCGCGTATGCTGCGATGGGTCTCGTACGTATCCAGGCCCCAAAGGTGCTCGGCGGGGAGGATTTGGACATCGTCATCCTCGATGAAGATGTATACCGGTCGGGGTGAACGTCCCTCCAGGATGATCTGATCCCAACCGGCAAATCGCATTTCCGCGCCGAAGAACCCACCGGCGTTGGAGTCTCCCACCAGGCCGGTCTGGGGTGAACGCGCACTGACGTTGAACCGGGTCCCCGGGTAGAGGGTACCGTTGAGCGGGCCGGTTCCGAAGACGATCTTATTGTCGGGGCCCAGGGGATCGGTACCGGCGGGAATCTCCGAGAAGATCCGGTACATGTTGAGGCCCCGGGATCCGAGGAATCGTCGCATGATGCTCTCGGGGATTTCTTCTTCGGCTGACCGGTGGTTCGATAGATCGATTCTCAGCAATTTTCCCGTGTTGGTGGGCATCATATCCCATCCCCGCTTCCATCCCCGGATCCGGGCAGGGCGGTGCGGTGGCGCCGCCTGGCCTGTGCGCGGGAAGCATCTTCGAAGCGCAATGCTCCCGTGGCGCAGCGGGGCACGCAGGCCGGATCGCCCGAACAAAGGTCGCAGATCAGTGGCGTTCCCCCGGTGGGATGCACGGTGACCGCGGCGTGGGGACAGGCGTCTACACAAAGGGAACACCCGATGCAGAGGTTGGCGTTCAAGAGGATTGTGCCCGAGGGAGATCGCGCCAGGGCCGCCTCCGGGCAGGCGGCAACGCAGGCGGGTTGCCGGCACATTCGGCACACCACGGGGACGTCGTGCCCGCGGTGCTCGTCC
>PWSR01000007.1 GCA_003563985.1 Clostridia bacterium | reverse complement strand
GACCTGGGGCCCGACGTGGATACGGTGATTCACACCGCCGCCGCCACGCCCATCGATGAAAGCGACCCCATCGGAACGGTGAACGTGAACCTCGGGGGTACCCTCAATGGGCTCGAGTACGCCCACAAGTACGGCATCCGCCGCTTCATCGCCCTCAGTTCCGCGTCGGTCTATCGGGGCGTTCCCTACCAAGATCGCCCCCTGCTCGAGGACGATCCCGTGCGGCCCGTTCATTCCTATGGTATCTCCAAGGTGGCCGCGGAGACCTTCGTCACGCTATACCGTGATCTGAAAGGTCTCGATTGCTGCGCCGCCCGCCTTACCTCCATCTACGGTCCGTGGGAGCGCCCGACGGGAAGCCGCCTCGGCATGTCCGGCGTCTATCGCCTGATGACCGCCGCCGCGGCGGGCAAGTCCCTCACCGTTAAGGACCAGGGCGGTTCCTGCGACTACATGTACGTGAGCGATGCCTCCAAGGGCCTCATTCACATGACCGAACTGGACCATATTCCCCACGACATCGTGAACCTTTCCACCGGTGAATCCGTCGGTTCGAAGCGACTCCTGGATGCCGTTGCCGCCGCGGCCCCCGAGGCGGCACCCCGGGTACTCGGACCCGACGACGATGACAGCGAGGCCGACATGGTTATGCGACCCGTCCGCGAGAATCGCCGCATGGACGTACAGCGTCTCGAGGACCTGGGTTTCACCGCCCCGACTTCCATCGAAAAGGGCCTGGAACTGTATTTCGAATGGCTGCAGGATGAGGAGAATTATCGTTCGGTGGCGGAGTAACGGTGCAATGGGAGTAGACGCTTGCACCTCCTCGGGTGCGTGGGATTGCAAGCGCAATAAGGGATGATGAAGGAATCGAGTCCGCGAAGACCCCGCCTTCCCGGCGGTACCGATCGCGGACTCGGCCATTCGATGAGAATCGATTGGTCTTGGTGGAACTCGAAGGGAGAGGGATTCACTTGGTGGATACAGTATTGCGCGGGGGCAAAGTCTATTGCGAGGGCAACCTCTGGGAAGTGGACCTGGTCGTCCGAGATGGGACGGTGGCCTCCTGGAGCAGGCGGGGAGACGCCCGCGGAGATCGGGAAGTTGACGTCGAGGGAAAGTGGGTGCTTCCGGGTTTCGTAGACGCGCATTTCCACTGCAGGCAGCCGGCCCACCCGGACCGGGAGGATTTTACCACGGGGAGTCGCGCCGCCGCCTCGGGCGGGATTACCACCTACTTTGAGATGCCCACCAGCGATCCTTCTGTCTACAACGGCCGCATTCTACAAACGCGCCGGGAGATGGCCGAGGCCGTCTCGGTGGTGGACTTTGCCCTTTACGCTGCCCCCGGCACCCTGGACGAGGAGGACCTGGGCTCCGCTGTGGAAGCCGGCGCCATCGCCTTCAAGATATTCATGACCGCGGGATCCCCGACGCCCAGCGAGGCATCCCGGGGCGTCTTCATCACGGATGAAGCCGAACTCTATCGCGCGCTGCAGATGGTGGCGCGAACCGGATTGGTGGTTTCGGTACACGCCGAGGACCAAGTCATGTTAGATATCATCGCCGAGGAGATCGGGTTGGATCGGCAGACGGACATCCGCCCGGTGGACCACCTGGAGCATCGCCCCCCGATGGTCGAAGACTACGCTTCGGCTAGACTCTTGGCGTTGGCCCGGCACACCGGCGCCCGGGTGCACCTGGCCCACATGTCCTCGGGTTTTTCCGCCGACTTGATGGCGGCAGCGCGGGCTGCGGGTGCGGACGTATCCGGTGAGACGTGCCACCATTACGTGGCCTTCGAGGGCGATGTCCTGGCCGAGCACGGTCCCTTCGCGAAGGTGAACCCGCCGATCCGGGGTGGGGAAGAGCGGGCCTCCCTGCGCCGATCCATTCGATCGGGGGCGCTGGATATATTGGTCAGCGATCACTCTCCCCACGCCGTGGCGGACAAGAACCTCGGGTTGGAAGACATCCGGCGTTCCCCGTCGGGCGAGCCCGGGGTGGAGATGCTAGGTCGTTATTTCCTGGACCAGGTGTTGCGGGGTGAGTTCCCCATGGCAAGGGTGCTCGACGGCTTGACCATCAATCCGGCGACCCGTTTCGGCGTGGCCTCGAGGAAGGGACACCTGAAACCGGGCGCCGATGCCGATATGGTCATATTCGATCCCGAGGGCGAATTCACGGTGGACCAGGATCGCCTGTTCACCAAATCACGGGCGTCTGCCGGGATGTGGCATGGAATGCAATTCCGGGGCAACGTCGACTCCACTTGGGTTCGGGGAACGGAAGTCGTCGCCGATGGTGAGATCGTCGGTCGAGCGGGGTATGGACGGATGGTTCGACCGGATTAAGTTGCCAGTGGTCGGGCGTCCCGGGGTGAAGTCATCCCGAGGGCGCCCGGCTTCGCTCCTCCGGGACCAGCGGAGGCGCCGTAGGAAAGGTTGCCGCTTTCCGCACTCCCTCATAAGGAGAATTGTGGAACAAGTTTCCCGATTTCCGGTTCGTTTCCCGATATCGACTTCGAGGACCCCCACTTATCCTCTCGTGCCTACGAAATACTATGGTTGAGACGGGGTACGGTGTCAGGGACTTTCGTCCATTTCCCCGGGGAGGCACCGGTCTTGCCCGGCCAACCCGGGTCAGCGGAATATCCGATGACGGG
>PWSR01000062.1 GCA_003563985.1 Clostridia bacterium | reverse complement strand
GAATAACGTCCCAGTACGGAGAGTTCCACGTCAGCACCTCAACTCGCCCAGGAAGGGCGGCTCACCCAGGAGGGCATCCACCACGGCCCGGGCGGCGGCTACCTCTTCGTCCGTCCCCTCGGCCAGCAGCCAAACGGCGCCCTCGGCGCCGGCGATTCCGCCGGAGGCGACGTGGTAGACGGTAACGCCCGCGAGGATCTCCAGGGCCTCGATTTCGGTGATGATGTCCCCGGTGATGGGCATCATCCGCGGCGGATCCGGATCGTACTCGTCCGGGAGGTTCAAGCGGTCGGCGATATCGTAGATGTCCTCGGCGATGCATTTCTCCAGTCCCACGGGAATGATCAGGTCGAGGCGTCGGCCGACGACGTGGCCCCAGGTGGCCCCAATGGTTCCCCCGCCCCCGTGGCCCCCGATAAGGACGCCGGCGGTTCCGGTCTCGTAATTAAGGGCGTTGGCGCCCTTGATGAAGACATCCCCGGGTTGCATCTGTTCCAGCGCGCTGAAGCGATCCAGGGTGGCGTCGATGTGCCCCCGGACCATGACCAGGTCCTGCCTTCGATCCCCCGGGATCTCGGGCGGGTCCTTGCGCGGCACCGTGACCCCGGATATGTAGCGATGCTGCGGGATTCTCTCCCCGAGGATTTCCTCGACGATGTAGGTGTTGGTGCTCCCGGTGGATACCATCAGGATGCCCTCGGACATGGCCCGGCGTACCGGGGCCAGTTTCACCACGGCTCGGGCGATGAGTCTCTTGGATTCGCTGGGTGTCAGTACGAAATAGGTGGCTGGCACGGGAATCACCTCTCTTGGGTTATTGGCCCTCGGTGTGAATCTCGAGAATGTCGCCGTCGGATAGCACGTAGTCTCTTCCGACCATCTGGGCGTCGAAGGTATCTTCGCCCCAGGCGCGGGCGTACTTGAATCCCGCCCCCACGTCCTTGTGGATGGCGTAGGCGAGGTCGAGGACGGTGGCGCCCCGCGGCAATACGAAGGGTGCCGACAATTCAGGATCTCGGCCCGGGGGACGGGTGTAGACGCGAATGCGGTCGAGCATGACCCAGGTCATCTCCCGCAGTCGCTCCAGGCTGTCGCCGTCCAGGGTGGATACCCGGAGCAGCGGGAGGCGGGGGAATCCCGATTCCACCCACATCTCGCGCAGGAGTTCCAGTCGCAATTCGGTGCCCTCGTCGTCGGTCTTCGATCCCACCACCAGGGCCGGGTACGGGATGACTTCCGGGGGATCATCGGACCCAGCCAACTCTTCGATCCCCTCGGGGACCTTGCCGTAGCTCAGGGCGATGCCCCGTTCTTCCAGGTAGGCCATGGCGGCCTCGGTGTGGGCCAGGATGTCATCGTCGGAGAGGTCCAGCACCAGGATCACCGCATCGGTATTCCGGAAAAGTTCCGCCAGCCACGGGGGGGACATCTCCCGGTGCAGGGGAGGCAGGTCCACCAGTTGGATCTGCACGCCGCCCGCGGCCTTCATCATGGCCGGAAGGGGTAACGTGGTGGAAAAGGGGTAGTCGGCCACTTCCGGCGTGGCGTTGGTGAGGGCGGCGACCAACGAGGACTTGCCGCAGTTCGGGGGACCGGAGATGAGTACCTGCCCCGCTCCCTGGCGGTCGATTACCCAGGCGGGACGCCGTTTGCCGCCGGACCCCTTCTTGGTCTCCATCTGCTCCCGGATCTTGGCGATGCGGCGCTTGATATCACCCTGCATTTTCTCCGTTCCCTTGTGCTTGGGAATGGCGCGCAGCATCTCCTGGAGGGCGGACAACTTCTCCCCGGGATCGGTCGCCCGTCTCCAGCGTTCTTCGGCGTTCATGTAATCGGCGCTGAGGTTAGCCGGCACGAATAAATCCTCCCATGTCATCGCTTTTCTCCATGATACCACGGGGACGCCTGAATCGAGACGTCCCGCGACCCATGGAATGGCAATCCTTCTGGAAACCGGGAGCGGAAACCTCTTCTTCGCGTCCGATGCGGGTGCCCCGCGGAGGGTTGCAAGAACCCCCCGGGCGCGGACGCCCGGGGGAGTTAGTCGACTACTCGGGGATGGTCTCGAGGACGGCGGAGACGTCCAAGAGCTGGTACGCTTCGCTTTCCAGGACGTAGATTACATCGTACTCGAGGTTTCGTGCGTAGATGGATTCATCGGTATCCCCGGCGGCGATGACCAGGGTGATCTCCCGGGTTTCCCCGGCGGGGCCGAAGCGGACCGTTATACTTCCCGCGGGGACCTGAAGGGATTCGCGGGCCTCCACCGCCTCCTCGTCGGGCCAGATGATGTCGGTGATGGCCAGATTGCGGAAGCGATCGGCCAGGGCGTTCCCCACCTGGCTGGATATCTCGGATTCCTCGCCGTCGGCGGTCAGCAGCGTCCATCCCGCCTCGGAGGGGGATAGGTGATCGCTCTGGCCCCCGCGGGTGACCTCGATGGATTGGATCGCGTCGCGCCGGGCCGGGGAGAAGGGCTTTTCGACGATCCATTCCCGAACATCGGTGAACCCGGGAACGGCGTAGAAGGCGGTGGCGCAGATATATACGCTGCGCGAATCTTCCCGGCGCACGTAGGCTTCGGATCCCCGCGTGTCCGAGAAGCCACCGATGATCACGGTGACCTCTTCCCCCTCGGCGTTCGCCAGCGTCACCCGGTTTACGCCCTCCACCAGGTTCCACTCTTCCAATTCCGCGTCCGTGGGATCGTCCGTGACGAATTCGCGCACCCGGAGATTCCGGATCTCCCGGACCACCTTGTCCAGGGTGTCCGCCGGGGCGGGGACGGGGTGGGGGTACTTGAGCTCCCATTCGTAGGCCCCGTCGGTACGGTGCGCCGTCCAGGTGCCCCGGTGGGCCACCATGGTTACCTCGTTGACGTCATCGATGTGCACCACGGAGGGATCCCGCCATCTGTCGAGCGGGGCGGTATAAAAGCCCAGGCGGATGCCCGGTATCAGGTAGATGTCCCCCGCACCATCGCGCTGTGCGTAGCGGGAGGTGTACTCGTCCACCGCCAACGGGCTGGCATCCCCGATATCCGCGGAGATCTCCCGGCCGTCTTTCATCTCCAGGATGATGTGGCGCGTGGGCGCATCCAGCCCGTACTCGGCCGGGTCCGCCTCTCCCGCTTCGGCCACGATGCGGTCGGCCTTGAGGGCCGCCGCCGACTTGAACAGCAGCCGGGCCCGATCCTGGTCCGCGGGATAATCCGCCGGGGCGGTCATCCGGTACCGGTCTTCTTCGTCGCGTTCGATGCGCAGTTCGAATTCATCGTCCCACCGAACCGCGATGGCCCGAATATCTTCCCAGTCCACGTCCGTCACCAGGATCTCCGGTTCGGCGGGCTCGGGGACCTCGGGTTCCGCCGCGGCGTCCCAGTACAGGTAGGCACCTCCCAGGATGGCGAGGATGACGACTGCGATGAACGGGCCGCGCCAGCTGGACATCATAGGTTCCTCCTTCGCAGCCAAACGATGGCGCCGATGAGCAGCACCGCGAAGGGGAGGCCGAGGGTACTGCCGTAGAAGATCATTCTACCCTGGTCGGGGGACAGGAATACCTGTCTCGGGATCGGCCGCTTGGGGCCGATGGCGATGAGATCCGGCCGATCGATGAGCCATTGTAGCGAGCTGACGAACAGGTCGGAATTCCCCTGGAAACCGAAGAGATCGCTTTCGAGAAAGGCCGAGCTTCCCAGCAGGACGGCCACCGGTTCGGTTTCCGGATCCGCACCCTCGGGCACCTCTTCTTCGGGATCCCGGGGTCTCGTCACGGCGAAGCCCATGGCCAGGACACCCTGGGCTTCGGCGTTGGCGGGGTTCGGGGCCGACAGATTGGTCTCGCTCCAGGCCTCGGGGGAGGAGAAGAGGATCCGCTTGGACTGGTATTCTCCCGCGTAATCCTCGATGGCGTGCATACTCCTGGATAAGGGCAGCACCGTCAGAAGTTCCGCCTCGATCAGCTTCTCCGTCACCGGGTGGTAGTCCATGCGCGGGACGGGGCTAAAGGCATCCATGTAATAGCCCCGGGCGGGATCCGCCACGGCGTCGGGACGCATCCGGATGCCCAGGTATTCACCCAGGGAATCCAGGTTCGGGAAGCGACTTTCGTCCCCGGGGGCCGCGCCCGCCAGCAGCATGAGTTTGCCGCCACCGTCGACGAAATCGCGCAGGTTGGTCGCTTCGTTGGGATGGAGGTCCCGGGTCGGCCCGGCCAGGACGGCGACGTCGGCGTCGTCGGGAAGCGCTCCATCGCGCCCGGGATTCCACTGCTTCGTCTGGTACCCCTCGCCCCGGATGTAGGTCCGAAGGGAGGCGTATTCTCCGTACAGGTCGGCTTCCCCGTGGCCGGTGATGAAGTACAAGTTGGCCTCGATGTTCTGGGTCAGCTGCATGATCGTCCGGGTGAAGGTCTGTTCGCCCCGGAACTGAATATCCGAGGGTTCATTACCCGTGTAGCCGGAGAAGTCGTACAGGTTTTGTCCGCTGATGGCCCGCGTCTGCCCGCCGCTTTCCACGATGGTCGTGAAGGGACGGGTGACCTCGTATTGCCGGGCCAGGGCCGGCTCCCGATCGGGATCGACGAAATTCACGTGAACGTGGGATGAGTGATACTGGTACTCCCGGAGCAGGGATTCCACCTCGTCGGTGATCCCCGAGCCCTCGGGGAAGAATGCCGTGATGTGTACGTCGTCGCGCAGATCCTGCAGGATGCTTACCGTTTGATCCGAGAGGGTGAACATCCCCTCGTGGGTGAGGTCCCAGCGCCAGTTCGCCTGGCCCGCCAGGGCGTTTACCACGATGAGGATCCCGATCACGGCCACGGTGTACACGGTGCTGGCGGAGCCGCGGAAGAATTGGCGCGAGCGGAAAAATCGCAGTTGCCCGAGCCCACCGCTGGCCAGGTAGGCGGCGACGAGCACGATGGCGGCGGTGCCCGACACGCGCATGGCGGATCCGCGGGTCTCGTAGATCAGGTACGATATGACCGTGGCGGCGAGGGCAACCAGGGAGAGGATGCCCAGTATGGAACGCCAGTCGATTCTCGAAGCGAGATTCTTTTTCACGTCGTCATGCCTCCCCTCTCAGCGCCAACGGCGGCTCTCCACGATCCGGGTGCCCAGGAACAGGAAGCCGAAGGTCAGCGACAGGTAGAAAACGATGTTCTTCGTATCGATGATGCCCCGGTTGAACTCCACGAAATGGTTCGTTATCGATAACCGCGCCAGGATGGGCCCGATGGGGGCGCCCAGGGAACCGGCGGCCCAGTCGATCACCCAAAGCAACAAGAGCAGTGCTACGCCGGCGACCCCCGCCACCAGCTGGCTGTCCGTCAGGCTGGAGGTGAACACGCCCGCCGCCAGGAAGGCGGTCATCATGAGCCAAAAGCCGAAGTACCCGGACAGAACGACTCCCCAATCGGGGTTGCCGAACTGGTCCACGACGAGGGGAAATACCAGCATGATGAGAAGCAGTGCGGTCATGATCATCAGGGCGCCCGCGAACTTGCCCACGACCACCTGGCCCACGCTGACCGGCGTGGTGAACAGGATCTCCGAGGTGCCCTGCCGATCCTCGTCGGCCAGCAGGCGCATGGTCAGTATCGGGGCGACGAACACCAGGATCAGGCCGGCATTTCCCAGCATGGACTGCACCGAGGCGGCCCGGGATCCCAACAGGGACATGGAAAAGAAATATCCCGTTATCATCAGGAATCCCGCCATCAGGGCGTAGGCCATGGGGGTCTGGAGGTATGTCATCAGTTCTCGCTTGGCCACGATCCAGATCTTCCTCACGATGGGATGACCTCCCTTCGATCTTCCTGCGCGCGTTCCGGGTCCTCCGTGATCAGCTGGAGGAAGATGTCTTCCAGGGAGAAACCGACGGGGGTCATTTCGAGGATGGGCAGGTTGGACTCGGCGAACCGGAAGAAGATGTCCTCCCGGAGATCCCGGTTCGGTTCCATTTCCACTGTGAACGAGGGCGGTCCCGCGTTTCTACCGTCGGCGTCTCGTTTCACCGCGACGATCCCCGGGAGATCTTCTAAGAGCCGCAGAGTATCCTCCACCGGGGCCCGGACCTGTATGCGCAATATGCTTTGGCCCTGGAGGCGGGCGGCCAATCCGCTGGGGGTATCCTCGGCCACCAGGCGTCCCTCGTTTATGATCACCACGCGTTCACAGGTTTGCTGGACCTCGGGCAGGACGTGGGAGCTGAGGATGACCGTACGCCTGCCCGCCAAGTCGCGGATCAGGTCGCGGATCTCGAGTCTCTGCCTGGGATCCAGGCCGGAGGTAGGTTCGTCCAAGATCAGGATCTCGGGATCTCCCAGCAGGGCCTGGGCCAGGCCGATCCGGTGTCGGTACCCCAGGGAACAGTTGCCCACGAGCCGGCGATAGACCGGCCCCAGTTCCAGCCGCGCCACGACGCGATCGATCTCCCGGCGGCGGCCCTTACCCTTGATCTCTTTCATCTCGGCCATGAAATCCAGGAAATCCGCCACGGTCATCTCCGGGTACAGGGGCGCATCCTCGGGTAGATAACCGATCTTGCGGCTGACTGCCATCGGGTTTTCCACCACGTCGATTCCATCGACCCGGATGCTTCCGGCCGTGGGCGGGATGAAACCGGTGATCATGCGCATGGTGGTGGTCTTACCCGCACCGTTCGGTCCGAGGAAGCCAAGGATCTCCCCCTTGGTGGCGTTGAAGGTGAGGTTGTCCACCGCCGATTTCTTCCCGTAACGCTTGGTTACCCCGTTCACCTCGATCATGTCCAATTGGAATGCCCCCTTCGGGAATGTTCGACCACGGGAATGCGTAGATTCTCCCGTACATTATAGGGGAGGCGAGGGGGAAAATGGTTAAGATTCGGTTAACTCGGTGCGCCGGAAGTGTGGCGTCCGGGGGCGCGAAGCCCCCGGGCCGGGCTCAAATGATGACGGGCTCCCGCGGGGTCTTGTTGAGGCTGAGGCCACCGTCGGGGGTGGCGCGCACCACGTCTTCGATGCGGATGAAACAGCGCCCGGGGATCAATACGCTGGGCTCCACCGTGAAGCACATGTCGGCCTTCACCGTGCCGGCATCCCCCGGGGCCAAGAAAGGGGCCTCGTGGACGTCGATTCCGATCCCGTGTCCCAGGCGGTGGAAGAAGGCTTCACCGTACCCGGCCGCCTCGATGACGGAGCGGGCCCGGGCATCGACTTCCGTCGTCGGCGTCCCGGGGCGAAGGGCTCGCATCCCCTCCGCCTGGGCCTCGACGATGAGATCGTGGATCCGTAGCAGCTCCGGATCGGGGTCCCCGACGAACACGGTGCGCCCGAAGTCGCTGGCGTATCCGTCGACGATGGCTCCGAAGTCGAAGGCGAGGACCCGGCCGGGTTCCAGGTGATTCTCCGGCGTGGCCGATACGCCCTCCAGGGGGCCGTCGCAACCCTGGCCCCGGATCATGATCCCCGTTTGGAAGGAGGTCCCCTGGGCGCCGGCCAGGCGTAGCTGGTGTTCCACCTCCAGCTTGATGTCCCACTCGCTCATCCCGGGGCGCAGCCGGGGGACGATCCCGGCGAAGGCTTCGTCGGCGACGGCGGCGGCCCGCCTCATGGCCTCGATCTCCCCGGCCTCTTTCACGGCCCGCATGGGCCCCAGTATCTCGCCGCTGGGGCGAAAGGCCAGGGCCGGAAAGAGCCGAGCCAATTCCAGCATCGTTTGTGCCATGGCCCCCCGGGGCAGCGCCAGGATTCCGCCGCCCGGGGCACATTGATCGAAGAGATCCCGGGCCATCCGGTCCAGATCGGCGCCCTCGGGTACGTGGATCACCGCGTCGATCCACGGCTTGTCCCGGGCGGAGGCCTCCATCTCCCGGTACGCCAGGTGGGGCGCGATCAGGGTGCACGTATCCGCGGTGACCAGGACGCCGGCCAACCAATCGCCGTGCATGTGACTTTCCGTCGCCGCCGGGGGCCGTCGGCGAACCCCGCTCACGTACTCCATATCCCCCGAAGGAGACAGCAAGGCGCCCTGCCAGCCGCGATCGGCCAGGGCACTGCGAAACCGTTCCAGTCTAAGTCGAAAGACGCTCACGGTGGATCAATCCTCTCCGCAACGAACCGTTCCTAAACGGATCCCCGTTCGGTCAAGAGGGCGTAGACATACGTCCCGACGATCAGTCCCAGGACGGTGCCGAGGGCGATGATCTTTCCCTCGCCCAACTGGGCCAGGACGGTACCCGGACAGGCTCCGGACAGGCCCCAACCGATGCCCATGATCCCCCCGCCGATTATCGTGGTCGGCCGCAAAGGCTTGGTCTTCGGTTCAATGTTCTCCCCGCGGCGCGTCTTTCCTCCGGCGGCGGTCAATACTCGCATGCCCAGGTGGCCCACGACGATTGCCGTCAGTATCACCCAGACGAGGGTCAAATCGATTCCGGTAAACATACCGAATATGAGATCGTATTCCGATGCGCCGACGCGGCTCAGGGCAAAGCCGAATGCGGTGCCGAGGACCAGGTATATCGTCTTGCCCGTCATCACGAAAGCCCCCCCATCAGGAAGACGCGAACGAAGTAGGTGCTAATGATCCCGGTGGCCAGGAAACCGATAGTGGCCACGAGGCTCGAGGGTTGCAGGGTCGCCAGGCCGTGAATACTGTGCCCGGAGGTGCATCCCCCGGCGATGCGGGCGCCCAGCCCGAGGAAGAATCCGCCGACGGCGAAGAATAGTGCGGTGAGGGGTAATGACCAGTCGACGTTGGCAGTGAATAGACCCATCTCCCCGGTGAATAGGGGGCGCCCGCCCAGGCGCGCCGAGATAAAGGCACCGAGCACCATGCCCCCGAGGAAGAACACCCGCCATCCCCACCGATCCGCGAAGGTGGAGGAGTGGAACCACTTCAGGCGGGTGCCCGGGAAGATCGCCTTGATGATACTCCCGTATCCAGTAGAGACGCCCAGGGAGACGTTTTCGAAGTAATACAGGAGGGGAACCAGCAGTCCTATGACCAGTCCGCCGGCCCACCAGGGCCAGGGATTGACGAAAAGGGTTTCGTACCACCCGTTCATGATCGTTCGACCGTCCTTTCGAGACTTCCAAGTTTGCCGTCACGTTTCTTCTACCCGGCGGGGGGTGGGATGAATCACCAGATGAGCCATATGGCCAGGGCGGCCGCCCCGCCGGAGATGACCGTCAGGAGGAGCCCCGATCGGGCGAATGCGGGCGGTGCGAAGGAGGTACGCGCCATGGCCAGGACCGTGGCTTGGTGGGTGGGGAGGATCAGCGCCATGCAGGAACCCGCAGCCACGGCCATCAGCAGGGCATCCGCCCCGACCGTCACCGCGGGCGAGCCCGCGATGGACAGTGCGAGGGAACCCATGAAGACGGCCGCCGCAGAGTTGTTGATGGCGTTGGAGATCGCCGAACTGGTGAACAGGAAGGCCAGGATCAGCAGCGGATCGGGTACGCCGGTCACCCGGGATGCCACGGCATCCGCCACCGCCGCTAGGGCTCCGATGTGCTCCAGCGTTGCCCCGATACCGATCATGCCCGCCAGGAAGATGATGACGTCCAGGTTCATCCGTCGGTAGGCTTCGGCGATGGGTAGGATCCCGACCCCCACCATGCCCAGTGCCGCCAGGGTGAAGCCGACGGGAGCGTCCATCAACCCGGTGGCCACCCCGATCACCGCCGCCCCGGGGATGGCCAGTAATTTGATGCGTCGGCGGACGTCCGGGATTTCGGGGAGCGATGCGATGTCCTCGGACTCCGGATCCCCGGTGACTTCCGTGGTCTTCGGACCCCAGAGGGCCCATAGGGATGCCGCGGCGAGGAGGGCCGCCATCCCGTGGGGCAGGAAGGAAAACATGTGAAAACCGGTGCCGCCCTGCGAGGCACGATACGAGGAGATGATCAGGTTCGGTGCGCTTCCGATCAGGGTTAAGGTGCCGCCCAGTATGCCCGCCTGGGCCAGGGGCATCCCGAAGGACGCCGGGGATACCCGTGCCCTCTCGGCCATGCGTTCGGCGGCGGGAAGGGTCACGCCCAGGGCACCCACGTTGTTCATGAAGGCGGAGAGGAGGGCCGTCACCGCCGCCAACCCGAGGACCTGTCCCCGCACCCCCGACGTCCGGTGGGCCAGCGCCAGCCCCACGCCCCGCAGGGCGCCCGAGGCCGTTATGGCCGCCGACATTACGAGCACGGCGGCTACCGTGATGACGGCGGGATGCGAGAAGCCGCTGAAGAGTACCTCGGGTGGGGCGACTCGCGTTGCGCCCAGCAGCCCAATACCGGTCAGGGCGACGAGGTCCGGTCGCAGCCGACCCGAGGCGACGGATACCAGTACCGCGCCCAGGACGATCCAGGCAAAAACTTGCGGACTCAGAAGAACACCTCCCAGGAGCAGCTCGCACAGACTACAGAGTACTTTCCCTCGTGCTCTCACCGGGCAAACCTGGAGGCTTTCCCCGGGGAAGGGCGAATGGAATTAGGAGGAGGTGCTGTCATGGAAGACTTGACGGGAAAACTGCGGGAGCGAGCCCGCGAATTGGGCCTGGAACTATTCGGAACCGCACCCGCCGAAGCCATGGAAGAGCATGCCGGGACGCCCATCGATTGGATGGACTGGAAGTCGATGGTATCCCCCGGTGAATACCTTACCGATGCCAAGTCCTTCGTGGTCACCGGCGTCCCGGCACCCGGTCCGGCCTGGGATACGGCGACGCGGCTAAACCAGGGATGGACCTATCCCGGGTATTACCCGCTGGAGATGGCGACCTGGAGGTTGGCCGACGACCTGCGCGATCTGGGGCACCGGGTCTACGCGCATCCGTTGAACATATCCAGGAAGATCCTCGGTCGCTTGGCGGGGTTCGGCCCCTTCGGAAAGAGTTCCCTGATACTGCACCCGGATTACGGCCCCCGCTTTCGCATCGCCACGTTGTTGACGGATGTCGAGTTGGACTACTATGCGCCGGCGGAGGGCGATCCCTGCGGGGACTGCACTGCCTGCATCGACCAGTGCCCCACCGGGGCCATCGAACCCTACCGGATTCGACCGGCGGACTGCCTGATCACGCACCTGGTGTCCGGGAAGGCGCCGAGGCCGGATCTACTGGAGGCGGTGTCCCCCGAATTGGCGCCGGGCGTGCGCGTAATGTGCCGGGTTTGCCAGGACGTTTGCCCCGCGGGGCGATCCTAGGACCGGAACAGGCCCCGGCGACCCAGGAGGTTGGCCCCGAGCCACGTGGCCATATATGCGTAGAATCCGGTGGTAATCCATATCATCGCCGGTGACATGTCCCCCCCGGGGAAGTGGAAGTGGGGGAGAAAGGAAAAGGGGATCGCCGTCGCCAGGACGCCCAGGACCAGCAGGCCCAGTCCCAGCTGCCAGCGCCCCGCCTTCAGCCCCGCGTTGGCGGCGAACAACCCCAGGAATACCCCGAGCATCAGTGAGGCGATGGTGAGATAGCGACCGTACGACTGGAACTGCGCGAAGAGGGGACTCTCCGGATCCATGGCCTCGGGTACGGGGCCGACGTCGAAGAGGTAGCCGTAGACCCTGAATCCCAAGATGATGACCAGGGCCAGCAGGATGATGTAGACGAGCCCCATCCTAGTCGTCCACGAGAGGGGCTCGCGGAGCATCAGAGGTTCTCCCGGTCTTCGGCCTTCATCTCGCGCCTGTAGGCGGAAAAGGTCAGGAGGAATCCCAGGAAGACGGCTGCCAATCCGATGTGGGGGCTCACGTTCCAAACGAAGAGCGTGGGACCCAGGCCGGATACGAGTAACAGGGAAAGTACCAGGTAGGAAGCGAATAGCCGCGCCGTCAGTACCCGCCCGTGCACCGCTTCGCGGTGGGGCCAGAGGGTGAGGACCGCGATGAGGAGGGCGGCGGCGAAGACCATTTGGCCGGCGGGCAGATGGAATCCGGTGATCACGCCCTGTCCCACGTCCGGAAAGACCCCGGGGATGGGATACCCGTAATTGAAACTGTGCCAGGGGAGAAAGACACCCACGGCGATCGCGAGACTGCCCCATAGGGTGCGAGTTTCCTCTTTGGTCATCTGTACCACGCCCCTTCGGGAGACGGATATCGTACGCGCTTTCAGGATAGGCCACGCCTCCGGGGGCGTCAAGCGGTTTTCCCATCCCCGTGGCGAGGTCGAGGACACTCGCGTATAATCCTTGCTGTAGTGAGTCCGCACGAACCCGGTGACGCCGAATGGAGGGGTCGCGTTGTCCATCAAGAGGTTGCCCAACGATCTGGGTTTCTATCTGCCCGGAACCCTGCCCGGATCCGCCCAGGTGAGCGAAGAGGACGGCCAGGAGCGGGGGACGGATATGAGCTCTGCCGTCTACGTACTGGTACAGGGACGCCGTTGCGGTATCGTGGATACCGGGATGGGTATCGGGGTCTTTCGCACCCTGACCCAGGCCCTCCACCGGCTGCGGGTCTTTCCCGAGTGGGTGCTCCTCACCCACGACCACTACGATCACGTAGCCAACGCCGGCTGGTTCCGGGACGAGATGGGCGTACCCATCCATTGTCACGAGGGAGATCTCCCGCTGATCGAACAGCCCCTGCGGGTGTTCGACGAGGATTACATGTTGCGAACCCACGGCGTATCCTTGCGCCAGTCGTTCCTGGAGATGAATCGCTCCGAGGATTACTACCAGGAGTACATAGATCGGGTGTTGCGAGATCGTTTCTACCCGGTTCGGATCGATGCCACCTCCGAGGACGGCGACATCCTGGAGGTGGGCGACCTGGAAGTAGAGATCCTCCACACCCCCGGCCACTCGCCCGGTAGTCTATCGGTCTACATTCCGCGCTTCGGCACCCTACTGGCCGGGGACACGCCCCTTTGGTACGGCCCGGGACGTCCCAGCCCCCTGGGGGATTTTCGGGCCTGGGTCGATAGCATGGAGCGGTTGCTGCTCTTGGATACCGAGTTCATCGGCTGGGGCCACTCGGCCCCTACGCTGGGGCGGAGCCGCTGCCGGAGGTTCATGAACAATACCCTGCGGCGGGCCCGGGAGATCGAGGATGCCATCGTGGAGGAGATCCACCACGATCCCCAGACGGTCGACGAGCTCGCCGAATTGATCTACGGGGACAACGTCAGGGTCCTCGACGAGCAGCGGGAGATCGGGGAGGATTCCGTCCACTCCCTCCTGGGGGGGCTGCGCCGCGAGGGGCGGGCCGCCACCGTCGTCGGGGGAGATGGCGTGATCAGGTGGTGTTCCGGGGACGATTGCGAACCCTTGGAAGGCTGAACTCCACCCTGGCGCCCCCCCCGGGGGCGTTGGAAGCCCGTATGCTCCCCCCGTGTCGCTCCACGATCTCGCGGGATATCGCCAGGCCCAGGCCCACCCCGCCCTCGGAATGGCTCGCCCGATAGAACCTATCGAATACCCGGGACATCTCTTCTTCCCGAAAGCCCGGTCCGTCGTCGGATACGGCCAGGAGAACCTCGTCGTCCCCGGGGTGGGCGGCGATCCGGATGCGTCCACCGTCGGGGGCGTGCCGCAGGGCATTGTCCAGGAGGTTCCCGAGGACCTGGGCAATCCGTTCCCCGTCCACCCACGCCTCGAGGTCCCCGGGGGCCCGGGCGACCTCCACGTTCACGTTTCGCTCTCGAGCCCGGGGTGCCAGGCGCTCCGCCGCATCGTCCAATAGATCCGAAACCGCGACCCAATCGGGCTCCAGGGGGAGCTGGCCGGCCTCGAGGCGTTCCAGCTGGAGCAGGTCGCCCAGGAGACGTTCGATGCGGCGGGTTTCCTCGAGGATGGTTTGCAGGTACGGTTCTTGATCTCCGGGGGCGACAACGCCGTCCTTGATGGCCTGGGTGAAACCCCGGACGGTGGTGATCGGCGTCCGGATCTCGTGGGAGATCAGGGCGGCGAACAGGGTTCGGCTGCGGAGGAGCTCCTCCAGCTGTTCGGCCATCTCGTCCATCTGTTCCGCCAATTGCGCGAACTCGCCGGCGTATTTTCCGCCGGAGCGATGGTGCAGCTCTCCGCGTCCCAGCGTTCGTGCCAGGTCACTCAATTCTTCGGCCGGGCGCGATATCCGCCGGGCCAGTATGAGCCCGGCACCGATGGCCAGGACCAGGGCCAGCGCCGAGGTTTGCAGCACGATGTTCCGGAGATCGTTGGCGGCTTCGGTTACCGCCCCCACGGGTTGGAAGAGGGCCACGACCCCCTGGATGTCCTCCCCGGCCCGGGCGATGATGGGAACGAAGACCGCCACCATCGGATCCCCCGCCGCACCCGTCCAATCCACGCTCTGTACCTCGCCGGATTCCAGGGCGGAGCGGAAGGGCCCCTCGTCGGCCAGGGCCACCGGGTCCTCCAGGATCGCCGGACTCAGGGAATAGGCTACGGGTTCGCCGGAGGGCGCCAGCACGATGAAGTCCACGTCCGCGGCGGCGGCGGTGATTCGGATCCACGACTGGATGCCCTCGTCGTGGCGCATTCGCGGTCCCCGGGCCAGCATCTCCATGGTCAGCATGCGGGCCATGTTCTGACCGCGGGAGAGGAGAGAGGCCCGGGCCTCCGCCAGGAGATAGGAACGCAGCAGGCCGCCTAGCAGCAGGAATGTGGTCAGGATGATCAGGGCGGCGAGGCCGACGTAGGATAGGGTGAGTTGTGTACGGATGGTCCTCATTCTCCCACCCCATCCTCGAACTTGTAACCGACGCCCCACACCGTGAGGACGTACCCGGGATCGTCGGGATCCGGTTCGATCTTCTCCCGGATGTGCCGGATGTGGACATCGACGGTCCGGATGTTGCCGTAGAACTCGTAACCCCATACCCGGTCCAACAGTTGATCGCGGGTGAAGACCTGCCCCGGATGGTTGGCGAGAAGCCACAGCAGGTCGAACTCCTTGGCGGTCAGGTGCACGTCCTGGCCGTCGCGCAGTACCCGCCGGGAGTCGCTGTCTATGGAGAAATCCGGGAATTCCAGCTTGGGTCCCCGGGCGGCGCCGGTACTGCGCCGGAGAACCGCCCGGACGCGGGCGATGACTTCGCCGGGATCGAAGGGCTTGGTGATGTAGTCGTCGCTTCCCAATTCCAGTCCCCGGATCTTATCCCGGGTGGAGTCCAGGGCCGTGAGCATGATCACCGGGACGGAGTGTTTCTCGCGGATCCGCTGGCACACCTCTCGGCCGTCGATATCCGGCAGCATGAGATCCAGTATGACCAGGTCGGGTCGCTCCGCTTCCACCTTCCGGAGGCCGGTCTCCCCGTCCGGGGCCATGCTCAGATGAAACCCTTCCCGCTCCAGGTACAGGGACAGGATCTTACGGATATTGGGGTCGTCTTCTACGATCAGGATGCGGGTCGAACTCACCGCGCGCACTTCCCTCCGCGCTTCGTCAGAATAGTTCCGAGAGGCGCTTTCGATCCGGTCCCCATTGCGCCAATCCGGTCATCAGCCTGAGCCGGGCCTTCGGGGCGTTGATCTCCCCGGACCAAAGGATATCCCCCGGATCCATCGCGGTTGCGGTTCCCCCCAGGGGGCATCGGGAAGCGACCACGACGATGACACCGGCGTCGATGGCGGCGTCGATGGCGCGCTTCATTCCCCGGGGGATCCCGCCGCGCCCCGCGGCGGCCACCACCACGCCCCGGTATCCGGCGGAGACCAGGGCGTCGATCTCGGACCCGTCGCCGCCCGAACCCACCATCAATATCGCGACGGGCTCGGGGTAGCGCTCCGGCCTGGGAAGGATTTCCCGGGTATCGGGTTGGGGGCGATACAACCGGATCTCGCCCCACGGGTTCACGGAACCCAGGGGACCGAAGTCGCCGGCGAAGGTATCGGTGTCCCAGCTGTGGACCTTCGTAATCTCCCCGGCGGCGAAGATCTTGTCGTGCATGACGACCAGCGGTCTCCCATCGATGAAACGGGCATCGGCCGCCACGAGGCACGCTGCCAGCAGGTTGCGCGGCCCATCCGCACCCGGCGTGGTGGCCGGGCGCATGGCACCCGTCAGGACCAGGGGAGCCCGCTCCTGCCAGTGGAGGGAAAACAGGTACCCGGCTTCCTCCATGGTGTCGGTTCCGTGGGTGACGACCACGCCGTCGGCATCGCGGGCGGCGGCCTCGGCTTCTTCGAGGATGCGCAACGTGTCCGCCGGGGTGAGGGAACTGGAGGGAAGGGATTCGAAATCTACCGGGAGGATCTCCACCCCTGCCCCCAGGAGTCGATCGTCGACGGTCGCCGCCAAATCTGCGGCCCGCAGGTGAAGCGCCCCGTTCTCGAAGGCGATGGTACCCCCCGTGGCCAGGAGCACGATCTTCTTGTTGCTCCCGGGTTTGTCCGATCCACTCATCATCGCCTCTTCTCCTCTCCCCGGCGGTTTTCATCCCCCGGATCTAGCCGCGGGATCTCATCCCTCGTGAAGGTGAACGCCTGGCGGCAGAATTCGCAAGTCACCTCGGCCGTATCGGAATCGGCGAACAATTCGCGAAGTTCCGCGGGTTTCATGGTGGCCAGGATTCCCGCCGCCTTCTCCCGGCTACAGGTGCAGCGGAATTCCAGGGCATCGCGACCCATGAATCGCAAGGGGAGATCCCCCACCAGGGTTTGGGCGAATTCTTCGGAACTTGCCCCGTCGGCTATGTGATGGCTCACGGATTCGATGCCCTCGGAGCGTTTTATCATGAGGTCGATGATACGTTCTCGCTCGGTCTCGCTCGCCGGATCCAGGTCCGGGGAGGGTAGTGCCTGCAGGAGGAACCCGCCGGCGGCCCGAACGCCCCCATTCTTGCCGACCAATACACCGATGCCGACGGAGGAACCGATCTGTTCGGAGGTGGCTAAGTAGTAAGCTAGGTCCGTGGCGACCTCGCCGTTCACCAGGCGCGACGTGCCCACGTAGGGTTCCTTGAGGCCCAGGTCGTAGGAGACGGACAGGTATCCGTCGGTTCCGACCAGGGCCGCCACGTCCAGCTTGCGCCCGGGGGTCGGTTCCAGGTCTGCCCCCGGGTTCGCGATGTAACCTCGCAGGTGCCCCTCGGCGTTGCAGGTCCCGATCAGGGTGCCGGCCGGACCGCCACCGTTGATGCGCAGCGTCACGGTCTGTTGTCCCTTCAATGTGGACCCCAAGAGGGCGGCCCCGCTGATGATCCTGCCCAGGGCGGCGGTGGATGTCGGTGCGGTTTGATGGACCCTTCGCCCTTCGGCCACGGATTCCGTCGTCACGACGGCGACGGCCCGTAGCCCCAGTTCCGACGAAAGGTAACGCAGTCGTTCGTCTGCCAAGGGAACTACCCCCTTATGGACTCGATCACACTACTGGACTCATGATAACCGGGAGGGTGCGGCTTTTCCAGAGCGGCAAGGCGCCCGCCCCGGATCCGGGGCGGGCGCGCGAACTGTTCGATACGGTTGTTGTTCCCTACCTTTGGCCGCGGAAGCTGTGGACGCCGATGCGAACCGTTTCGGGGAGACTGTACATGAATCGGCCAGCGGTACTGGTCTGCGAGACTCGGTCGTAGGCGAAGAAGAAGTAGGCGCCCAAGGAGGGATCTTCCCCCGCCAGGGCTCGTCTCACGGCCTCCTCGGCTCCATCGACCACCGGGCGATTGACCTGCCCGTTTGAGATCACGCAGAATTGGTTCGGCGCCAGCAGTACGTCCCGGATCGTGTCGGGGAACTGGGAAGACAGGACCCGGTTGATGATGACCGCTGCCACGGCGATCTGGCCCTCGAGGGGTTCGTTGGGGGCTTCGGCACTCACCACTCGCACGAAGAGATCCATCTCATCGTCGGTGGGACGGTAGTCCGTTTCCGCGAAGACCGCCATGGGGTCCGGCTCCGCGGGCTGGGGTTCGGGCGGATCTTGCACGAATTCGGGTTCAAAATCCAGGAGTACCGCATTGGTTTCGCCATCCCAATCCAGGGTCCATCCGAAGGCATCCGCCAGGAAGCGCACGGAGACCATCATCTCGCCCCCTCGCATCACGGGTGCGACCGGTTGCTCGGTGATCGCGGGATTCCCGTAAACGGCCCTGTCCCCGGCCTGTAGTATGAAGCCGGCGGCGGGAGAGAGAAAGCGCATTACTCCGGTCGCGGCGTGAAGGTGTACCGATCCGTCCACCAGGTGGGCGAAGTCCGCGATGGATACCAGGAGGCGATCCTCCACCAGCATCGGCGTCGTTGTCGTTTGCAGGGTTTCCCCGTTCACCACGAATTGTGGCGGCGTGGCGGCGTCGACATTGGTGGCCGCCAGGTAGGGTGTGAGGCACAGAGCCAGGGCGAGGGCTATGGCCCATAGGCGCGTAGACCATCGCCCGGAGCCGACCTCGGCATACCATCCTGTCACGTTGCTCACCCTTTCTATTTGGATACGTCGTCCTATCGTCTTCAATCTCGCTCGCACGAGCCCGGACACCCCGGGCCGTTTCGTTTCGCCCATTATAGACCGGAAATCCCGGAGAGATCACCTTACAGGTTGTTTACAGCCCCGAGGGTCGAGCCTGGAGGAACTGATGCCGTTCGCGTTTAAGTATGTTGCGTCGAGTGGAAATACGTACCTAACCGGGCGGGAGCCCATTGAGGAGGCGATAGGGTTGCGAACGGAACTGGAACGAATTGTCGTGGCCGTGGACGGATCGGAACACTCCCGGGAGTCGGCGGAGTTTGCCGCCACCATGGTGGAAAAATACGAGATACCCGAGGTGATCCTCATCCACGTCGTGCCCACCACCGCCATCTACGAGGGGGTAGATGTCTGGCGCGTGAACGTCATGAGTTTCCTGGAAGAGCACGGAAGCAAGGTCCTGGAGGAAGCCAAGGAACTCATGGAGGCCGGGGGGATCGAGGTGGAGGCTGTACTGACCCACGGCGATCCCGGCAGCCAGATCGTGAAGCTGGCGCGTAAGCGGGAAGCGGACCTGATCATCATGGGCAGTCGCGGGATCACCGGCCTGGCGTCGGTTTTCCTCGGAAGCGTCGGGGAGCGGGTTGCGCGCAATGCCCCCTGCTCGGTGTTGATCATTCGCGGGGATGCCTTCTGGGCCGAAGAAGAGGCAGCGGGCGCCGAATGACTTGGATCTACGCGGTGGCCATTGCGCTCGCACTGCTGGGAATCGGGCTATACCTCTGGCGGGGTCGCACCCCCGGTGGCGGTGAGGGCCGGGCCCGCTCGCGCCAAGATTTTTCCACCGCACCCCGGGTTCGCGTTGCCCCGGAATCCCGGGGGCGCTGCCCGGAATGCGGTGCGCGCAATTGGCCCGGTGCCCTGGTATGCTGGAAATGCGGCCGTGACAATCGAGAAGAATGAGGGGCGGTCCGCTCTACTTGTCGAGGGCTTCCCGTGGGAGGTGGGATCGTGATGACGCGTGACGAAGCGAAGACCAGGATCCACCGGGTGATGCCCCCGGTGGTGAGCGAAGATTGGCCGAACGTGCCCGTGGATCGGGCCGAGGGACCCTGGTTGGAATCCGGAGATCGGCGAATTGCTGACATGATGGCCGGGTTCGCGGTGGTCAACGCGGGGCACAACCACCCCGGCGTGATCGCGGCGGCCCGGGAGCAAATGGATCGTGTGGTCCACGCCCCCGCCGGCGTCATGGTGGCCGAACCGCAGCTGGCTTTGGCGGAGGCCCTCGCCCGGATCCTGCCCGGGGACCTGGATACCGTTTGGTTTGGAAATAGCGGGGCCGAGGCCATCGATGCTGCCCTGAAACTGGCCCGGTATTCCACGGGCCGATTCCGTTTCGTTTCGTTCTACGGATCCTTCCACGGGCGAACCCTGGGTGCTACCGCCGTCACGGGATCCCGGGCGGGACATCGGCGCGGCTACGGGCCCCTGTTGCCGGGGGTCAGTTTCGTGCCCTACCCCAATTGTTTCCGCTGTCCCTGGGGCCGGCGGGCCCGCGACTGTTCCCTGGAGTGCCTGGACGCGGTATCGGAGCACTTCGCCCGCGTGGTGCCCCCCGAGGAAGTGGCCGCCATCATCATCGAACCCGTTCAAGGAGAGGGCGGATTCATCCCGGTTCCCACGAAGTTCCTCGACGGATTGCGGCGGATGTGCGATGAACACGGAATCCTGTTGATCTTCGACGAGATCCAGACGGGCTTTGGGCGCACGGGGCGGATGTTTGCCGCCGATACCCTTGGAGTGAAGCCCGATCTCATCTGCCTCGCCAAGGCCATGGCCTCCGGTTTTCCCATCAGCGCCCTGGCGGGACCGCGCTCCATCATGGGGGGCTGGGCCGTGGGAGCCCACGGCACCACCTTCGGCGGTAATGCCATCTCCGCGGCGGCGGGGCTGGCTACCCTGGAGGTGCTGGAGGCCGAGGAATTACCGGCACGGGCCGCCGCCCTGGGGGCCCGGGTCCTGGAGAAAGTGGGTTCCTGGCCCGAGCGCTTTGCGCGGGTTGGGGACGTGCGGGGCCTGGGGCTGATGATCGGGATCGAATACGTCGAACCCGAGACCGGTGCGCCGGATGGTGAGGCGGCGCGGATCGTCCTGGAGGGTGCCCTGGAGCGCGGGTTCCTCTTCGTTCCCGCCGGAGCAGAGGGGCAGGTTGTTCGGCTTACGCCGCCCCTCAACGTCCCCGAGGACCTCCTATGGGAGGCCGTCGACGTCCTGGAGGACCTTACCTCCGGGATCTAGGTATCCCTTCGACCCCGGGGGTGGGCTCGTCTCTTCGATCCCTGCCTGCGAAGGGCCCGCCGCGTCGAGATCGCCGGGAGATATTTCTAGCCCATCCCATCCCCGTTCTCTTCGTCCCCCGGAGGAGTTACCCGGGGGACGAATTCATCTTCCCATCGGCTCTCAATCTCCCGGATCGTTTCCCGGGTGTCTTCAACCAGGTCGGGATCCTCCACGGGTTGGCCGTAGCGGGCTCGCTCGTAGTTGGCACCGAGGGTCGCCAGGGAAGCGGCCAGGCCGGGGGCGACCCGGGTCAATCTCCCGAGGAAACCGCGGGCGGTTTCGCTCGCTCGCGCCCGCTCGGGTATCACGACGGGGAATAGGCGTCGATAGAGGATGCGAACCCGGCGCTCGGTATCCGTGCGATAGGTCGGTGCCCGTTCGTCTCCACCCCCGAACAGTTCATTGAACGTGCGCCCCAGCATGCCCGGTTCCCAGAGGGATTCCCGGACCTCGGCCCAATCCCCGGGATCGGGCCGTTCCCGCCGCCGGACCACGGATCGGAACAGCAGGTAGATCAACAGGGCCGCCCCGAGGGCGAGGAATACCTGGAGCGCCATGGTGGCCAGGGGCCCGGCGCCGGTTGCGACCTCGCCCAGTTCCTCGGGGAGGTCCGGGGGACCGGGCGCGGAGACCTCCTCGGGGGGTTCGATGTCGGGCAGTAGTCCCTGGATCAGCTGGAATATCCAGAAGGCCAGGTAGACAAAGGGATAGGCCAAATAGGTGATGCCGACGGCAATGATCCGCCAGACCAGCCCCAGAATGGCGAGAACTCCGCTCCAGAAGTCCGCGGAGATCGCGGTGGTTAGGATCAGCGCCGCAAGTATGGCCAGGATTGCCACGGTGAGGGTTACCACCCATCGGCCTCCGATTTGCAGGCCGTAGCTTTGCGAGGTGGGATCGGAAGTGGAACTGCGTTCCATGACCCCGATGGCGACGATGGCCGTGGGCAGGAGCAGTACTGGCCATACGGGAACACCGAGCTCTGCGATCCGCAGATACAGCAGGACGATTGATGTCATGACCGTACCCCGGATTATTTCCCGGGGAAATCGAATTCCCGCCGCCGCCTGCCCGGCGGCCAGTCCGCGATACGCCGCTATCCCCAGGTAAATCGCCGAGGCTACACCGTAAAGGACCGTGGGAAGTCCCCCTGCCACCGGGGATCCGGGGATCGTCCGGAGGTTGAGCCACCAGACTACCACGAGAATGGCCGCGGAAAGACCCCTGGCCGCACTCCAATGCTCGGGGTAGATGCGGGTGAAGCTGGCCAGCACCGCGGGCAGGAACAGCGCGGCCAGCAGGTAGGCCGCTCCGACGGAATGCCCGGGTTCCCCCGAGAAGTTCGCTGCCAGGATGCGGGCGGCGGGAAGCAGCCAGCAGAGATCGATCGTGGCGCGGAGGCACCCGGAGAGGAGGGATTCGGTGATGCGATCATCGCGGAACAATGGATTTCCACCTCTCCGCTCCACCGAGGACGTGGACGTCCGCCCCCCGGGGCAGGGTGGGTACGGGTTCCTCGCCCGTGTACATTACGGTCAGGGGTACGTTGCGGTGGACCAGGTCCGAAAGGCTGGCGCGCAGTCCCGGGGTCAGCAGCGAGGTAACCACGACGATGTGCACGCCGTAGTCGTCCGGATCCAGATGGCGTGCCATGGTGTTTTCCAGGGGTTCACGCCCATGATCCGAGGTTCGCGCCAGGATTTCCAGAACGTCCGCCAGGTGGTCGGGGGACGCCGAGGCTTCGACTGCGATGGGCCGTGCGCTGTCCTCGGGATGCTCCTTGACGAGGCTTCCGTTGGAGTATAGGCCGACGGCGAAGCCCAGTCCCAGGGCGTGATCCGCCACCGAGGCCGCCGTCGCGATGGAAAGCTCCAGGAGTTCGGGGATCAGGCCGTACCAGCTGATGGCCATGGTGGTTACGTTGAGAAAGAGTGCCATTTCCGGGGTTCGGGTACCCTCCTGCACGCGGGTCATCATCTCGCCAGCGGCGGCGGTGGCCGGCCAGTGGATGGACCCCATGGGATCCCCGGGGCGGTACGGTCGGGCACCCGCCACGGAAAGGGGATCCCGGAAAAGCCACCGATCCCGCTGGGGGTCGCCGAAGGGATGGTCGGCGGTGATGCCCAGCTCCCGCAGGGAAACCAGTAGGGGGAGCACGGTTACGCCCAGGCGATTTTCAAACCGGTGGTCCACGAAGGAGAGCCCCAGGGGATCCCAGATCCGCGCCGAGGCGGGGCCGAACCGGTAGTACCCCCGGCGGCGCGCGGTGAAATGGTAGGTCCGGCGGAGGCGCTCGAACCAACCCAGGCCGGTACGCATGGAGAGGCCGATTAGATCGGTGCCGAAGGCGCCGCCCGTCAACTGCAGTCCATCGTCGGGGAGCGGATCGTTGATCTCCACCCAGGGCAGGGGCAATGGCGTGGGATTGTCTATCCGCACTTCCAGGTCCATCACTTCGCCCACGAGGCACCGCGTTCCCCACACGCCGTGGGTGTGGGTGAGGTGGCGCGCTCCGATGCGGGCCCACAGGCGGCCGAGGGCGGCGGCGGTTCCCACGCTGACTGCCAGGAAGATCAGCGCCGGCGTGGATGAGATTACACCGGCCAGCAGGATCCCGAGGAGAATGCCGATCAGTAGGAGATCGCGGGTCATGATGCGTCGACGGGTGCCGGTATCTCTTCGACGATGTCTTCGAGGACCAGGTCCGGACGCCTCCCGCGAAGGGCGCTGTCCCGGCTGGGTATCAATCGATGGGCCAAGACGGGTACGAGGAGATCTCGCACGTCGTCGGGGATCACGTAATCTCGCCCTCGAAGAAAGGCCAGGGAGCGGGATGCACCCGCCAGCATGATAGCGCTGCGCGGACTGGCGCCCAGCTCCAACTCCGGGCGCTCCCGGGTAGCGCGTACCAGGCGCACGGCGTAGTGCAACAATTCCTCGGACAGGTGTACGCTGCGAACCAGTTCCTGCAGCCGGAGGATGGCGTCTGCCTCCGTCACCCTTTCGACATCGGCCTCGGGGTTGGCCCCGGAGGGATGACGCGTGAGCAGGTCGAACTCGTCCGCTTCCCCGGGGTACCCGAGGTGGATGCGCAGCAGGAATCGGTCCATCTGCGCTGCCGGGAGGGGGAAGGTCCCCGACATGTCTACGGGGTTTTGGGTGGCCACGGCCATGAAGGGGCGGGGAACCGGTCGGGTGGTTCCGGACGTCGTGACCTGGCGTTCCTGCATGCATTCGAGGAGGGCGGACTGGGTCCTGGGGGTAGCGCGATTGATCTCGTCTGCCAGGAGGAGATTCGTGAATACCGGACCGGGCTGGAATTGGAACTGCCTCTTCTCGGGATCGAATACATTGATCCCGGTGACGTCGGAGGGAAGGAGGTCCGGCGTGAACTGGATTCGTCCGAATTCCAATCCCCAGACCCGGGCGACCGTCCTGGCCATCAGGGTCTTGCCGACCCCCGGTACATCTTCGATTAACACGTGACCTTCGGATAGAAGGGCGACGAGGAGTAGATCGATCGGCCAATCGTATCCCACCACGACCTCCGCGATGGTATCTCGAATAGTCCGCAACAATTCGTTCTGTGCGCTCACGCGCTACCGACCCCGTTTCCGTCCGCCGTGGCGAATGATTTCGATGCTCCATTCTTCCCGATCCAAAGCGCCGCTCCTTCCGGGATGAGTCGTAGAATTGTATTGACGGAGGGAGACTGGGATCTCGTGGGTACGATTTGATTTGGACAAGGAAATGGGAAATGGATGCCATCGGGAGGAATCCACTGTGCCCGATGAACCCTCTATTCAGTCCGCCCTCGTTTTCCAGACATTGCGCGGGCCCCTGCAGAGGTTCGATGGGATCGCGCACGGTGTGCTTCTGATGGTGGAGAGGCCTGCACGGGGTTTTCGAGGGTCGCCGGGAGGAGTCGGTGAAGATCCTCACCCAGGAATCCCCGGCCGTCTCCAATTTAAACAAGATTCCTCGGGGGACATATTCCCACCGTGTCCCCACGCGAGGAAGGATTGTGCGTCTTGGTGGGTAATCGGTCAGATAGCCCTCGCGGACCCGCCGCCGGGAAGGTCCGCGGGAACAGCACCAACGAAGAGGTGATATCGATGCCGGATCTGGCAAGTTTTCAGAGGGCGCAATCAGAATTGAGTGAAGTTCTAAATCCCACGCCGATGCAGTATTCGCGTACCTTCAGCAATTACACCGGCCACCGGGTATGGGTCAAGCCGGAGAGCCTGCAGAAGACGGGTTCCTTCAAGATCCGTGGAGCCTTCACCAAGATGGCTCGCATGGGCGCCGAGGACCGGAAACTCGGAGTAATTACGGGCTCGTCGGGGAATCACGGGGCGGCCGTCGCCTTTGCGGCGGACCGGCTGGGAGTCCCCTGCACGGTAGTCATGCCCGTCGATGCCCCCGAGCTGAAGCGCAATGCCGTGGCCGCCTACGGTGGAGAGATCCTCCTGCACGGACGATTCTCCAACGAACGCAAGGAACGAGCCAAGGAGTTGGCGGAGGAACGCGGTTTGACGTACGTCGATTCCACCGACGATGAGGATATCATAGCGGGGCAGGGTACATGTTCTGTGGAGATCATGGAAGAGATGCCGGACGTGGACGTCATTATGGCCCCCATCGGCGGCGGCGGTTTGATGTCGGGGGTATCGTGTGCAGCCAAGCTGATGCGTCCGGCGGTGGAGATCATCGGGGTGGAACCGCATGGATCCAACTCCATGTCGGCTTCCCTGGCCGCCGGTAAACCGGTCACCGTGGAGATCGATACCATTGCCGATGGCCTCCGGACGCCCAAGCCGGGCCCCGTCACCTTCGATTACTGCAGCCGTTTCGTCGATCGCATCCACCTGGTATCCGAAGAGGAGATCGAGGATGCGACGGTGCTGGCGGCAGAGCGCCTCAAGCTCATGATCGAGCCGTCGGGTGCCGTATCCCTGGCCGGTCTGTTGGCGGGAGCCGTCAAGGGGCGCGACAAGAAAGTGGCGGTGATTCTCACGGGTGGCAACGCAGATCTTCGCACCATGGCGGCGCTTTTCGAAGCGGGCCTGAAGACCTTCCCCGGGGACGCGATGCACCCTTGAGTCGCGCGATCCTCCTGGATGTAACCTTTACCGCCGACGAGCTGGCGGCGGTCGATGTGGCCGAAACGGCCGTGGTTGTCGTCGATGTTCTCCGGGCCACGACCACTATAACCGCCGCCCTGGGGTCCGGGGCGGCGGGGGTATGGGCGGTCGGCTCCCCCGAGGAAGCCCGCGACCTCGGGGGAGAATGGGGTGCCATCACCGCCGGAGAGCGGGGGGGCAGGCAGATCGCGGGTCTCGACCTGGGGAACTCGCCTTCCGAACACGCCACGCCCGGGATCGCGGGGCGGTACATCGCCCTGACCACCAGCAACGGAACCCGGACCATCGGGCTGGCCGCCGATGCACCCGTGATCCTGCTCGGATGTTTCAATAATCGTGCGGCAGTGGCAGATGTCCTCGCCGACCTGGATGTACCGAAGATCCTCGTCGCCTGCGCGGGAACCGACGGTGGCCGACGCGTTACCCCCGAAGATGTTCTCTTTGCCGGGGAGTTGGTCGACCGATTGACGCGGGGCGGGGCATGCTGCGCGGGGGGAGCCGTCGTGGCGCGGGGATACGCCCGCGGGGAATCCGGGGACCTGGTGGAAACGCTGAGGCAGGTTCCCGCCGGCCGCAACTTGATAGAGCTGGGTTACGGCGCGGACCTGGAGTGGGCGGGGCGAAGGGATGTCACCCCGGTAGTGCCCCGGGTCTCATCGGGGCCGGCTCCCAGGACCCCTCCCTTCATCGCATGGGAAGGGGGGACGAGACCATGCCGGTGAGAAGACTGGCGCGGATCTCCCTGATGGTGACGGCTACCGCCGCGCTCTCCTTTGTCCGTATCCCGCTCCCTTTCTCGCCGGTACCCATCACGGGACAGACCCTGGGAACCATGCTCGCGGGGCTGCTCCTCGGTGCGGCGGACGGTGGCCTCAGCCAGTTGGTGTACGTGTTGCTGGGGGTGGCCGGTCTGCCTCTCTTCGGGGGAATGGCCGGGCCCGGCGTGCTCATGGGCCCCACCGGGGGCTACCTGGTGGGCATGATCGCGGGTGCGTGGATTACCGGCCGGATTGCGGGTTCTACGACGCGATCTGCGAGGATGGCGGGTGCGTGTGTCCTGGGTGGCGTCCTGGCCGTCTACGTTCCCGGAATTCTCTGGCTGGCTGCGGTGACGGGACTCGACCTGGCGGCCGCCGCCACCGTCGGAGCGTTACCGTACTTGCCCGGTGACGCTATCAAGGTCGTGGCTGCTCTCCTGATCGCGGGACGGCTCGCTTTCCTGCGGTCCCCCCAACGGGGCAGGTGATCATTCCGTATTCTTCGGCCACCGATTTCGGCCGATTCTCCCTCCATTCCCATGATGCAGCGGTGAGTGATAGGATGTCATATACGAGAATTCACGGAGGAAATGGTGGGATACGTTGGAGGAATCTTCTCGCCGTAAGGGTCGCCGGAGGCCGCGGAAGCGGAGAATCGGCGAATACATGAAGTACTTCTGGATCCTGCCGGCCATCATCATCCTGTTCTTGCTGCCGTCTTTCGTCGGCCAGGAGGTTGATGAGGTCATCCCGGAAACGGAGAAGACCCCGGTGGCCGGCGTCGGCAGCGGTGGGTCCCTGCGCATCTCGCTGCCCGCTCCCATTACCACGCTGGATCCCCACCAGGCGGTAACCGAATCGGAGATGGCGATCGTATCTGCCCTGACTGACGGACTCTTCGAGTATCGGGGTGGCGACGGCGTACGCGGCGCCGCGGCTGCCTCCTGGGAGTTCTCGAGCGACGGGACGACCCTGGAAATCGCCCTTCGCCCCGGCCTCGTCTTTTCCGATGATACCCGTTGCGATGCGGAGGCCGTCGCGTTCAATCTCCGCCGAATGCGCGAGGTGGGCCCTCCCGTGGTAGCCGGAGCCTGGTTGGCATCGATCCGCGATGTGGAGATCGTGGATAACCTGACTTTGCACTTACATCTTTGGTATCCCGATCCGAACCTTCCCTTCACGCTATCGCGACCCCAATTGGGATTGGTTTCCCCGACGGCCGTAGAAGAGATGCAGGAGGAATTCCAGTTGTCCCCCGTCGGATTGGGTCCCTTTCAGGTAGCCTGGCAGGCCGGAATCGAAGGAGCCGGCGATCGCGTGTATTACGCCGGCGAGTACATGGCGGAGGAGGGCTACGAGGACCCCCTGCTCGAGGAGACCTCGGTCAACTTGAAAGTCTTCGAGGATTACTATCGGGGGCGGGCCCACCTCGATTCCATCACCCTGGCCACCGCGCCCCCGGATGGAGATCCCTCTCAACTGGTGGCACTGGATTACGGGCTCATCACCCGCGTGGCCCCGGGTACGAGACCGCCGGAGGGTTGGAGTTTCCTGCGGCGGCCGCGCCTAGATCACCACGTCCTGATGTACAACCTGGCCAGCCCCGTTCTCTCCGACGAACGCGTGCGGCGCGCTATCTCCGCGGCCATCGATCGGACCGCCGCCGTAGAGAGCATTTTCGGGGGAGACGCCCAACTGCTGGATCCCGGCCAGGTTCCCATGACCGGTGAGACGCGCGATCTGGAAGATAATGGTGCGGACCTCGAGCGCGGTCGCTCCCTGCTGGCCGATGCGGGATTCCTGGCCCCGGAGGCCTCGACGAACGCCGGTTCCGGGGGGGAAACCCAGTTGATCATGATCACGGATCCCGACGAGACGAGGGTGGAGGTATCCCATCTCCTGGCGGAACAAATCGGATACCTGGGCATCTCCGTGGAGGTGGAGGTGTTGGAGCGCGCCGAGTACTATGATCGCATGCGGGCCGGTGAATACGATCTGTCGTATTGGGTGCTGGTACCCGAACACGTCGATCCCCTGGCGTACACCGCCAACCTCCGCAGCGACAGCTACTGGAACGTATCCCAGATGTGGAAGAATCCGGATCTCCGGCCCCTACAGAACGAGATCGACGACCTGCTCGTAGCAGCATCTCGTCTCGATGAGGATGCGGAACGCCGGGCGCTGCTCGCGCGATTCGCCGAGCTGGTATCCGAAAACTACATTTACACGGCCCTTTGGGGCACCTCGGTTCGCGGGCTGGTCCGGGATGATGTGCAGGGCGTGCGGGTTCCCTACGGCCACGATTTCGATTTCTTTCGCACGTGGATCGGCAACAGGTGATCGGTCCGGTTCCCGGTTTACACCTCGATATCCTTCCAGGTCCCCGAGCGGAATCGCAGTACCGCCAGGCCGCCCCGGACGAACCAGTCCAGCACCATGGCATACCATACGAATTCGATACCGCGCCCCAGTATCCCGGTAAACACCTGGGCCAGCAATAACCGCACCAGCCAGACGCTACCGGTGGATATGTACAGCATGGCGCGCGTGTCCCCCGCTCCGCGGAGGCCGCCCGCCATCACGAAGAAGGTGGTCATCGGGATCTGGGCGAAGGCGACGATGCGCAGTAGGCTCGTGCCGATGGCGATGACCTCGGGATCATTGGTGTATATGCGCATCATGTACCCGGGCACGGTGAGCATCAGCAGGGCCGCCACGCCACCGATCACGGTGGTAATTTTCCAGGTGGTCCAACAACTTCGCTCCGCCATTTCCGGATCGCCGGCCCCGAGATTTTGACCCACCAGCGTCGTGGCCGCCGTGGCGAAGCCGAAGGCGGGCATGAAAGATATCGCCTCGGCGTTGACGGCCACGGTGTGGGCGGCGTAGGCCATGGTGCCCAAACCGGAGACCACCCGGAGAAAGAACACTTGCCCGACTCGGCTGATGAACTGCTCCAGGGCGGCGGGCAGGCCCACCCGAACGATTCGCAGGATCATGTCGCGCTGGAACGCGGGACCGTCGCCCCAGGCTATCCTCAGCGGGCCCGGTCCGCGGATGACGAGGATCAGGAGGACGATGCCCCCGGCCCCGCGGACGAGGGTCGTTCCCAGGGCGGCGCCGCGGACGCCCATGGCGGGAAAGCCCAGGGCACCAAAGATGAATATGTAGTTGAGGATGGGGTTGATCACGTTTACCGCCAGGTTTACCTTCATCGGGGTAACGGTATCCCCCGCGCCCCGGAGCGCGGCGGAGATGGAGAAGGAAGCCATCATGAAGATGACTCCCGGGAGGATGACCCGGACGTACCCTACGCCCAGCTCCAGGACATCCGGCTGGGGCCCCATGATTCCGACCACCAGATAAGCGTAACGATACGCCCAGAGACAGAGAATCGCGGCGAGGAGCCCGCTGACGATGAGGGATTGACGCAGTGCCCGCGAGGCTTCCCGGGGCGCACCGCTGCCGATGGATCGGGCCACCACCGCTGTCGTCCCCACCGAGAGTGCCCCGAAGATCGAGAAGGCCAGCATCAGGGGCTGTAGGCTGATGCCAACGGCGGCGATGGCCGCGGCCCCCAGGCGTCCGACCATGGCGATGTCCACCAATTGCGTTATCGTGGCCAGCACTTGCTCGGCCATGACGGGCCAGGCCAGGCGCATGACGCTCCGGCGCATGTCCCGTTCCGTGGGTCGCCCTCCCCCGACCGGGGGAGGGCTCACGATCTCTGCCAAGGGGATGTCCCCTTTCTTCCAGTAGACATCGATTTCTGGGGCACAGGGCATGGAGATGCTCGGCAGCTTACCCGTAGATCACGCGACCCTGGAGATCCTCCAGTACTTCCCCGGAGCGGATAGTCGTCAACTCCCCGTCCCGGGCGGCGATGCGGCCGTTTACGATTACGTGGGAGATGCCCAGTGGCGGTCTGGCTGGCCCTTCCGGGGTGGACGCATCCCCCACGGTTTCGGGGTCGAAGATCACCAGGTCGGCCCGGTGGCCGCGGATGATCGCACCCCGATCGGGCAGTTCCAGGCGTTCAGCGGGGAGAGAGGTCATCTTGAAGACGGCTTCCTCCAGGGTAAGCAGGCCCTCCTCCCGGACGTACTTGCCCAGGACCCGGGGGAATGTGCCGTACTCTCGAGGGTGGATGGAGCACGTGGCGGGATCCAGGTTGGCATCGGATTGCGGGTTGCGGATGGTGGAGTCACTTCCGATGGCCACCAACGGATGGCATAGGGCGGTCCGCAGGTCCTCCTCGGACATGATGCCGGCCACCTTCACGCACAGTTCGTTGTCCACCAGCAGGCGGGCGACGGCCCCGGCAACGTCGGTCCGGTACTCCGCGGCCAACTCGCCCAGGTCCTTATCGACGGTGTCGCCGTCCCGTGGGCACCACACCACGCCCATTCCGGGCAGGCGGGCCGAGCCGTAGTACGGGTTTTGGGCCCATCCCCGCCGCATCTCCTCTGCACCCCCCTCCGAGGAGAGGAGGTCGAGGAGTTGGGCGTCGGGGAGCTGGCGGATGCGCTCCGGGAGTCGATCCCGCAATTGCGCGATGGCGGAGTAGTTGTACGGATAGGCATCGGCGGCCACATCGACTCCCGCGT
>PWSR01000066.1 GCA_003563985.1 Clostridia bacterium | reverse complement strand
TGGCACCGTAAAGCACGAATCGAATCCTCCTGACGGAATCCAGATTGGGAACGATCTCCACGATGGTTCCAAGGGCTACCTCGGCCGCCTCTTCCACAGGGTACCCGAACGCACCCGTGGAGATCGCCGGAAAGGCGATCGATTCGACCTCATGTTCTTCGGCCAGCCGTAAAGCGTTGCGATAACAGCGCGCCAGAAGCTCAGCTTCCGGTCGATCCAGGCCATACACCGGGCCCAAGCAGTGGATCACATATCGATTGGGTAGATTGTGTCCGCCCGTTATCACTGCCTCTCCCGGTTCAATGGGGGCCAACGGACGACATTCCTCGGAAAGCCCCGGTCCCGCTGCACGGTGGAGCGCCCCCGCCACCCCTCCACCTATCATAAGTTGGGCGTTCGCGGCATTGACGACGGCCGCAACGCCCTCTTGCGAGGCGATATCGCCCTGAACACACTCTATCGTAACGTCCGATATGGTTTTCTCCATCGTAGGATCACCCATTTCATCCAACGCAAGAAGTCGCCGTGGCAGCGCCGCGAGAGAAAGACCGGGGGGATGCTCCCCAGCAAGAAACCCTGAACCGGATGAATACCTCATCGGACTGCGCGAGCACTCTCTCAGCGAGTGCTCGCACCAGTGTGCACGCCTCTCCCCCAGCACCGTTTCATTCCGTTCACTATCTCGCCGCTTTACTTAATTGCCGAAGCCCACCCTGGCCATTCTGGGCCTCCAATCCCAGATTGTGGGCCACGCTGCGACCCACAACGAAACTGACTTCCTCTGGACCATCAGTTTTCCCCCGCAGAGAACCGCCATCCCTACCGTTCAATGCACCAAAGCGGTCATTCCAGCCGGCCACCAGTGGAATGGGATTCCAGTGCCAACGACCCAACAACTATCCCTCGGACTTCGATATCTCGATGTTCCGTCGAGAATACTCCCCGAGAATCTCTTCGAACAGTTCCCGGTCCGCTCCGAGTTTCTCCGGCTCCACGAGACCGGGCGCATCAATGCGATCCGAAGCGACCATTGGGGCCAGGATGGCACCGGTGTACCCGGTGGTCCGTCCCATGCTCAGGACCCCAGCCTCGAGGTCCTTGTAGTCCACCATGTCATATACGCATTCGCCATCTATTCCGCCTCTGCTGCCAAGAACGCGCACGCGCAGGACCGTCATATCCCGTTCTTCCTCGCTCATCTTGAGTTTTGGACCCAGCAGCGTGGTGAGGAAGTGGCGAGGTGCGATCTCGGAGCCGTTTACGGCGATCGGCTCCGTATCGAGAAGCCCGCAATCCTTGAGAAACATGACCTTTTCGTAGTGACCCTTGTGACGGATTGTCTTCTCGAACACTTCGGAGACGCCCTCGAAGATCGGGTCGGTGTACATCTGGTTGAGGGTCCCCAGGCCGTCGGTGTAGGCCGCCTCCAACGGACCCGTCCCGGGGAATTCCAGCTCTTCCAACCCGGAACCGGCGTCCACCTCGACCAGTTCCCCATCGCGCACGGTCCGGGTCTGCTCGAAGAACTGCGTCCAAACGCCCTCGAGACTCCAAACTGCCTTGTACTGCAAGGGCGGCTCGGGGTGCTCGGGGATACCACCGACATAAATTCGGACCTTGTCCACGCGGTCAAAATTGGTCGCCCCGTAGGCCGCCAGCATGTTGGTCATCCCCGGGGCGACGCCACAGCTGGGGATCACGGTTACCCCTGCCTCCTTGGCACGGGCATCGAATTCGGGCATCCTATCGTCGAATTCCCGATTCTGGTACAGACCGTAGTCAATGAAATCCGCCCCGGCACGTATCGCCGCCTCCAAAGGGGGAATCGAGATCGGCCAGGGCACCGAGCTGATTACCACATCGCAACCCTCGTCGGTGATAACCCGGGAGAGTCCGTCGATATCGCGTGCATCAACCTGCCGTCCCGTCACGCGATCGCTGTCGAGCCACTTCAGGACGGGATCTAGGACATCGGTATCCGGTTCCCCCAGAACTACCCGAGCCTCTGGCTGCATCCCGATCAGATCGTAGGCCGATGCAGCGCCCTGGACGCCGCCCCCGCCGAGGATCAAGAACTTCATAGATGAATCCGCCTTTCCCCTAACCTGCGCCAATAGTTGTCGACAAGAAAGCCAATACTTCGGCTATCTAGGCGTTTATTCATCGAGTGATTAAAATCCTCCCCGGGATCCCAAAATGATCCCGGTCGCGCAGAAAGTCATCCTTTATCTTCCCGAAGATTCGTGCTCCCGATCACAGGCTCCCGGTGCCCTCCGGTACCTCGGATACCGCGATGACGGGCTCGACCTCATCCCATTGTTTTGAGCAGACTTCGGGAGACCAACCCATGCCGAATCCCGCAGTCTTCGCGTGACTTATTCCGTTTGTGGCGCAAAGAATTGCCCCAAGTCACCCGGCAATCGATTAAGAATTCGCCCGGCCAAACAGTGAGAACCGAAGCCATCCATTGACTTCACCTGCGCGTGTGCATTGCCTTGCCCCTCCGGTGCAGGCGGTGAGGCAGGATAGGATCGAGGACCATACGGTCGAAATTCGCAATCGGGTGGGTCCGCCAAGACCCAACCTTCACCAGCGCAACCGGGGGACATAACGACCTGGCAACGCGCACAAATGGGAAGCATCATCGCATCCAGCGTTCCGCCAGCGCAAGGCGCATCCCGGGGTGAATTGGCGGAAGGGCCAGGCCCGTAATCGCCAATACGACGCGCGGAGTAACGTCGAAAGGGAATATCCGCCTGGTGAATATTGCCGGGCCACTTAGCCCTCATGGGCAGGAAAACGAGATTGCAGATCGAAACATAACGCATTAAGGGAGGTACAAGGGAATCGAGAAACAGCATTCGTAGTTCATTATCTCGTATGGGCCCAAGCGGCTAGATCCGTTTCGGCTCGAGGGAGGGAGCCAGGACCGGTCTACCAGCATATTATCCCGTACCCAGATTAAGGGGGAGAGAACTTGCGAGTCACAAAGTGGATGTGGTTAGCCATTCTTATGTCGCTGTTCCTACTATTTTTCACCGTCGGCTGTGGAGCGCCCGCCGATCCACCGGTAGAGCCCGACGAGGAAGTCGACGAGGAAGAGGAGGAGGAACCCGACGAGGAACCCGTCGCGGAACCAACTCGCGACCAGATCGTCTACATCGGTGTGAGCTCAGAGCCTCACCGCCTGGACCCCCGATTCGGGGCTGGCACCGTAGCCGCCCGCAACGTGCAAACCCTGGTCCACGATTCCCTCATCTCATGGGATGACGAAACCCTGGAGATCGAGTACGTCCTCGCTGAAGAGGTAAACGTTATCGATCCGCAAACCTACGAGGTGAAACTGCGCGAAGGGGTACTGTTCCACAACGGGGAAGAACTAACTACCGCGGACGTGGAGTACACGTACAATACACTGCGGGATCCAGACGCAGCCGCCAGTAACTTCTCCCACTATGCACCCATCGTCGAAATCGAGGTTCACGACGATTACAGCCTAACCTTCCATCTCGAGGCGCCCAACATGCCCTTCCTGTACCGTCTCCGGGCGGACATCGTCAGCAAGAGTTACTCGGAGGAACACGCAACCGACGATAACCCCTACGGAGACGACTACACCAACATGAACCCGCTGGGGACTGGTCCCTTCAAGTTCGTCGAGTGGCGCACCGGTGAGGAAATCATCTTGGAAGCCAACGACGACTATTGGCAGGGTCGACCCAAGTTGGACAGGGTAATCTTCCGACCCATCCCCGACGCCACCACGCGGACCGTGGAACTGCAGACCGGAGAGATTCACATTAACGAGGAAATTGACCCCGTGCAGGTGGCCATCACCGAGGCCGACGAGAACGTGGTCGTCTCCCGGCGCAGCCAGATGGGCTTCCAATCCATGGGTATCCATGTCAACCTGGGTGAACCGACGGACGATGTCCGTGTCCGCCAAGCCATCGCCCATATGATGCCGCGCGAGGACATCATCGACTACGTCATGCACGGACTGGGCGAGCCCGCCTACGGGCCGATTCCGCCCGGACACTGGGCCCACGAGCCCAATGTCCCGCGCTTCGAGTACGATCCGGCCCGGGCGCAGGAACTCCTGGCAGATGCCGGATACCCCGACGGGTTCGAAGCAGAACTATACGTGATCGAGGATAGCGTCCGCGTTCAGCTGTGTGAAATCATCCAGGAAGAGCTGGCAACAATCGGCATCGACGTCAACATCAACGTCCTCGAGGGTGGCGCCTTCTGGGATCAAATGCGGACCGGGGAGTCGCAAATGTTCCAGACGGGTTGGAATGCCGTAACCGATCCCGACGACTTCATGTGGCGTCAGTTCCACAGCAATTCCGTTCCCCCCCACGGGGCGAATCGCCAGTTCTACCAAAACCCCGAATTCGACGCCATCATCGAAGAGGCCCTGCAGACGACCGAGCAAAGCAAGCGCAAGGAGCTTTACAGCGAGGCCCAGAAGATGGTCGTCGAAGATGCCTCCTATGTGTTCATCTATCACCATCAGCGCGCGCTGGGACAGTCACCGGATCTTCGGGATTTCGAGTACTCCATCTACTTCAATTTCCGGAGCCTAATGGACGCTTATCTCGCCGACTAACAACGATCTCCCCAAGAGATCCGGGGGATTCGGGGGGCCAGTACCCCCCGAATCCCTTCGGTTCCGGAGGTGCATACTTTGTTCAACTACGCATTAAAACGTGTGTTGCAACTAATTCCCGTCCTCCTTCTCATTTCCATCCTAGTATTTTCCCTTGTGTACGCAATCCCCGGCGATCCCGCACGCATGCTGGCGCCTCCCGATGCCTCCGACGAGGAGATTGACCGGATCGCGGAGAATCTCGGGCTTCATCGCCCACTCCCGGTCCAATACGTCGATTGGTTCCTCGGGGTGCTCCAGGGGGACTGGGGCCGTTCCATATCTTGGGGACGTCCCGTCTTGCCCGACTTGCTCCGTCGCTTGCCGGCCACGCTGCAGTTGGCGGGGCTCAGCGTGATCTTCTCCGTGGGTGTGGCCATTCCGGTGGGCGTTCTGTCGGCGACTCGCCAGAATTCGTTTATCGATAGCATTTCACGCGTCGGCAGCCTCCTCGGGCTATCCATGCCCAACTTCTGGGTGGGGATGATGCTCATCTTGCTCTTCGCCTTGCACTTGCGGTGGTTACCCGCGTCCGGGCGCCGGGGATTTACCTACCTCATTCTCCCGGCCATTACCCTCGGGACTAGCGGTATGGCCACCATCATGCGGGTTACCCGATCCACCATGTTAGAGGTAATACGGCAAGACTACGTGCGCACAGCCCGATCAAAGGGACTCTCCGAGCGTGTGGTAATCTACAAGCATACGCTGAGGAATGCACTCATTGCTGTCATCACGGTCATCGGCCTCCAAATGGGTTTCCGCCTCGGAGGTACGGTGGTCATCGAACGAGTCTTCGCCTACCCGGGATTGGGACAGCTGGCCTACCAGGGCATGATGCATCGTGATACGCCGATGATAATGGGTAATCTTATGTTGTTCGCGACGATGTTTTGCCTGATCAACCTGGCGGTTGACCTGATCTACGCGTTCGTGGATCCCAGAATCAGATACGGATGAGGGGCGTGACGGGCGATGGCAGATAGAATCGGAAAGTCGGAACTGGAAATCATCGAAACCGAGTCGGTCTCACTTTGGCGAAAGTCCTTCCAGCGGTTGCTGCGGAACCGAACCGCCGTCATCGGGGCCATTCTATTGATATTCATCCTGCTAATCTCCATTTTTGCGCCCTTGGTTGCGACCCATAGCCCGACGGACCAAAGTTTGCGAGACCAGTTGAAACCCCCAAGCAGCGAGCATTACTTCGGGACCGACGATCTGGGGCGTGACGTCTTCTCCCGTGTAGTCCATGGCAGTCGCATATCGCTGCTGGTTGGCATCGGCGTAATGATCCTGCGTGGTGTTGTCGGCATTACGGTGGGAATGATAGCCGGCTTCATGGGGGGGCGCATCGATACCATCCTGATGCGTATTGCCGACGCGGTCATCTCCTTTCCCGGCATCCTCCTCGCTCTGGCGATCATGGCCATCTGGGGGGCCGGACTCGTCAACGTAATCATCGCGCTGAGTGTCGTGGGTTGGCCGCAGTTTGCCCGGCTCGTGCGGGCAGAGGTCTTATCCCTGCGCGAGCGGGAATACGTCGAGGCCGCCCGCGGCCTGGGCCTGAGTGATGTGGGTATCATGGCCCGCCACATATTCCCGAACATTCTGCCACTGATCATCGTATATGCATCGTTGACTATATCTGCACCCATCGTCTCGGAGGCCGCTCTCAGCTTCCTCGGGCTGGGTATCCAACCCCCCGACGTGAGCTGGGGACGCATGCTATCCGGTGCGCAACGCTACATGCGGGTCGCCTGGTGGATGGCCACCATTCCCGGACTCGCCATCACCATAACCGTTCTCAGTTTCAATCTCTTGGGTGATGGACTGCGGGATGCCTTGGATCCCCGGATGAATTGAGTCTCGGCGCGAGTTCGAAGGCCAGCCGGTATTGCTAGGGGCCGCGATGCACCCACACAAACGAAAGTGGGTCCATCGCCCATCTCGATATCCCCCGGGAGACGTCGAAAGAATCTTATCGCCCGCATGCCCATCCGCGAAACCAAGCCGTTCACCATTGCACGAGATTGGAGAGATTCCAACTTGACCACCGCAGCCAGCGATCCACGCACGGATACCCTTAGAATTGCCCAACCCGCGGTCGAGATTCCACTGCCCGAAAGCGCTTCGGATCAGGCGGAGAAACAAACCATCGCCGCCCTAATCTACGAGCCCCTGGTCACCCTCCGCAATTGCCACCCCGAGCCGGGCCTCGCGGAATCATGGACCGTAGAGGACGACGGGCGCCGGTGGATCTTCCACCTCCGGGAGAATGCGCAGTTCCACGACGGCCGCGCATGCACCGCAGAAGATGTGTTGTACGCATGCCGGCGCCTGATGGACGCCGAGGGCCCCTTCGAAATGGAGGGCCCGTACGTACCCTACTTCGGCGCCCTGCACTTGGAGGCAACGGATCGACACACCGTTACCATGGTGAGTGAGGAGCCCATGTCCTATATTCCAGAGGTATGTGCCGGCGTCGTGGTCGGCGAGGGGCCCGGGCTCGGAACGCTACCCGTCGGTACGGGGCCTTATCGGGTGGAGGCGTATACCCCCGGGGATTCCCTCACCCTGGTGGCCACAGATTCCGCCGGTGACCGCCGCTACCCGAGGATCGTCATCCAGCAGGTAGAGGAACCGGAGGACCGCCTGCGTGCCATCCAGTCTGGAGAGGTGGACCTGGCCACCGGACTGGAGACGCTACCCCACCCCGTCGATCTTTCCGGTCTCACCGCGAGAAAGAACCTGAACACGCTCTCGGTCACTGGATTCTTCAACGGATTCTCCGAACCCTTCAAGGATTCCAGGGCCCGCCTCGCCATCAACCTAGCCGTCGACGTGGGCGCCATCATTGACGAGGTCTGGGGCGGAATGGCCGTCCCCGCCGCGACGATCGTGAGTCCCAATCATCTCGGTTACCCGCAAGGGCTGGTACCCCATCCCTACGATCCCGTCGCTGCTACCCGCCTTCTCGAGAACGTCGAGATGCCGAGCGTACTCGAGGTCCGCACCCCCCATATAATCCCCGACCGTGCACTGCAGGTCACGGAGATGATCGTGGACCAACTGGGCGCCATCGGCATCCGCCTGCGGGTCGATGATCAGGAGGATCGTCCGAAATACGCGCAGGAAGTGGGCTCGAAGCACATCGGGCACCTGAGCATATTTGATTCCAGCCCCCTGAGCACCTATCGGGTTATGTGGGAGAAGATCTCCTCGCGCGCCCGGGGATTGTGGTGGCAGGGCGTGGTGGACGAGACCGCAGATATTCTGATCGAAGAGGCCGGCCGGGCGCACGAGCCGAACGATCAAGAGGTGGCCTACGGCGAGGCCCTCTCCTGGCTCCACGAAAACCCGCCGTGGTTGTACCTTTACCACCCGATCAAACTCTGGGCGCACAAGACCCATGTCTCCGGTGTTGAGATGGATGCTGGAGGCATGCTCCGACTTACCGGCCGTGAATAGGGATCACGACGATACATACCCGTTCCCGGGAAGCGGCGGCTTCGAGGGGTGGCATGCAGCAACTCTGTCAGCACCCACACCTTGACCTTCTATCTGCCAGAGGGGGTCGGTTTCTGGCACCGTTGCCCTCTCTTTCCTCCTGGTGACGGAAAGGTGGAACCTCTGGCGGCACAGGTGTAAGCATCATATTCCACCCGTGCCGCGGGCGAGACCTCAATGCATCGAATAAACGGGAGGACTGCTACAGATGCTGTTTAGAAGACTTGGGAAGACGGATCTAAAGATTAGCGCGATTGGCCTCGGATGTGAAAACCTCGACGGTAAGACATACGCCCAGGTCGAGAGCACGATCAACACTGCCTTGGAGCATGGCGTAAACATCTTGGATGTCTTCATGCCCGGCAAAGAAATCCGGGAAAACATTGCCAAATCCTTAGGGAATAGACGCAAAGACATTATAGTGCAAGGGCATATAGGCTCTACCGGTGTTAGGCAACAGTATGATATAAGCCGGCATATACCTACAGTAAGACGATACTTCGACGATATCTTGCGCATTTTTGGCGGTTACATAGACCTTGGGATGATGTTTTTCATTGACTCGGAGGAGGATTATAAGGAGGTCTTTGAAACTGAGTTCGTCACGTACGTAGAGCATCTCAAGACTCAAGGCTACATCGGCCATATCGGTTTTAGTTCCCACAACCCAGCGATGGCAATTAAGGTAATCAAAACCGGGTTGCCCGAAATGTTAATGTTCAGCATAAATCCAGCCTTTGATATGTTTCTATCCGAAGAACATCGCGAAGACGCCTCTGAGTGCGAACTATCAGGGGCGATGGACCCTAAGCGGGCGGAACTATACGAGTTGTGTAAACAAGAGCAGATCGGCATCACTGCAATGAAAACTCTCGGTGCCGGCAAATTGATCTTGCCTGAGCACACTCCCTTTGCTAAGCCACTCACCGTGCCCCAATGTATCCACTATGCCCTTTCAAATCCGGCAGTAGCCAGCGCATTGCTAGGCTGCCAGACAGCGGATGAAGTGCTGGACGCCGTGCGCTACTTTGAAATTAGCGAGTCGGAGAAGGATTATAGCGCAAGTCTCGGGAGTACATATCGCCGCTTTGAAGGAAGCTGTGTGTATTGCAATCACTGCCAGCCTTGTCCGGCAGGGATCGACATTGCAGCAGTTCACAAATACTTGGACATCGCTCTTTTGGATTCAGACAATATACCACCATCCATCCGGTGCCACTATTCGAACCTAGCCCACAGCGGAAGCGACTGCTTTGCCTGTGGTAACTGTGAGAGCCGATGCCCTTTCAATGTGCCCATCATAAGAAATATGGAAGAAGCAGAAAGGATCTTAGGTGAGAATTCTTAAGGCCGATTATCTCTAGGTTCAGCATTGCTCAAACTTGCCCGTGTCAGCGCCGGGATGAGGTGCCCTTGGAGTGCGCCCCGCACCGCGGCGCCAGCAAGACGATTAAGGAACGGTGTTGTTCGCTCCAATACACGCACACTCCTGCCCTACTCCCCAAGAGTCCCATATTCTGTCCGCACCCCCGTTTTGGGGTCGATTTCCATTTCATCGACAGCAAAAACTGTAGCAGACATGATCTCATAAATAACCCAAAAAGAAATCTCCCATCCTTAGAAGGACGGGAGATTATGCTGTCGGGCTGCGGGGATTTGAACCCCGGACCTCTTGAACCCCATGCGCGCGCAACGCTTTTTCTCGTTGTTGGCGAATCCCAAAAAAGCCCGCTATATCAGCGAAATTCCTTCCAACCTTGTGGAGTGCCGTGGTCTTGAAAACAGCCGTTTGGTCTTGTTACAAGACCAAATCAAGACCAAAATAGGACCAGAGAAGCGGGGCTAATATGCCCAGATCCTACCCGGAGGAATTGCATTGGCCTTTGGTGTACTAAACTCATAGACGGGTCATAGATTCGCGAAGGAGTGCTCAACGTGACAGCTGCAGAACTATTGGATGTATGGATGCGAGAATACGGCGATTCCCAGTACAGTCCGTCAACAAAGGACGTCTACCGGTTTCATATCGGAAGCACCATCAATCCGCGTATCGGGGATATTGAATTGTCCGAATTGACAGCAGAGGATCTGGAAGAATTCTACGAGTATCTGCTGACCCAAGGCAAGAAAGATGGTTCGGGCGGGTTAAGCCCGACCACGGTTCGCGTGATGCATGCGATACT
>PWSR01000034.1 GCA_003563985.1 Clostridia bacterium | reverse complement strand
CGCAGTAGGGTCTTGCGCTGCAATCCAACTCGATACCGATGAAAAGCCCCCTACCCCGGATTTCTACCAGGTGCGGCGTAGTGACGACGCGCCGGAGTTCTTCCTGCAGGTAGTCGCCCAAGGTCCTGGAGTTGTCGACCAGGTTCTCTTCCTCCAGTACATCGAGGGCAACGATGCCCACGGCGGCGCCTAGGGGGTTGCCTCCGAAGGTGGAACCGTGGGAACCCGGCTCGAACAGGCCGATGATATCGTCGTTCGCCGCCACGGCGGATACCGGGTATACACCGCCGCCCAGGGCTTTACCCATGATGTATACGTCGGGTACGACGTCCTCCCAATCGCAGGCGAACATCCTCCCCGTGCGCCCGAAGCCCGTCTGAATTTCGTCGGCGACGAAGAGGACATTATTCTTCTGGCACACGTCATAGGCCTGCCGGAGGTATCCCGGGGGCGGGATCCGGATTCCCGCCTCCCCCTGCATCGGTTCGACGAGGAACGCGGCCGTGTTTTCGTTGATGGCAGCCTCGAGGGCCTCGATGTCGCCGTACGGGACGATGACGAATCCCGGGGTAAACGGACCGAAATCCGCCCGGTAGGATGCCTCGGAGGAAAAGGATATTACCGTGGTCGTTCGCCCGTGGAAGTTGTCGGCGCAGACGATGATCTCCGCCATATCCCGGGGAACACCCTTGGATCGATAGGCCCACCGGCGGACGTTCTTGATGGCAGTTTCCACGGCCTCCGTCCCGGTATTCATGGGGAGGACCTTGTTTTTACCGGTGACCTGGCAGACTCTTTCGTAGAACTCGCCCAACTTGGCGTTCTCGAAGGCGCGGGACGTCAACGTAACCCGGTCGGCCTGCTCCTTGAGGGCGGCGATCACCCGGGGATGGCGGTGACCGACGTTCAGGGCGGAATAGGCCCCGAGCATATCCATGTAGTGGTTGCCCTCCGGATCCCGCACCCATACCCCCTCGGCCTCGCTGATCACGACCGGAAGCGGGCGGTAGTTGTGCGCCCCGTATCGATTCGTCCTGGCAATGATCCCCTCGGTGACCGTCATAGTGTAACCCTCCCAGGCGATTCTGGCCGGCTTCTCTTGCAGACATGGCGGAGCGCACCGGCGCACAGAAATCTGCGTTCTCATGGGACCGCAGAGCCAATGCGATTGTGCCCCGTAGCCTATGTTATTCGTACTACCCCGGGCACGGTCCTTTCATTCGCTCGTCCTGCTGGATGCATCGGGAGCAGGATGGGGCATTCCCGGCCCATTCCTCGGATCGCATCAACGGCGACGGACCCCTGCAACGGCCCAGACAATCCCCTGCATCGCGGCATCCTCCGCGATAGGCTCGCGTGGACCGCAAACGCCAGGTACGCATTTCAACGATCGCCTGCTTTCTTAGCGCCAGCAACCCCCCCGTTTTCCGCTCGCGAACGCCATCGATTTGAAAGCCACCCCGCGCGGGCCGGTTCCCCTCGGACCGGCTCCGTCGAGATGGCGTTACAGGGGACCATTACCCTAAAGTCCACGAACCTCCTCCACGGCCTCAAGATGGTTGCTACTCTCTCCGAATATCACCTCGATAACCTCCCCGCACGATCAGTAATCCGACCGCTATAGCGGCGCGTGCGCCCGCTCGGGTCCTCTGGATCCAACCCGTTTGCGCCGTAGCTATCCGAGTGCATCGGGACCCTGCACGCTGGTGCGTCCGCGGTCATCCGTTCGCGGATCATCTGGGTGAGGGGACAAGAAGGGGGTGGTTCGCACAGGAAAACCCCTCCGCATGCCTCCTGGGCGTGGTTTAGCCGTGTCGAGTCCATCCCGCCGAATCCCTTGCCCTCCGAGGCCACGGTCGCTACGGAGGATCGGCATCCCCATCCCTTCGAGACGATCCGCTCGAGGCCGGCGTCCCTGGGCGCGCGGGCAGGTTCGACCCTCCCATTCTTTACGGGGATTAATCATCGTTCCCTTCGTCGAAGGGGAAGGGCTCGAGTTGGGCCATGGACGAAACGTACTTGTCGACGTCAAACTTCCTTCGACTCCCCTGCACACTCATGTATCGAATCTTGCCGAAAATCGGACGCTCGGCAAAGGCCCGATCGTGAACGCCACCGATACTCCAGGCGATCCCCGCATACCCGTTGGGATCTCTCCCGTCGAAGGAATATCCGTCGTTGAAATCGATTGCGATGCGCATGGCGGTAGCCGGGGAATTCGTCCACTCAAGGATCTTCTTGGCCCAGTACATGCGGAGATAGCCGTGGATCTTACCCGTGACGACGAGTTGACGCTGGGCCGCGTTCCACAGGGGATCATGGGTCTGGGCCGCTTCCAACTGTCCGCGGGTGTAGAGGTACTCCCGGGGATCCTGGGCGTGGGCGGCCAGGGTCTTCTTTGCCCAATCGGGAAACGCGTCCACCCGGTCGTAATGCGGTTCGTAGTGGCAGAAATTCTCCGCCAGTTCTCGACGCACCAGGACTTCTTCGAGGAAGGCATCGACGGCGAGCCCGGCCTCACCCATGGCGAGGACACGCTCCACCAACTCACCGGGGCCCAGGTGGCCGAAATGCAGATAGGGCGAGAGACCGGACTGGCCGGACTCGTTGGGATCATTTCTCAACCGATCGTACTCGGACAGACCATCTTCCAAGAAAGCCTCCATGGCTGCGTACGCGGCCCGCTCGCCCGGCTCAACGAGGGCAATCGGGGCGCCCGGGTCTTCGCACTGCAGGGAGTCCACGAGACCTCCCCAGTCGACCTCCGTCGAACCCGTAGTCGAAGGCGAGGGCATCCGCTGCACAGCGGGCACCGGAGTCCGCCAGTCTCCCAGGATTCGTCGCAATTTGGGGCGGAGGGTCCGTGCTGCGTATTCGCGCTTCGGGGAAGCGATCCAAGGGGGCATAACGTTGTGAGCGTCTACCTCGTGGTGGGGAATATCGATCCTCTCGGCCACCGCCTCCCGCCAGGCCCGGCATCCACGCAAGGGCGAGAAATCGGAGACCAGGAGTCCGGCTTCGATCGCCTGGCAGAAGGCGGGTAAAGTGGCCTCGGGCGTTCCACTCAGGAGATGAAATCCGATCTCCAGCTCGTTGAGGGCTTCGGCGACTTGCTGGAGTCCTCGGAGCATGAATCGGTAGTGGGGCACCTTGGCGCCCAGGAATCTGGGCGCGAGGATGAAAACCACATGCAGCGGCGTTCCGGCGGAAAGGGCTCGTCGTTGCGCATAGTGCAGGGCCCAGTTATCCCGGACGCGGTGGTCCCGTTGCATCCAGTAGATCACCGGTCCCGAGCGCGGTTCTCGATCGTTCAACGGCCGCATCCGATCTGGATTCACGCGGTCTCTCCCCTCCACTATCAGACGTGGTTCCTCAGCATGAGTTCGGCCGGATGGGGTGAGAGGTAGACTTGGCCCTGCAAGTATGCAATGCCATATTTTCGGATGTAGTGTTTCACCAGCGTCAGGGGCACTGTTATTGGCACCTGGTGCGCACGGTAGTCCTCCAGGATTTCCAGGAGCTCGGCCTTTTCATCCGACGTGAGGTGCTCTCGGAAATACCCCAGTATGTGTTGGAGCACATTCGTGTTCTTTTTCACGGTGGCGAAGGATTGCAAGGCCTGTAAGTAGAGGCGGCCGTAGGTATTCAACAGTTCGTCCCTGGGCACTTCTTTCCCCTGGGCGACCAAGCGACCCATGGCTTGGTACTTGCTCGGATCATGGGCCATCATCAGCAGCTTCTGGGCGGTGTGAAATTGGATGAGTGCGCGATAGTCGGGGTCCTCGCTCAAGAAATCGCGCCATCGTTTCAGGGCGAAGACACGTTCGATGAAATTCTCTCGCAGGTGCGCATCGTGGAGGCGGCCTTCCTCTTCGACCGGAATGAGGGGAAAGCGACCCACGAAGGCCTCGGCGAACAAGCCGCGGCCTTCCCGGCGGGATGATTGTCCCGAGGGGTGGTAGAGTTTGACTCGGTGCAGTCCGGAGCTGGGAGAATCTTTTTTGAAGATGAATCCGCAGAGTTCCTCCGAGGCCAGTTCTTCCACCCGTTGGCGGCACCAGGATTCCATTTGTTCGGTAAGGTCTTGGGCCGTGCGGGAGGTGATCAGTCGCACGGGCTCACCTTCGGCTGCCACGAGTCGCATGGTTTCGCGGGGCACGGGTAAACCGCTTTCGACCTCCGGACACACGGGCACAAAGAAGAAGTAGGGAGCCAAGGTATCAGTGATGTAACGATCCCGTTGATGGCCTCCATCGTAGCGGACGGGATTGCCCAATAAACACGAACTAACCCCGAGCGGGATACCTTCGTTCATGATATTCTTCCCTCCTTGACTGCGCGATCACCGCGTCTTACGTCATTCCACGCGGTCGGAGGGAGATCCTTTGTGCCGAAACTTCGTCCCATCCTTGTAGGCTTGGAGTTGGCATTGCGCGTGCTCGCCGGAGGTGACCCGCGCCAGTGGCGCTGGTCCTGGGAACGCGCCGAATACCCACTTGCAACACGGCCCTTCGATCCGGGAACGCGGTATCACCTCTACCCGCCGACTTTCCCCACCGAGACACCATCCAGCGGGTTGCAGTGGGAATCCTCCCCTGATGCCGTGGGGCAACTGCAGGTGCGCCGGACCCGCTGCCGCCCCGTCCTTCGGGTTCGTTAGCACCCCGCGGTACTGTTCTCGTAACGATCGATACCGCACGGCAGGCGACGTTCGCGGGCACGGGAGGACGGTGCCGGGCGAATAGCCCGGCGATACACTTTCAACCCCGGGCGAACCGGATCCGGGACCTTGTCCAGGCCGTTTTCCATTTTGCCCAAATTGCACCGGATACGCTCACTACCCGGCAACAGCGTCTCCACCCTCTTCATCCACCACCGGGGAAGTGGGAACCCCCTGCGCACGACATGGGTCCGATACGCGAAGCAACCCTCCTCCCTCTCCTTGTTGCCGCGATTCATACGGAGCAATGCCTCGCGGCCATCCCGGAGGATCCCCCAGGTCACCGGCACCTCCTCGTCCATGTTGGCTTGCTGTCGTAAAGAATCGCAGGCGGCGTCGCAGGACGAATACATCAGACCGAAACGGGCGAGATGCCGCGCGGCAAAGGCCTCCTACCCCTCCCAGCGAAATTCCCTTGCCCTCCTGGCGCCGCTTCTGCTGAGAAGCGACGGCCCCCGTCGAGGCCCTCTGCCGTATCGATCCGGCGCTGCTGATACGTGATTCGCAAACCCATCGAGACATCTGGGCTGCGTTCGCCGGGCCCTCTTCCCAGGTATTCGGGTGCCTCGACCGCAGCCATCGTTTCCGACAAAGGCCTGCATCTTACGTGCACCGGGGTTCCGATCGGTTCCCCCACGTCCTTCTCATCACCATATTGCTCGGGAACCACTGCCTCCCACCGTGGTAGCGTATCCACAGGTGGTCTGGGCCCCTTCTTCCCGGATCGCCCGGGCTGCGACTGCTATCAAAATGGAAGCCCGGCCCCTTACTGCTTACAGGCAGGGTATGAAACTCCGCCGGCAGGTCAATGTGATCCTCATCGGGGCCATGTTGGGGTTGGTGCTGAGAGGGAGTCACAGGCACTCTAATGGGAGAATCGGATCTGGCTTAGCGGGTTTGTCGTTTGGGATCCGCTGCACTCCCGTTGACCATCGCCTGTTCCGGCGCATCGGTGACAGATGCAACAGACCTTTGGCATCCGCCAAGAATCGTTCCAACCCGGGTGCAGAGCCCCGGGACATGAAAGCCCCAGGACGAAAGCGTCGAGCGCTTCGTCGGGTTCTACAACCGGGCGACCGGGGATGGGACCTGGAAGGTTGATACGAACGATCTTCGTCCGTGCTGCACCCGGGAAATGGCAGCTCGTAGCCGTTGGGTTATCGGAACCAGTCTGCTACCGCCGTGATTTCCGGCTTGTACACCATCAGTACGAACACGATTAACAATGGAACCACGCCCGCCATGCTGACCCAGCAACGCAGCCTCAGGAGGCGTATCAGTTCATCGGGAAGCGTCGGATCTCCCGGTTCGAGGTTAGAGATCCGTTGCCGTATCTTGTACTGGGTTGGAATGTCGCTGACGATCCAGAATAGGCCGGACAGTAAGAAGAGAAGAAAACCTACGGAAAGCCAGCCGATTTGCCACAGCGCACCCACATTGAAACTCAGGGAAAGTCCCCCCAATACCGAAAGTATGATAAGGGGAGATGAAAGATGGGAGTCCAGTAGGGTCACGGTGTTGTAGGTGTGCAAGATCACTTCTTTGCTGCCGGTGGCGAGGCTTCGCTGCTCCCACAATATACCTACTACTGCGTTGGCAAAGAACAGTGTAACCGCCGCAATGTGCACAAAGCGGGCGTGTCTGTACATGGACGGGTGTCTCAGAAGCGCGGCAAAGGCTTCCGGGGAAAAGGCGGCGAAGCCTATCATTCCTGCCATGATGACCAAAAAGCCAGCCAGAACAAGTCTTGTCTTCATAAAAGAGATCTAAGCCCCCATCTTCGAACCACGTCCCGGGTCAGTATGGACTCGCGGGCAACGATACTCCCTCTGCCAAGATGCTTCGAAAGATACTGCATTCCCGATCGCTTTCCGATGCACCGGCGCTCGCATCATCGATTTCGCCGTTGCATTTTGCCGATCCCCGGTGCCCGCGAGTCACCGCCGATTACCGGCCTCGACGAGAATCGAGCCATCTGGGTCTCGATCCGAACCCGGTCTTCATAGACGACGCCATCTCGCTTCTGGCCGTAACCCCAGGTGACCTCCGGCAAGGTGAGCGCTTCACAACACCCATTGAGGCCGTAAGGCGCACTGCGATCCCGCGCCCGTGCCACCCTGTCCCAACGGAAACGCTCACCTGAGAATCTTCTTTGTTATGAATTCTTCACTTTCCATTTGTCCGGAAGTCGCTGCGAGTCTACAATGCGCTTCTCGTAATTGTCGACTTCTTCCTGCCCGCTAGAAACCTTACATGTACACCCCAACGTGCGACCCCCATCGCGACATCATCACCGGTGTTCGCCGTCAGCTCATGCCGCCTCGGTGAAAGGGCGATGGGATCGCAGTACCTTCTAACTGTGGGCAACCCCGGACGGCAACGATGCCCGCCGCGTCCCACCTTCGCCCTGTCCCCTCGGGCGCGAGCGTCACTACGCCTTATAACAAGATGGGCTTCGGTATCGGGTCTCGGGGGGGCGCCGGACCCCAACATTGAAGCTAAAAATGTAATGCACTAAGATAATAGCAAATAGAGGGAATTTACAATAGAAAAGGCGGCGTATTCTCAGTGTAGTGCCCACGTGCTTGGCTGGGAAACGTGCGCAAAGGACTCGTTCGCAATGAATTCAGCAATACGAAAATACTGGGCCCAGTACAAGTGGTCAAATGTTTTCGCAATGATCGCCAACATGAAACGGCATCCCAGCCGACACACCGAGCCGATCCGGGATAAACTCGTCGCGATAACCGGGGCTACCGCGGGTATTGGATATCGTACTGCCCGCAAGTATGCTGCCATGGGTGCCGATATCATCATGGTGAACAGGAATGAGGAAAAATCCGAGCGGGTCCGCAGGGAAATCGCCGAAGAATTCGGTATCCCGATAGAACATATCATCGCGGATTTGACGCGATTGCAAGATATACAGCGAGTAGGGCAATGCATCCTGTCCCTGGAAAGACCGGTGGATGTGTTGATCCACAATGCGGGAGTACATCTCGAATCGCGCGAAGAGACCCCAGAAGGCCTGGAGGTCAATTTTGCGATCCATTATCTTTGCCCCTTGATTATTACCAAGATGCTTATGCCAAAGTATCGGCGGGACCGGGCGGGAAGAATTATCCTTGTGAGTTCGGAGGCATATCGCTTTGCAGTATGGGGCCTAGATCTCGAGGATCTGCAGTGGACGAGACGACGCTATTCCGGGATTAAGGCGTATGGAGCCGGCAAGCTGGCGCAGATACTATCCATGCATATTCTCGCCGGGCAACTGGCGCCCTATGACGTAACCATCAACGCGATGCATCCTGGCATGGTCCGGACCGAGTCCGGCAAGGACAACGGACCGTTGTACCGATGGTTCAAACGGAACGTAATTGACAAATACTCGGGTTCTCCAGAAGCTTCCGCCGAAGCCCTATACTATCTCGGGACTTCTCCGGAAGTCAGGCACACCAGCGATTCCTTTTTCCACCTGACGACAGAAGAAGAACTAACACCCCCGGCTCGGGATGCGGAGGTAGCAGAAGCTCTCTGGAGAAAGACCCGAGAGATACTAGACGAAATGGGTGTAGCACTGTGATACAAAAGGACGTCATTGTCGTGGGTGGAGGCATCGCAGGTTTGACTGCTGCGTTAAGTCTCGCGGATAAGGGCAAAGAAGTTCTCCTCATTGAAAAGAACGAACAATGTGGCGGGCTGATGAACTCCTTTGAACGGGACGGTTTCCGCTTTGAAGCGGGAGCGCGGGGATTGGTGAACGCCGGTCTTGTGCAACCTCTCATCAAGGAATTTGCCCTGGACATTGAGATTCTGCCAAACCCCATCAGCCTGGGGATTGAAGACAAGATGCTCAAGGTTGATGGGGAAAACAGCCTTTCCCTCTATGCCGATGTGCTAAAGGATCTGTACCCGGAAAGCACGGACGAGGTCGATCGGATCATCCAGGCCATTCGCGAGATCATTGAGGATATGAAGGTCCTCTATGGCGTCGATAATCCCCTCTTCGCGAAAGAGAAACGGAATATTCTCACCATGGCTCCCTCGGTTCTCGCCTGGATGCTGAAGTTTGTGAGAACGATGTACCGCATTACCAGGATGAGCATCCCTTTCGAGGATCACCTGGACGCTTTGGCGGCAAATCAGTCCCTGAAGGACATTATTGGGCAGCACTTCTTCAGAGGAACCCCCGCATTCTTTGCCTTGAGCTATTTCGCCCTATACGACGACTACATTTACCCCAAAGGCGGGGTGGGAGCCTTTATCGACAAGATGGTCGAAGCTGTCGGAGTGCGGGGAGGCGAGATACGGTACGGGACAGAAATTGTGTACGTTGATGCACGGAACAAGACACTCAAAGATTCTGCAGGAAGCGAGTATCGATATAATAAGATGATCTGGACTGGGGATCTTAAGGCCCTCTATACGATGACCAACGATGAGAGTATAGAAGTACGGGCTTTGGATAAATTCAGAACAACAAAGCAGGCAATACTGGCCCACAAGGGTGCCGAGTCAGTGTTGTCGGTATTTCTTGCGGCGGATCTTGCGCCAGCGTTCTTTCGCGAGAGGACCAGTGGTCATGTGTTTTATACACCGGACCGTCGAGGGCTGGGGACAGTACATACCACCGAGTTGCAAGCCCTGTTGCAGCGTTGGGATACCGTTCACAAGGAAGACCTCTACGCTTGGTTGGATCGGTTCTGTCACTACAACACCTTCGAGATATCGATCCCCGCACTTCGTGACCCCGATGCAGCCCCCCCTGGTAAGACGGGCATTATCATCAGCACCCTATTTGATTATGAATTGACCAGTCGAATTCGCGCCAAAGGCTGGTACGAGGAGTTCAAGATGAGGGTGGAAGAGCTATTCATCAAAACGGTTGCGTCCGGCCTCTATCCCGATCTTGGGGACAAGGTGCTCTTTAGTTTTTCCAGTACCCCCTGGTCCATCCATGAGTGGGTAGGCAGTTCGGAAGGTTCGATTGTCGGCTGGTCCTTTGAGGGAGAGATCCCTGTTGTTACCAGCATGTTGAACATGGGAAGTTCAGTACAAACCGCCTTGCCGGATATATACGCCGCAGGAAAATGGGTTTACAGTCCGGCCGGTGGACCTACCGCTATCATGACAGGCAGAATGGCAGCAAAGCGATGTCAGTGAGAGTGCTGGCCAGAGGGACTGTTTGTGTGTCAACGCCGGCCAGGTCTCCCTTTCCAGGTAAGGCCAGGGTAGCCACCCGTCGAGCGATCTCGTTGTGGGTATGCTCGCTCTCCAGACGTTTTCTGCACGTGGCTCCGAGGTCGTCTCCCGGGATGGGGCTAGCTTAGCCCGGCGCTAACAACGCTGGCCTCTCCCTTGAGACCGAGCAGCACGACCTCCAATTTCTCCTCCAACTCCAACTTCCACTGCCTCTGAGCCATCCTGAGATCCCTCCTATGGGTATTCTAACCCGGATGACCCTACACGCCCAAAGTGTCCAGCTCCCTATGAAGCGCGGCATGGGTTCTGTAGCCAGACACCTGGCGCAATCGGGAGACCGAGGGTGATGTCCGAAGCCCGAGCAATGTTGGCATATACACCGTGGTATGGGAGGCCGCGAATCTCCCCATAGATTTGTGG
>PWSR01000156.1 GCA_003563985.1 Clostridia bacterium | reverse complement strand
GTGGGCCTGGCGGACGTGATCTTGGACCTGGTTTCCACCGGCAAGACCCTGGAGTCCAACGACATGGTCCTCCTGGAAGACGTGGCGGAGATTACGGCGCGGTTGATCGTGAACCGAGTCAGCATGAAGGTAAAACCCCGCATCATGGAACTGGTGGGCCGGGTCCGGGGACGGAATCGAGCAGAAGGGGGAGATCGCTTTGCTTAGGTTGATGGAAGCCGCGGCGTTCCGACGCGAATTCGTCGGTGCCGACCGCTTCCCGGAACTGGATCCCGAGGTGACGGCCCGGGCCGCGGCGGTGCTGGAGGACGTGCGGACCGGGGGGGATGCGGCGGTCGCCCGGTACACCGAGCAGTTTGACGGGGTCGCCATCCCGCCCGCGGAACTCCGGGTCTCACCGGAGCGGATCCGGGAAGCCCTGGAGCGGGCCGCGCCGGAGTTGATCCGATCCCTGGAGATATCCATCGAGCGAATTCGCGATTTCCATCGTCATCAATCGGCGTCGGGGTACGCCACGGTATCGCCCGCCGGCTCCGTGTCGGGACAGCTGGTGCGTCCCCTGGCGCGGGCGGGCCTTTACGTTCCCGGGGGGCGCGCGTCCTATCCCTCTTCGCTCATCATGAATGCCATCCCGGCCCAGGTTGCCGGGGTGCCCGAAATCGTCGTCTGCACCCCACCCGGGCGCGATGGCAGCGTGGCCGAGGGGATCCTGGTGGCCGCCGGATTGCTGGGGGTAGAGGAGATGTACCGCGTGGGAGGCGTGCAGGCCGTGGGCGCCATGGCGTACGGTACGGAAACCCTGGCGCCGGTGGATAAGATCGTCGGTCCGGGCAACAGTTACGTGACCGCCGCGAAGAAGCTGGTCTACGGCCGTGTGGGAATCGATGGGCTGGCGGGGCCATCGGAGTTGGCGGTGGTCTGCGATGGGGCGGCGGACCCCGTGCTCGTGGCCCTGGACTTACTGGCCCAGGCCGAACACGATCCCGAGGCCCGGGTGTATCTCCTGGCCACCGATGCCTCGATGGCCCAAGATGTCCTGGACGAGATGGAGCGTCTCGGGCCCGACCTGGATCGCTGGGAGATCATCGACGAGGCCCTGTCGAACTGGGGGGGTGCGGTGGTGGCGGGCAAGGATACGGTCTGGGAGTTGACCAATGCCCTCGCCCCCGAGCACTTGAGCATCCAGACGGAGGATCCGTGGGCGGATCTCGGCCGCGTTCGCAACGCGGGGGCAGTATTCCTCGGTGCCGCCACGGCAGTGTCCTTCGGGGATTACAGTGCCGGCCCGAATCACGTCCTTCCGACGGCGGGTACGGCCCGATACGCATCACCCCTGGGCGTGGCGGATTTTTACCGCCGGTCCAGTTACCTGTACCTTTCCGCCGCCGAGGCGAGCGATCTGGCGCCCCACACCGCGCGGATCGCGTCCGTCGAGGGATTGACCGCTCACGCCAGGGCCGCAGAAGCCCGGGGAGGGCGGGAGACATGAGCCGCTACGAGGTAACGACCCGGGCCGTACGGATCAAGCTGGACGCCAACGAGCATCCCTACGGGGTCGTCCCCGAGCTACGGGGGGAGCTGCAACGGGCGCTGGGGGCGGTGGATGCCTCCCGCTACCCGGATGCCTCCTCGTCGGGTGTACGGGCGTTGCTGGGGCGGCATCTCGGGGTGGACGCCGATCGAATCGTGGTGGGTAGTGGATCCAACGAAGTGATGGCGTGCATCGCGACGTCCGTGCGGGCCGAGGTGAGCCAGGTGGTCATCCCGTGCCCGACCTTCGGGATGTACCGGGTGGTGGCAGGCAATCTGGATCTTCCGGTGGTGGAGGTGCCCACCGACCGGGACTTTCGCCTGGAGCCCGAGGCGGTAGGACGCGCCGTGTCCCGTGGGTCCTCCCTGGTATTCCTTTGCATGCCCAACAATCCCACCGGCGCGTATTTTCCCCACGACTGCGTCCAGGCCGCCCTGGATGCCGGGGCGAGGGCGGTGGTGGTGGATGAGGCCTACGGCGAATTCGGCGGTAGCAGCTGGGTGGAGGCGAGCGGCCGGGATCCCCGCGTAATCGTCCTGCGAACCCTCTCCAAGGCCTTCGGCCTGGCGGGGGTACGACTGGGATATTGCGTCGCCCACGGGGAGGTGGTGGGGAGGATCGATGCGGTGCGGGCACCCTATAACGTCGGGGGGTACAGCCAGGCCGCGGCTGCGGTGGTGCTGGAGCGGCCCGAGGTGCAATTGGCCTCCGTCGCGCCGGTGGCGGAGTCGATACGGGACATGATACGGGAATTGTCGGGGATCCCCGGGCTGAGGCCCTTCCCGAGCTGTACGAATTTCGTGCTATTTCGCGTGGATGAAGGTACGTACGGCATGTCGGCGACGGAATTGTGGGAGGCCCTGGGGGATCGGGGCATTTCCATCCGCCGGTTCGGCGGGGTGCCCGAGCTGGAAGGACACCTGCGAGTGTCCGCCGGTTTGCCCGAAGAGAACGAGGAGTTCCTGGCAGGACTGCGAGACTTGGGAGGCGGGGAGAGATGACAGTTCGGGATGAGCGTCAGACCCATGAGACGAAGATTCGGGTTGCCTGGAATCCCGGGGGGGCGGAAGCACCGGATATAAGCACGGGATTGCCATTTTTCGACCACATGCTGCAAAGCATGGCCTTGCACGGCGACCTGTCCCTGGATATCCGTGGTGAGGGCGACCTGGAGGTGGACCCGCACCACCTGGTGGAAGACGTGGGAATCGTCCTGGGCCGCGTCCTGGCGGGGGGACGGCCTGAGAATCCGGTCCGTTTCGGTTGGGCGGTCGTCCCCATGGACGAGGCGCTGGTCATGGTGTCCCTGGATTTCGGTGGGAGGGCCCACCTCGCCTACGACATGGAACTGCCGCCGAGGAACTTCGGCGGCTTCCACACCGATAACGCGGAGGACTTCTTCCGCTCGCTGGTTTCCAACGCCGGGATGACGTTACATCTCCGGTGCATGGCGGGACACAATGCGCATCACATACTGGAGGGGGCGTTCAAGGCCCTGGGCCTGGCGCTTCGGATGGCGACGGCGCAAAGAAGCGGGGGCGAGGCCTCGACCAAGGGCTTGCTGGAAAGGCCGATCTAGATGCCCGGACCCCTGGCGGTTATCGACTACGGAGTGAACAATCTCGGTAGCGTTTACAATGCCTTTGCCCGGCTGGGACGGGACGTCACCCTGGTGGAACGGCCGGCGGAGCTGGAGGGTGCGGGAGGGGTCATCCTGCCGGGGGTGGGATCCTTCGACCGCGCGAAGGAGGCTCTGGAATCCGGGGGGTTTTTCGAGGCGCTGGAGGGCGTGTTGCGGGATGGGATACCGCTCCTGGGCATTTGCCTCGGGATGCAACTGTTGTGCTCGGGGAGCGAGGAGAGTCGCCGTGGTGCGCCCGGGATCGGGTGGATTCGCGGCGACCTACGTCGCTTCCGCGGCGACATGAAGGTCCCGCACATGGGTTGGAACGTCGTGGATCCGGCCCGAGAGTCCCCGTTGTTCCGGGGCATTCCCCGGGGATCGCATTTCTATTTCGTGCATTCGTACTTCCTCGACCCGACGGGGGACCCCGACTCCGTGGTGGCGACGGCGGAGTACGCCGGCGTTCCGCTGGCGGCCGTGGTGGCGCGGGGAAGTGTCATCGGCACGCAGTTTCACCCGGAGAAGAGCGGGCCCGTGGGCCTTGCGTTCCTGGACAACTTCGCCCGCGCGGTGGAGAGTGGATGCATCCGGGAGGGATGGCTATGATGGAGATCTATCCCGCGGTGGACATCCGGGGCGGGCGGTGCGTTCGACTCCTCCGCGGAGATTTCGGGGAGGAGCAGGTTTTTTCCGAGGATCCGGTTTCGGTTGCCGTCGGATGGAGGGATGCCGGGGCCCCGTTGGTGCACGTCGTGGACCTGGATGGGGCGCGGGATGGCGGACGACCCAACGAAGAGACGGTGCGGCAAATGATCCGATTGGGAGTGCCCGTGCAGCTGGGAGGCGGCATCCGGGCCTTCGAGGATGCCCGGATCATGCTGGAGGCGGGGGTACAGCGCGTAGTGATCGGTACCGCTGCCATCGAAGATCCCGCGCTGCGGCGAGAACTGTTGGCGCGGTACGGAGAGAAAGTCGTGGTGGGATTGGATTGCCGGGAGGGCCGGGTGGCGACCCGGGGGTGGCTTCGCCAACTTCCCCTGGAGGCCGCGCAACTGGCGGGGGAGATCCTCGCGGAGGGGGGAACCCGGGTGTTGTTGACGGACATCGGCCGGGACGGGACCCTCGAGGGGCCCAATATCGATCTCCTCGAGGAGGTCCTGGCGACGGGCATCGAAGTCATCGCCTCCGGGGGCGTGGGGACGCTGGAAGATATTAGGTCGTTGGCCCGGGTGGCCGCCGAAAATTCCCGGCTCGTGGGGGCCATTGTGGGCAAGGCGTTGTACGTCGGTGCCTTCGATTTACCGGGCGCGCAAGGCGCCGTGGAGGAGGAGATACGATGCTGGCAAAACGGATAATTCCCTGTCTCGACGTGACCGAAGGGCGCGTGGTCAAGGGGGTGCACTTCGTGGGCTTGCGGGATGCCGGGGATCCGGTGGAGTTGGCCGCCGCCTATTCCGAGGCGGGGGCGGACGAACTCGTGTTCTTGGATATCACCGCGACCTCCGACGCCCGGGAGACGGTGCTCGACCTGGTAAAGGAAGTCTCCCGGCGAGTCTTCATTCCCCTGACGGTGGGGGGTGGCATTCGTACCGAAGAAGATGCGCGCGCGGCATTGCGCGCCGGCGCGGACAAGGTATCGATCAACTCCGCGGCGGTAAACGATCCCGACCTGGTTCGCCGGGCGGCGGAGGCGTTTGGCGTACAGTGCATCGTGGTGGCCATTGACGCGCGACGCCGCGAGGACGGGGGCTGGGAGGTCTTCGTCAAGGGGGGGCGAGAGGCCACCGGATTGGATGCCCTCCAGTGGGCGGAGCGGGTGGCGGAATTGGGAGCCGGGGAATTGCTGGTGACCAGCATGGATCGCGATGGTACCGTGGCCGGATACGACCTGGATTTGCTGCGGGAACTGGCGGGGCGGGTGGACATCCCGCTCATCGCCTCCGGTGGAGCGGGACACCCCGATGATATGTTGCACGCCTTCGAGGCCGGGGCCGATGCCGCCCTGGCGGCCTCGATCTTTCACTACGGAGAGTACGGGATCGCCGAGGTCAAGCAGTACCTGGCGGACCGCGGTGTGGCGGTGCGGCTGTGAGCAATCGAATGGAGGAAGTGCAGTTCGATGGTTCGGGCTTAGTTCCCGTCGTGGTGCAAGATGATGTCAGCGGCGAGGTGCTCATGCTGGCCTACGCGAATCACGAAGCACTGGAGCGGACCGCGGGGACGGGGCGAGCCCACTTCTTCAGCCGAAGCCGCGGGGAGTTGTGGGAAAAGGGAGCCACGTCCGGGAATTTCATTCATGTTTCCACGATGGCCCTGGACTGCGATGGAGACGCCGTGATGTATCGGGGGCGCCCCGAAGGCCCTGCCTGCCACACGGGTCGAAGAAGTTGTTTTTGGCGCTCCCTGCAGGGCACCCAGGAACCGGATCGCCCGATAATCGGCGAGATCGCCGACATCATTGCCGATCGCGCACGTAACCCCCGCGAGGGGTCCTACGTGTCATCCCTGTTGGGATCGGGCCCGGAAGGCGTGCTGCGCAAGATCGGGGAAGAGGCAACGGAGGTCATGTTGTCCGGGGCACTGAACAGGGAAAAATTGGCAAACGAGGTGGCGGATCTCTGGTTTCACACCCTCATCGCCCTGCAGTTTTGCGGGGTAGACTACCGCGACGTACTGTCGGAACTCCGCCGCCGCCGTCGCTAATATCCCTGCCATTCTTCCCCCCCTCGCCCCGGCCGTTGCCGGGGTTTGGTCTCCGTGGGAGGAAAGCCCGGGGCCGCTGGGGAAAATGACAGATTAGTCGCTCCCCGCGAGCGGCCGTCCTGAAGGGAGCGTTGGCATCCATAATGATTTCCGACTGGCTGCGCCGGACACGTCCGCAGGAGGCTGGGGAGCAGGAGCCCTCCGATGGGGAGATGCTGAACATCCCCGTGGAGACGATTGCGCCGAATCCATACCAGCCGCGGCAAGTGTTTTCGGAAGAGGGCATAGTCGAATTGGCGGATTCCATTCGCCGGGTGGGCGTCCTCGAGCCGGTATTGGTCCGGCCGGAACCCGACGATCCCTCGCGATATCAGCTCTTGGTGGGGGAACGGCGCCTCCGGGCCTCAAGGGTTGCGGGGTTAGATTCAATTCCCGCGGTGGTGCGGCGTGTGGACGACCGCGACATGGCCCTTTTTGGGCTGGTCGAGAATTTGCAACGGGAGGATTTGCACCCCCTGGAGGAAGCGGCCGCCTTTCGCCGCATGCTGGACGAGTTCAATTTGACGCAAGGCGAGCTGGCCGAAGGCCTGGGCTTTAGCCAATCCTCGATATCCAACAAGTTGCGCCTGTTGGCCCTCCCCGAGCGAGTTCGGGAGGCCGTCCTCGCGGGGGGACTCGGCGAGCGGCACGCCCGATGCCTGTTGAATCTCCCGGAGGGGGAGCCGCAGCTGGAGCTGGTAGAACAGATTCGAGCGGAAGGACTCTCCGTCAAGGAAACCGAGGCGCGAATCCAGGAGATGATGTCGGGCCCACCGGTTCAGAGCGGGCGGAAGAGACCCCTGCGCGGCGTGGTACGTGATCTCCGCATTTTTCGGAATGGGATGCTACAGACGATTCAGGCGATGCGGGAGGCGGGTTTTGACGTACAATTGGAGGAGCAGGAAGTCGAAGACGGTTTTCGCATGGTCGTGGAAGTGAGCGGCCGGCGTCCCCGGGATGTCGAAGGAGACGGGTAATGGGCAGGGTTATCGCGGTAGCCAATCAGAAGGGCGGCGTCGGCAAGACGACAACGGCCGTCAATCTCGCCGCGTGCCTCGCGGAGGGCGAGGGGCGGAGCGTTCTCTTGATCGATTCCGATCCCCAGGGCAACACGACGAGCGGTTTGGGGATCGACAAGAGCCGGGTCACCGACAGTATTTACGATGTTCTCATCGATGGTATCCCGGCCCGCAGGGCCATTCGGGCGACTTCGATCCGCAATCTTCACGTTCTCGCGTCGACCATCGATTTGGCCGGCGCGGAGATCGAACTGGTTCCCCTGATCGCCCGCGAGACGCGGCTGCGCAAGTCCCTGGAAGAGACGCGGAACGAGTTCGAGTTCTTGATCATCGATTGCCCCCCCAGCCTGGGTCTGCTGACCATCAACGCCTTGGCCGCCGCGGATTCGGTCCTGATTCCCATCCAGTGCGAGTACTACGCGCTGGAGGGTCTTACCCAGCTCCTGAGTACCATACGCCTGGTCCAAAAGAACCTGAACCCGGAACTGGAGATCGAAGGCGTACTATTGACCATGTTTGACGGTCGAACCAACCTGAGCATTGAAGTGGCCGATGAGGTGAAGCGGTATTTCCGCCACCAGGTGTTTCGGACGGTGATCCCGAGAAACGTGCGACTCAGCGAGGCACCCGGCCACGGCAAGCCCATTATTCATTACGATTCCGCATCGCGGGGCGCAGAAGTGTATTCCGAGTTGGCTAAGGAGATGGTGGAACATGTCCAAGAGGACGCCGCGTCTGGGTAAGGGCCTGGAGGCTCTCCTCGCCGGCACTTCGGACGAACGGCCCGGGGACGTCGTGGCCGTGGGGACGGAGGCTATTTCGCCGAACCCGTTCCAGCCGCGGCGGACCTTCGACGAGGAAAAGTTGCGAGAACTGGCGGATTCCATCGGAACCCACGGCGTCGTTCAACCCATCATCGTGCGCCGCAGTGGCGATGCGTTTCAGCTGGTGGCCGGGGAGCGCCGGTGGAGGGCGGCCAAGTTGGCCGGCCTGGACGAGATTCCCGCCCTGGTGGAAGACCTGGGCGATCGAGACGTCATGGAGATCGCGCTGATCGAAAACCTGCAGCGGGAAGATCTCAGTCCCGTGGAAGAGGCGCGAGCCTACGAGGTCCTCCAGAAGGAATTCAGTCTTACCCAGCGAGAATTGGCCCAGCGGGTGGGGGTCAGCCGTTCCCAGGTGGCGAACGTTCTCCGCCTGTTGCAGTTGCCCGAGGAGATCCAGGGCATGATCCAATCGGGGCTCCTGAGCATGGGGCACGCGAAGATCGTGCTCGGCCTGGAGGAGGACCTCCGGGAGGGCTTCGCCTCGGAGATCGCGGAGCGCGGCTGGTCGGTGCGCGAGGCCGAGAAGGCGGCGGCCCGGGCCGGAACGGTGGAGCGCCCGCGCTCCCCGAAGGCACCGGATCCCACGGATGTGTTCCTGCGGGATATCGAGCGGCGGCTCACGTCGGCCTTGAACTCGCGCGTGAACGTCCGATCCAGCGGGAAACGGGGTAAGATCGTGATCGAGTACCGGGACATCGATGATCTCGAGCGGCTTCTCGCGACGTTGGGCGTCGAGGATGACGGGTAGATTCGGCGGCCGGAGTGTTCCACGTGGAACAATGGGGGCGGTGAGATGACCGGCACCCTCGTAAACGTCGCCGCGGTTCTCGTTGGGACGATCCTGGGCTCCCTGATTCTCCGCGGGATGGCGGGCCGGCTCATCGGAACCGTGACGGCCGGGGTGGCGTTGGCGGTCTTGGTGATCGGGGTCCATTCCGCGCTCACGCCGCACAGCCCCCTGATTACCATTATCAGCCTTGCCGTCGGGGGCGGCTTCGGGGAGATGCTCGACATCGACGGTCGGCTGGAGCGCCTGGCTTCCCTCGTGCGGGTAGGTGCCTCGGCTGGCGGGGCGGGGCGGGCGGCTCTCACGGCGGCACTCATCTTCTGCGTGGGGCCCATGGCAGTGCTCGGCGCGATCCAGGGAGGGCTGCTGGGAGACCATTCAACGCTATACGCCAAGAGCATGTTGGACGGCATCACGGCGACGGTCCTGGCCTCCACCCTCGGCCCCGGGGTCGGCTTGTCCGCCCTCGTGGTGTTGGTATACCAGGGGGGGATTGCCCTCTCCGCGGCGACCCTGTCCGGGCTGCTGACCGAGTCCGCCGTTGCGCACCTCACCGCGGCGGGCGGAGCCCTCATCATTGCCCTCGGAATGAACATGCTCGAGGTCGCCGATATTCGCGTGGCCAATCTCTTGCCCGCGATCGCCCTGGCCCCGCTACTCGCCCTCGTCTTCCCGGGGCTGGGGAACTGATGGCGCAGTCACTACTTGCGGAGGAGACCCATCGATGGAACGGGAACCGATGAGAATTGCGGCGATCATCAATCCGGTGGCGGGAGGTGGGCGCGCTACGTCCGGGTGGCGCGCCTTGCGCGAAACCGTGCGGGGCTTCGCCGACGTGGACGAGTTTTTCAGTCAATATCCAGGACACGCGGCCGAGATGGCCCGGGATCTCTCGTCGGATGGTTACGCGATGGCGATGGCCGTGGGCGGGGATGGCACCGTGCACGAGGTCGTAAACGGATTGATGGCACGCGCCGGGAACGGGCGATATACGGGGCCTTCCTTCGGGGCCATTCCCCTGGGTCGTGGCAACGATTTTGCACGAACGTATGGGCTCGCCCTTGAGCCCGGATCGGCCTGGCGGAGACAGTCGAAACCCAATGAAGATCACCGCAGGATCGACATCGGCGTCATTACCCCCTTTGCTGCGCAACCCACCTATTTCGTCAATATGTGCGGCTTCGGTTTCGACGCCGACGCCGCGGCGACGGCCAATCGGCTGCCGAGGCAGTTGGGAGGAGCGCTACCATACGTCCTCGGCGTGCTGGGAGCCTTTGCATCGATGAATAACAGGGAACTATCCATAGAACTAGAGGGATTACACTCCGTAACGTCTCTTGTGCAGCCAAAATGGGCTCCTGCGGCCCCGGAAGGGTCCGCGTCCCTGGAGATATCCGATCGGTTCCTGTTGGCATCCGCCGGGATCGGACGGTATCTGGGAGGGGGCATGATGCTGTTGCCGCACGCCGATCCCTCGGACGGGTTGCTCGATGTCATGCTGGCGCGGCGGGTTCGCCGCCTGCGATTGCTGAAGATCTTGCACCGCGTATTCGACGGTGGGCACCTCGGGGAGCCGGAAGTGGCGTACTATCGGGCGCGCACGGTTCGAATCGCGGGATCCCCGGGTACGAATATTCATGCCGATGGAGATCCAGTCCGAGGCACGGGAGCCGACATATCTGTATTGCCGGCGGCTTTGCCGGTCTGCTTTTGAGGAGGTGTATGATGTTCCAGAATCGCAAAGAGGCGGGCGCAAGTTTGGCCGAGACACTATCCACTCGTACGAACGTGAAAGGATTCAAGGTGTTGGGGATCCCGCGAGGTGGAGT
>PWSR01000170.1 GCA_003563985.1 Clostridia bacterium | reverse complement strand
GTCGCAACACGAGGTCTGCGATGTGGGAGAGGTCGGGGGAAGCCGAAGCGATCCGGAATCCCGTCTCCGGGTGTTGCCTCATGATCTTCCATTCGTCCGGGTTGAGGGATCCCGCCTTGTTCAGAACCCGATCCGGCGTCCCCACCTTGCCGAGATCGTGGACCGCGCTCAAGAGGGCCAGGTTCGAAAGCCTCCGGGAACTGAGCCCCATCTTCTTCCCCACGGCTTGGGACATTTGCGAAAGCCGCGCGGCGTGTCCCTGGGCGATATAATCCCGCTCGGTTAGGGCGGCCAGGAGCGTATCGACGATCTGCCCCCGGGCACTTGCGCCCTGGCGCAGCTTGTCCCGGTACATCTGGTCGTCCGCTTCCTTGAGGGTCTCCGCGATGGATTTCGAGGGGCCGGAGGTGGTCGCCAGGCCCACGGATAGGCTCAGGGGCATGGCAGTACTCGAGCCGTTGTGTTGCTCGATTTCATAGCGGATTCGCGATGCCACGGCCTCGGCGGCGGAGGCATCCGCACCCGGGAGAATGACGTTGAACTCGTCGCCCCCCATGCGGGCGAGGATATCCCCGGACCGCACGCACGCCGAGACGATGTCGGCGGCGACGATCAACATCGCGTCCCCCCGCTCGTGGCCGACGGTATCATTGATCAATTTCAGGCCGTCGAGATCCAGGCATAGGATGCTCGTCGGGTACGAGGGAGCGGTTTCCATCTGTTGCATGACCGTCTCGAAGTGTGCCCGGTTATGCAGCCCCGTCAGGGAGTCGTGCAGGCTTACGTACTCCAGTTCCCGCTCGTATCGCTTCTGCGAGGACACATCGATAATGCTGACCATGACCCGGGGATTCTTGTTTATGTGGATGCGGCTCGTGGATGCGAGGTAGTGGCGCTCCACGGGCGCGTTCTGGGTTCCGCCCACGATCGAAACCTCCAATTGGTGGTGATCCCGACCCGATTGCAGGGTATCCAGTATGGCCCAGCGCAATCGACAGATATTGCAGGCTTCGGGGCGTTCCTCCTCCGCCGGGACGGGGGAGAAGGTACACCCCAATGCTTCGCCCACGCGCATACCCCGCATTGCCTCCGGATCCAGGCCGCTGATGTGGGATGCGTAGGCGTTCGCCTTGACGATGTGGCGATCTTCATCGAGGAGGACGATCATCAGGGGCGCATTGTCGTAGATGGCGCCCAATTCTTCTTCCCGCTCGCGCAGGGACGATTCGGCCGTCTTGCGCCCGGTGATATCCTGGATGGCCGCGATCACCTCGCCCTGGTGGGTCCCCACCATCCGCGCTTCGAAAAACAGGTCGCCCGCCGGGGTGGACATGCGATACTCCGTCGTTTGCAGTTGCGTCGTCTCCAGGGCCCGGTCTAGGCAGGCCATGATTCGCCGCCCGAGATCGGACGGCAAGACCTCCCCAATGGTCTTTCCGATCAGTTCCTCCCGGGGCATGAGGAGTTTCCTGTCGTCCCGCGAGAGGACCTCGAGATAGCGGCCCTCGGCGTCGAAACGAACGAGCAGGTCGGGGATGGTGGCGGCGATGGAGTCCCGCAGGGACTCGCTCGCGGCCAGCGCTTCGCGCATCCGTCGTTCCTCGGTGATGTCGCGATTAATTATGACGGCCCCGACGATGTCACCTCGCTCGTCCCGGAGGGGGGCAGTGGCACTGGTGATCAGGCGGGTTTCTCCGTCGAAGGCCTTGACTTCCATTATTTCGCCGGTAGTGGTGGCACCCTCTCCGAGGGCCGCGAGCACCGCCCACTCGTCGGGTGCAATCGCCTCGCCTGAGGGATAATAACGGGCCTCGAAGACATCGTAACCCTCGGGGCCGACGCGGGGTACGCCGCCCCATATGCGGGTCGCCTCGGCGTTGGCAAAGCGCACGAAGCCCTCCTTATCGACGAACCACATGCCGACGGGGGCCACTTCAAATATGCGACGAATGAGCTCCACCTCATCGGAACCGGCCCGGGAACCTCGCTTGGGTTTCCGGAGGAGGAAGTGGTACGCGACGATGGTGCCCGGCTGTATGCAATCGGGGTCCTCCGGTCGGTGGGCTACCAGTAAGGGGGTGATGAATCCGCCCCGTGCGGTACGGTAAGTCACCGGCAGGAGTAGTGGAGCGGGCGGTGCCTTATCCGGGCGGTCCGCGAAATGGGAAACGATCGCTTCCAGGTCGTCCCCGTCGATGAGGTCCATCCAGGAGAGGTCTGCGGTTTCCCGTTCCGGATCGTCGAGACCCAGCAGGCTCCGAAGACCAGTATCGGACCAGGCGCTTCCGTCCACTGGATTCCAGTGCCAGGTACCCCACCGTTGTTGTTCGGGGAAATCCTCCGGGAAATCCTCCGGCGGACCGCAATTCTCGGGGGTCATTGACACTTCCTTTCGCTCTCCTCGCGGCAAGCATTCTACGCCGTCGCGTAGTCTTGCGCAAGTTTCAACGGGAGAGGAACGTTCTGTGCGAGCATTGCTTATGTTTCCCAATGGTATAGTTCTTCCCCGTGCGTGCGTTTCTAATCACGGGCCCACTGTAGCACGCGGGGAGTGGTCCGGGAAAGCCAGAGCAAAACCGGGCCATCGAAGGTCGGGACCCGGCGGGAAGAGGGAATCGATGGAAAGGATGGATACTGCTGCAGTCCGCGGCCCCGGGTATCCAGGGCTGGATCTACT
>PWSR01000015.1 GCA_003563985.1 Clostridia bacterium | reverse complement strand
TAAATGAGTGATCTTTTGAAACACGTCGTGGTTGCAGATTCTATCGGTGTGATGTTAAACGCCTCGGAGCGTAAGACGAGCAACGTCGTCGTCGCCTTCACCCTGGGCGTGGCCTCCCATGCCGTGATGGATACGGTGGAACCGGATTATACGGTGAATTGGTTTGGGGCCACCCAGTGGGGTGTAACCGCCCCCTTTCTCCTCTTCCAGGCGGGTGGAACCATTTTCGTCCTGCGCTCCGTATTCGCAGAGAGTCGGGGGAACCGGCGAGAGCTCAGCCTGCGGATGGCCGCGATTGCCGGGGGCATAATCCCGGATATTATCGACGGAGTTTACAGCGTACTGAACCCGCATGCATGGTATGCGGGCAAGCTCCTATTACCCTGGCACAACCTGACGTGGCAAGTGAATCCGATGTCGATATGGGCGACCTCCGCCCTCACCCTGGTGGTCTTAGCCATTCGCTATCTTTCCGGATACGCTCTGGAGTTATTGCAGGGTATCGGGGCGACTTTACGCGCCAAGGTGGGTCCTTAAATGCCTCGAAGGACGGTTCTCCACGAGAGGATCGCCCCGGAAGGACGAGAACGTCTCGTCCCCGGTGATTCGGGCGTGGATCGTTTGGTGATCCTGTGGGCTTGGTCTGATGATTGCATTGGACAAGATGGTTGTGGATCGATGGGAGATCGCGGGACGACACCCCACGGGATAGGTTTTGCATCCATCGGAATGGTGAAGTGCACCGCTGGCTGCCATGCACTCTTGGGGTGGAGATACGGGTTACCGTAGGATTCGGGGGGCTTGCCGTGAGTGAACTGAGGAACGAATGTGCAGCTGATCCGGGTATCAATAGGCACGGCGAGCGTCGTCGCGCCTACATGCTGGCTTTGTTGGTGTTGATCGCGATCATCGCCATCCTCTTCGGCCGGAGCCTGATCACGGTGATGCGCCCGCACCTCGATGAAGAGCAAGATGTGGCGCGACAGCAGTTGGAGGAAGATATTACGGGCGCCATCCAACTCATCGACGATAACGTAAAGATGGCTGTCTCCGCGAGGATCGGGGGCGAGAACAATAGGCTTTCCGTATGGAAGGTTTGCCAGAAGTCCAGTGGGGAATTGCTGCCAGAGGAATCGCTCGAACGGATCGACTTCTACGTCGATGAGGACAAGAACCTCGTGGCAAATCTCGAACCGCAAGGTGCCCCTGACGTGTTGGTCGAGCGGGTGGAGAATATCGTTTTCCACTTAATCGATCCGGGGAGCGTCGGCCTGATTATCAAAGCCGAGCGAGACGGCGAGTTAGTGGAAGTTCGCCACCTGATTGTCCTGGGGGAAAAGGTCTCAGAGTAAGCTATTGTGCCTGGTCGAGATCGACTCGGACGTGAAACCGAGTCGTCCCCCGGCGCGATTTCGGGAGGCATTCCTCCCCGATTCACGAGGATGTCGGCGGCTTTGCCCGGCCCGCTTCGCGCATGGGTGTAATGGATTCCGTCCTGGGGCTCGGTGAGGGGAATGCGCAACCCCATGCCAGTCGTTCCCGTGGGCTTCAGAGGATGAAATACACGATTAGGAACAGTAATAGCCCGGTAATGGTGCCGATGACGATGAGGGCATCCAGGTTTACATTCTGCAAATCCCATTCCGATGAGCGTTCCGGGAGGTACTTCTTGAGGATCGAAACCGACTTTCCCCCCATTATCACGTGATAGAGGTCGGACATGACTCGTTCCAAGGCGGTCGGGATTAGGATCGGGATGGTCGCCAGCGTCACGATCGGGCGATATAGCAATGTTTCAACGTTGAGCCACGAAGGCAGGTTGCTTTCCTCGGTGGGCCTCGGGGTAATGGTATCCAGGCAGAACCACGGGGGCATATCGATGTGGACTGCCGGCCAGTGCGTCATGGAATCGATGCACAGCCAGGAGGGGAAAGCCAACTTCTCGAGGTGAACCCGCGAGTTGATGAAATAGATGATTCCCGCCAGGGCGAACACCTTCCCCGCAGAGAGGAGATCGGATACGCTCCACACGTTGACGTGTGCCACGTAATCGATGGCATACGCGGTGTACCCGAGGGGTGACAGGAGAGGGAGAAGCAGTCGCTCCAGCAACATATGGGGTCGCACGCCGATGATCAGCGTGACGATGGCGAGAATGCCCAGGGGGATGCCGAGGATTCGCATGTTCCCGGAGACTTTACCGCGATTACCCCATTGCTGCCCCAGGAATATCCGGGCGAAGAGGTTGCCGATATAACAGACGGTGATGGCGCTGGTGAGGGTGAACAGCCATTCCGCCAACCACAGATATCCGGCCTGGTGGTGCCCGTAGGCCTCTACGATGGCGTGGTGCAATATCGTCTTACTGGCGTAGCCGTTTAGACCCGGCATTCCCCCGATCCCCAGGGCAGCCACCAGGAAGATCAGCATGAGCATCGGGTGACTCTTGCGGAGTCCGCCCAGTCGATCGAGCCGCAAATCGCCGGTTGCGAAGTAGATAGCTCCTACCGTTAGGAATAGTGTTGCTTTGAAAAAACTGTGGTTGATCACGTGATAGAGGGAACCCGTAAGTCCCATGGCGCCTTCGGATCCCAAGTAGACAGCCACACCGAGCCCCATGACGATGTATCCGATCTGGCTCACACTGGAATAGGCGAGGGTTCGCATGATGGTATCTTGCAGTAATGCCACGATTGCTCCGAAGAGCATGGTGCCGACCCCGATCCAAATGAGTAGCATACCCGACCGGAGTATCGAATCCGTGTAAATGCCCCCATCTCCCGGATAGCTCAGCACGCTCGTATAGACGCGGATCATTCCGTATACGCCCGTCTTGATCATCAGGCCCGAGGAGATGGCATTGACCGGGGCGGGGCTCACGGAGTAGGCTCCCGGCATCCAAACGTGGAGCGGCGCGATACCGGCCTTGAGCCCGAATCCCACGGTAAATAGTGCCAATATCGGCAAGAAGTAACCCGAGCCCTCCAGGCTCGCCAGGGCCGATGTGAACTCGAGACCACCGGTCTTCGCGTAAAGCAAGATGATAGCCAACAGGACCAGCAACCCGGCGATGATTCCCAGGTACAGGTAGGTGGTGCCTGCGCGCAATGCGTCCCGGTCTTCGCGATGAACGACGAGGACGTAGGAACTCAAGGTCATGAGCTCAAAGAACAACAGTAAGGTCAAGAAATCCCCGGCCACCAGCACACCCAGGGCGCCCGAAAACGTGAGCAGCATGAAGGTGAGGAAACGGTGCGGAGAGCCTTCCTTGTCGACGTACGCGACGGAGAATAGGGAGATCAGTACGGCCAAAAAGGAGAACAGCAGCAGAAAAACCAGGCTCAGGGGGTCCACCCGGAAGCTAAGGCCCAGTGCCATGAATTGACTATAAGCGTTTTCGACGGGGCCCTCGGCCACCCGGGGAATCAACGATAGCGTCAACAATGCCACCGATAAAGTGGCGACGAGTGGGATGGCTTTCCCGATCCCGGGTTTGCGGTGAAGAGCCAGGACGATCGGCGCCGAAAAGAGCGGAATGAGTGTCATGGCCACCGGAACGGAGATCCAGTTAGAGGGGTTCAGCATGCCGATCGGCCTCCACTAACTGCTCAAGAGAAGTTGCGCTGCGGCCTTGGATAGCTGAAGTGCGAAGCCCTCGGGCATGAGGCCCGTGGCGAAGATTGCCACCGACAATATCACGATGGGGACCATCATCGAAGGAGCCATCTCGAGGCCAAACCGCCGCTTGATGGGGCCGATCGCTTCCCCTTCGCCTCCGAGAAAAGCACTGATTACGATCGGGAGGTAGTAGATGCCGTTCATCAGGCTGCTGATGACTAGAATCACGGCGTAGGCGCTCTGCCCGGCGTCCAGGGCCCCGACGGAGAGGAACACCTTGCTGACGAAACCATTGAGCGGGGGAATCCCGATCATGGCCAGGGCCGCTATGGTGAAGCACGTCATGGTCACGGGCATCCTGTAGCCGATGCCTTTGATTTCGTCCACGGTGTGTTTACCCGTCGCGGAGATGATCGCGCCGGCACAAAGGAAGAGAGTGGACTTGATCAGTGCGTGCGTGAACACGTGGTAGACGTCACCGGTTAACCCGTTTTCGTTGAATAACGCCATCCCCATCAGGATGTAGCCCATCTGGGCGATGCTGGAATAGGCGAGGCGTTTCTTCAGGCCGCGCTGAGCGATGGCGAGGGCCGATCCGAACAGGATGGTGATTCCGGCCATGACCAGCAACATGGTTTGCCAGCCGGCTCCGCTGACGGTCTCCATCCCGAAGACCTGGTAGATGACCCGGAGCAGTCCGTAGGCCCCCGTCTTAAGCATGATGCCCGATAGGAGTGCGCTGGCTCCCGCCGGCGCCACCGGATGCGCCTCCGGGAGCCAAATGTGGAAAGGCACGATTCCCATCTTCATTCCGAATCCAGCGAGGAACGCGAAGAAAGTGATGGAGGCCAAGCCGCTGGCCGCCGGAAAGTAGTTGCCCGAGACCAGGGATGTGCTCCCGGTCACCTCGAAGGTGATTATGATGGCGAAAAGCAGGGAGAGGCTGGCGACTAGGGTGAGCATCAAGTATCGATATCCCACGGCCAGCGCCTCTTTGGTCTGGTTATGCACCACCAGCACGTAGGACGCCAGGGACATCAATTCGAAGAAAAGGAAGAGACTGAAGAGGTCGCCGGTTAGGAATACGCCCAAACACCCGCTCAGGCATAACAGTAGAAACGGATAGTATCGATTACAGGCGGGTTCGTACTCCATGTATGATTTGGAGTAGATCGTGCACAATAACCAGACGAAGGCCGCGATCAGTGCGAAGGAGAATCCCACCACATCGACCTTAAAGGAGATTCCGAAGGGGGGGAGCAGCTGGGGAAACTCCAAGAAGATCGTCCCACCCCTGGCGATGGTAGGATACATGGCCACTATCAGTCCCAGGGAGATCGCGTTGATGGAGATGGCGAACCAATCCCGGATTTGAGCAGATCGCTGTTCGATCGCCCACAGGGGTATGCAGGCAACCAACGGCAACAGCACCGCTGCCACGGGCAAGTACTTGACGAGTTCGGCGTCCAACAACGGTCGATACCCCTTTTCCTAAACGGCGATCAGGTAGTGGGCGGCCTTCCGGACCAGTTCTAACAATGAGCCGGGCAGTAATCCGAAGTATATGCATGCAAGCCCCAAAATGACCAGAGGAAATGTCATTGATAGGGGCAATTCATCCTTGGCGAACTTCCCCTCTTCCGCATTCGTTCCCAGGAAGGCTCGGACGACGATGGGAAGATAATAGAGTCCATTCAGCAGACTGCTCATCAGGATGACGAGTATAAATACCGGCTTCCCGGCATCGAAGGCCCCCGTGGCCAGGTACATCTTGCTGATGAATCCGTTGAACCCGGGTATCCCCACCATCGATAATGCACCTACGCTGAACACCGCCATGGTGATAGGCATCCGCTTGGCGATGCCGTCGAGATCGGAGATCTTTCGAAGACCGGTCTGGTGGATGATTGCCCCCGCCGCCAGGAACAGCAGGGTCTTCATCAGAGCGTGGTTGAAGATGTGGACGAGTCCCCCCATGGTTCCCGTTTCCGAGAGAAGGGATATACCCATATATATGTATCCTACCTGTGCCACCGTGGAGAAGGCCAGCAACAGTTTGATGTCGGTTTGGGCCAGTGCAAAAAGGGACCCGGCTATGATGGCCACACTGGCGATGATGAGGATCATGTCCGCGATGGGAGCGGCCGCCAGGACCTCGCCACCGAACACCGTTAGGATGATGCGGATCAGTACCACAGCGTATATCTTGACGACCAAGCCCGACAGGACGGCACTCGAGGGGCTGGGCGCCGAGGAGTGGGCGTCGGGTAACCATACGTGCAGGGGGAATAGGGCGGATTTCACCCCGAACCCGACGATGAGTAGGGCCAGGGAAACCATGATGTTCAGTGGGTAGGCCTCGGCGGCGGCTCCCATGTTCTGGGCGACGAGGGTCAGGTTGAAGTGGCCCGTCACCATGTAGATGAGGGCCAGGGCTAACAGGATGAATCCCGAGCCCACGGTACTCAGGATCAGGTACTTGAAACTGGCCTCGATACACTCCTTCTTGGGTTTTATCGCGATCAGGGCGCAGGCCGCGATGGTGGCGATCTCCGTGAAGACGAAGATGTTGAAGAAATCGTGGGAAAATGCCAGGGCTGTCATGGCCGCGACCAGCAATAGGAATAGCGTATAGTACCAGCGGTGCAGGTCACCCCGCACTTCGCCGAAGAGGTCATCCTTCGCGTATAGCAGGATGACGGCCGATACCAGGTGGATGATCAGTGCGACGTAGATCGCCAGGTAATCCACGGATAACGCGATGCCCCAGGGGGGTGCCCAGCCTCCCATGTAGTAGTGGAAGGTTTCCCCGGCATCTACGTAACGAAGGAGTATCACGAGGAGGAGGGCGTTGACCGGTGCAATGAGTCTCGCCATCAGGCCGACCAACGCGGGGCGGTACTTGCCCAGCACCGGGGCGAGGAAGGCTCCGATGAGGGAGGTGCATATGACGATCACCGGGATATGTACCGTCGGATCGTTCATCGTTCCCGTCGTCTCATTTCCATGATCTCGTCGGAGTCCGTCGTTCCGTAGTACTTGTACAATTCGATGACCAGGCTGAGGGCAAAGGCCGTGAGACTCACACCCACCACGATCCCGGTGAGGATCAGGGCTGAGGGAAGTGGATTGATGAAGCGGACGCCCCGGCCGTCGATGGGTACGATGGGAGCCGAGCCTCCCCTTATGTAGCCGATGGATACGACGAAGAGGAAAATCCCGGTCTCCATGATGTTCATCCCCATGATCTTCTTGATCAAGTTGGAATGCGTGAGCATGACATGGGTGCCGATGAGGAAAATCACGATGGATGCGAAGTAGAAGTAGTTCTGGATTAGACCGGAGATGATGTTCATGGTTTCTTCTCCCCGAAAAGATGCGTGAAAAGGGTGATGACGGTGCTCGCCACTTTGACTCCGATGGCCAGGGTCAGCGGCGTGACGAATCCCCCGGTGAAGAGGGTACCGGTCTCCGGCGAGGGGAAAATGCCGATGTTCGTCAGGAAATTGGCTCCCATGAGTATGGCGAACAAGCCGACGAGTACGAATATTAGTACGCTGGAGCTCTCCACTGCCTCCGCCAGGTCATCCGGGTAGAGGTCCTCGGCTGCGCCTACGTTGAAGGTGAGGGCGTACAGGATGACGCTGGCACCCAAGATGGTGCCCCCCGCGAATCCGCCCCCGGGGGATAGATGACCGTTCACAATCACGAAGATGCCGTACACTTGTATGAAGGGCATCAGAATGCGAGTGATGGTTTGGAGGACGAGATCATCCATCCTTCTTGGTCCCCCTGCCCACGTCGGAGTGCGCGGCCAATACAGTCAGCACCGCCACGATACCTGCGAACAGAACCGTCGCTTCCCCGAGGGTATCGTACGCCCGGTAGTCCGTTATGATGGCAGTCACGATATTGGGGACGTTCACGTCTTCGATGACCTCGTCGGTATAGCGCGCCGAGAGCTCGTTGTTGCTCGGGTTTCCGGGATCGCCGAAGCGGGGCATCTCGCTGGTCATGTACAGGAGAACCGTACCCAGGAGCAGTATCAATATGGTGGCTGCAATTTGCCTCAGCATTATTCTTGCCTCCGCGTTTTACTGATTGTGACGACGAACAGCAGGGTCGTAACGCCTGCGCCGATGGCCGCCTCGGCCATGGCAATATCGGGGGCATCCAGCTGCTGCCAGATCACTGCCATCATGAGGCTGTATGCGGCGAAGAGGATGACGGCGCTCAGAAGGTCTCGGATGTATGCGACGGCGATGGCGCAAATGATGAGGAACGTCAGCACCATGACGTGGAATATCTCAGTCATCCGATTTCACCCCTTCGCGTCGCGCCTCGGCGTGATAGGTTGCCCGCGCGATTACGTGTGTTGCCGTCGGGTTCGTTATCCAGACGAAAAGTACGATCAGTAGAAGCTTCGCGGTTTCGAAGGAGAGACCCGCGTGGAGACACAGGCCGAAGAGGATCAGGCCGATTCCCAGGGTGTCACACTTGGTGGTAGCGTGCATCCGGGTGTAGACGTCGGGAAAACGAAGCAAGCCGACGGTCCCCACCGAGAAGAAGAAGATGCCCGCCGCGAGGAAGAAAGTGATGAAAACCGAGAGGATCAAGGGTGCGCCTCCCTAACTGACGTCGTCATACTCGAGGTACTTGGCCACGCCGATTGTGACGATAAAACCCATTAATGCGTAAACGACGGCGACGTCGAGGAAGAACGTTTCATCGGTCGCAAAGGAAATCAACGCGATGATCGCCACCGTCTTGCTGGCGATGACGTTGATCGAGATAACCCTGTCGGTGGCCGACGGCCCCCGTATCGCCCGGTAGAGACAGGCGAATAGGGGGAACATGAGTGCGATGGCCGCCACGATGAAGGTCGATTCCACGGGATCTCTCCCTACCTTTCCACTTCGCCCAGGAGCAAGATGATTTCCCAATCGGCCAGATGCCGGGCGCTGTCCTCGGTAAGGCAATGTACCACGAAGCTTTCCTCGTCGATGTCCACCGTCAGCGTTCCCGGTGTCAATGTGATCGCATTCGCCAACAGTGCCCTGTTGATGGGCAGCTCTAGGTCGTAGCCGAGGATAATCATCTGGGGTTCTATGGGCATATCCCGGGAGAGGACCAGGCGAGCTACCTCAATGTTGGCGCGAACGATGTACACGAGAAGCTTCAAGATGAGCCGGGAGAAGTGGATGAAATGAAACCGGTGTCTTCCCAGGCTCAGCGCATCAAACATCGGTCCGTTGAACCGGGCAACGGCAAATGCGGCCACCACCCCGGCCAAGAGGTGTTGCGGGTGAATCGTACCCGAGATCACGATCCAGAACACGAGTAGTAGGAGCGCGAAGGCGAAGGGATAGGCTGACTTCCGTTTCATCAGGCAAAGCACCTCGATGTCTTATCTTTCCGAAACCCAAGATCGTCCCCTCGGGACAAGAGGTGAGGAGGATCTGCGATCTCGGGCGGGTCTTGAGACCATTCGGATGGCAATCGTCGGATGGTCGCGGCAGGCGAACGGGTCGGATGCCGAATCATTTCCGACATTGTACCAAGTTATGCTCCAGAATGTCTCGGTCCCGGCGGAGCCAGGCGAGATTCGGTAATGGGGCGGGTTGCGATCACAGGGGTTGGCGATACCCCGGATGGGAGCCTCTTGCTACGATGTCGCGTTGTGCGGCGACGCCGGCGGGGGCGTGTGCCGCTTGGAGTGGTTGTATCGGATGGGGATGGATCGGAGGGAGATCGACATCACGCGCCACCCCGCGAGTCGGGTCGATGGGACAGATGCCCAGCCCGGGTGCACGCAGCGCAGTTTCCATCGCATCCGACGGCGAGTGTTTCAAAGCAACGCGGGCATCGGATCGCTAGGGTGGGGGCTTGATATCCACATCGCGGGCAGGTGCGTCCTTCATTCTCAGCGGGCATGATTTGCTCCCCTCAGGGGGAGTCTTCTGGATGCTTCGGCGACGACTCCCCGTTCGAACCATCGTGCTTTGATGGGACAGTCTACGCTTCTACCGGTACGTCGTCTCGGCTTTTCAACTTGGTCATAATCGATAGGGCGATCAAGACCGAGCCGAAGGCCGCAGCCGCCGCGATTGCGGCGACCCCTTCGTTGAGAAACGAGAAGGCAGCGATTGTCTTAGCCACCAGCCCGCCCACGAGGAAGGACGTCACCCAGGTCCCGAGCCACATGAGAGCCGCTTCCCCCTTGCCCCGTTCCTTGAACATGATTAGGACCGATGCAATGCAGGGAACGAAGAGAGTAATCGTGACCAGGGATACCAGGCCCTGCACCGGGGTCAGGGGCATACTTGCCAGTCCGGCCGCCGCGAAGTCGCGCCGAACAATACCCATTATGAAGGCGGTCGCCGTCCCGGCGGGGAGGTCCAGCCAGCCGACAGTGAGGGGCGCAAGGAGCCTCTGCGCTGCTACCAGCAGGCCACTCAAGTCGAAGATGCCGATGATCAGGGCGCCCAGGGCGAAGAGGGGTAGGGCTTCTTTTATGAAACTATACGACTTGGTGAAGGTCTTTTTCATTACATTGTCGATGCGTGGTAGGCGGAGTGCCGGCAGATCGATGATGAGATCCGAGGAGCGGCCCGGCAGGAACAGGTTTAGCAAGCTGCCCACCGCAATGAATACCGACAGGATTACGAAGACATATGCCAGGGCGAACTGGTAACCGAGGCCCGCCAATATGCCCAGGATGACCCCGAGTTGGGCTGAACAGGGAATCGTGAGGGCGAGCAGGAATATGG
>PWSR01000008.1 GCA_003563985.1 Clostridia bacterium | reverse complement strand
GATCACCACCCGGTCCGATTTCACCAGGCGGGATATCAGCATGTAGATGATGGCGGCGGCGATGCCCAGGAAGAGGAGGGGGATGGTGCGGGAGAATTGAGATAGGAAATCCAGTTCGATGGCGACCATGAAATGGCTCAACTGATCGTCCCGCGTGATGATCCCGTGCAGTCCTCGCCCCTCCATCTCCCCTTCCACGGCCTCCCGCGCCTCCTCGGGGGTAAACCCCGGGGTGGCCAGGAAGGTGGCCTCGTTGACCTGCCCGGGCATGCCCAGCAGGTCCTGCGCCAGGCCTAGGTTCATGAACACCACGCCGAAGTTGCGGTCATCGGGGTAGGGGTTCTTGATGTCCTGGATGGCGTAGACGAACTCGGGACTGTCCACCAATGCGGATACCTCGACGGCGAAGGGCTCCCCCCGGATGATCAGGTCCACGGTGTCGCCCACGGTGATATCGTTGGCCGCGGCGAAGCCGGTCAGCAGGGCTACTTGGCGCTCGCGGCCACGCGGGAGTCGTCCGAGCTGCGGCAGGGGACGGTTCAGCCCCCCGTCTTCGCTGAGGCTCACCAGGCGAAGCGTCGCGTACGCGTCCCGCCCGACGTCGATGCGGATGTCGGTAACGATGCGGCCATCGGCCGCCCGGATCTCGGGTAGGCGATCGAGTCGTTCGATGTAGTGGACGGGCTGGGCGGCAAAACTGGCGAATACCTCGGCGAAATCCTGCCGTCGGTAGTACTCCACCTTGGAGGCCTCCATGTTCTGGTAGACGTTGGTGAAGACCACCATGGAAATCAGGCCGAAGGCGATGATGATCACCAGGGCGGCGAATTGCAGCAGCGAACCCCGTACGGTTCGAACGATTCGTTTGTCGAGGGTACCGAGGGGCATAGGGACGCCTCCATCGCGCCGGGATCGGGACCGCATCGTCCCGTGGCATCAATTCGCCATCGGTTCCTCGGGCCCTGCCCCCGGTCGCCGGGCCGATGGTTGCCCGGGCCGCGATTCCCGCCGGGACGATCTCCTTAACGGTTCTTTAACGATATCCGCCGATTCTTAACCCGGGATTGATATAAGCGGCTTCCCCTTCGGACTACCATGGAATCAACACGGATTGGGAGGTCGAGCAATGACGATACGAAAGAGGATGTTTCTCCTGTTCGTCGCGGCGATCTTGACCCTGGTCGCGGCGGCGGGCTGCGGTTCCACCACGGGTGCGGATCCGGGGGGCGCCGACGAGGGCATGCTGGACATCAAGGGATCCGACACCATGGTCAACCTCACCGCGGCCTTTGCTGAAGGCTACATGGCAGAGCACGAGAATGCGGAGATCGTCGTACAGGGCGGGGGGTCAGGCACCGGAATCGCGGCCCTGATGAACGAGGACACTGACATTGCCATGTCGTCGCGGGCGATGAAGGATACCGAGTGGAGCGAGGCGGAGAACCTGGGCATCGAGGTCACCGAGATCGTCGTCGGCTACGACGGCGTCATCGTGGCGGTCCATCCGGATAATCCCGTGGATGCCCTCACCGTCGACCAGCTGGGTGCCATCTACCGCGGTGAGATTACCAACTGGTCCGAGGTCGGCGGCAACGATGCCGGTATCGTCTTGCTATCCCGGGATACCACCTCGGGTACGCACGTGTTCTTCAAGGAGATGGTCGTCCAGGGTGATGGTGCAGATCCCTCGGCGGAGTATTCGACGGATGCCCTATTCATGCCCTCCACCCAGGCTATCGTCGACGAGACGGAACAGAATGCGAATGCCATCGGCTACATCGGGATCGGCTATTTCAATCCCGATACCCTGCAGCTGGTGGGGATCAAGACCGATGAGTCCGAGGTCCCCGTGAACCCCATCGACCCGCATCCCGACGGCCTGACCTACCCGTTGACCCGGCCCCTGTTCTTCTACGTGACCGGAGAATACGAAGGATTGGTTCGGGATTACGTCGATTTCGTGCTGAGCGCCGACGGTCAGAATATCGTTCGGGAACTCGACTTCATTCCGGTACCGTGATGCCGGGTATGCGGGGGAGGGTCGGTCGATGACGATGCGAGGACGACCTGAAAAGACAATCGACCGGCTGCGGCGCGGCTCCGGGGGCCCCAAGGGGGGCCTCGCCGCCGTTTTCAGCCGGGAAGGAATATTTACCGGGGCGGTGACCATCGCAGGCTATGCCGTCCTGGCTTCCGTGGTGCTGATCTTTTACTTCATCATTTCCCGTACGCTACCCCTTTTCGAATATCAATCCCTCTGGAGTTTCCTGACGGAGACTCGATGGTTATCCGTATCGACGCCTCCGGTATTCGGGATCGTTCCCCACCTGGTGGGTTCCCTGTGGATCGTCGGGTGGGCCTTGCTCCTCGGCGTCCCGGTGGGCCTGGGGGTCGCGGTCTATATCGCCGAGATGGCCAGCCCCGGCGTACGGGTCCTGGCGCGAACGCTCCTCGGCACCCTGGCGGGCATCCCCTCGGTGGTATACGGCATCCTGGGCCTCTTGGTACTGGGGCCACGGGTGGCCAATTTATTCTCGTTGCCCACCGGACTGACGGGCTTCACCGCCGGCACGGTACTGGCGCTGATGATCGTTCCCACCGTGGCGACCCTGGCCGAGGAGAGCATACTGTCCGTACCCCGGGAGTACCGGGAAGCCGCCCTGGCCCTGGGGGCCACACCCTTCACCGCCTTTTGGACGGTGG
>PWSR01000082.1 GCA_003563985.1 Clostridia bacterium | reverse complement strand
GATCCGCCAAGTGAGGACCATAACCTGCAGCCCGCAACAGGACCGCGGTGGCCTCGCCATAGGTGAGGGGTGCATTGGGTCGGAAGTAACCGTCTCCGAATCCGCGGACGAGACCGAGATACTCGGCGGCGTTGACCCATCCCCACCAGACCGGCGCCATCGATCCACCGTCGCGGAAATCGGGCTGGAATTCTGCCAGGGATGGAACCAGATACGTTCGATCCAACATGCTGACCGCAACCTTGGAGAACTGCTCCCGGGTGAGCGCGTTATCGGGACCGACGGTACCATCCCCGGGGCCCTGGAAGATCCTGAGGACCGAGAGGAGGGCAAAATCATCGCGATACGGGTGATCCGAGGATACATCCCCGAAGGGTGAACCCGCCAGTTCGGGAGCCGCAGCCAAAGCCGTAGCGGTGGGAACGATGAGTATTGCGATCAAGACGAGAAATATCGTGATACGTAAACTACGGCGCAAGTTTCCGGCTCCTTTCAGCAATTGGGTCCCGGGCACCTGGGACCATCGTGTGTTGATTATATGATCCAAATGTGACCACCACAACGACTGGGGACGATATGTCAACGGAACTTAACGGGAAATCTCATCCTAGCTGGATTTCTCCCCCGAAGAATGTACGCGCCGGGCCACCCACGCGTATGCCCACCGGTCGGCCGGAGCAAAGGTGGACCTCGCAGCGAATTCGGCTCGGGCGATCCATGACCCTCCCCTGCTCCAAGTCCAGGTGGAGAAAAGAGGCGTCGCGGGATACGGGTATCATGCCCGTGGAAACGAGATAGGCCGCTGTCGCACCGCTCGCCGTACCCGTGGCCGCTTCTTCGGGAATGCCCAGGGCGGGAGAGAAATCCCGGCAATGGGCATCGAAGCCGGACTCGGCGTCCAGGGTCACACAGTGCACGCTACTGATATCCCTCGCCAGGCAATAGGCCTTCAGGGCCGAAAGATCCGGGCGCAGGCCCCAGAGGCATTCGCGGTCCGGCAGGGGAACGATGAGATCCGGGCGCAGGCCCCAGAGGCATTCGCGGTCCGGCAGGGGAACGATGAGATCCGGAAGGCCGGTGGAGACGATCTCCGGTTCTGGTATTCCACCAACGTCGGCCTCTCCGATACCGAGGATTTCTCGAAGTTCCAACGACCATCCCTCCCGGGCGATGGTCCGGGGTGGAACCTGGGTCATCATCACCATCTCCGGCCGGTAACGGCCACCGATCACCTCGACCTGCAATCGACCGGCGCGCGTATTCTGATAGAGCACGCGTCGGCCATCCAGGGGCTCCAGGTATCCTCCTTCGGCCAGGACCCAGAACAGCGCAATGGTGGCGTGGCCACAGAGATCCACTTCCCGGGTGGGGGTGAAGAACCGGACATCGAAATCATCCCCGCGGCGCTCCAAGACAAAAGCCGTCTCCGAAGCCCCGACCTCCCGGGCAATCCGCTGCATTTCCCAGTCTTCCAGTCCCCGGGCATCGCAGACGACACCAGCCGGATTCCCGCCAAGAACCTCCTCGGAGAAAGCATCCACCAGGTTCAATGGAATGCGTCGCAAGTCCAACGCCCCCTTCTGCGTATCATCCGATCGATCTCTTTTCCAACTCGGTCGGTACCCGCCCGGGGATCCTTCCCCCGGGTTGAGCTCTTTGTGAACGGTGGGCGCATCCATCTCCCCGGGCGCGTGACATCCTGCATCACTTGGCGCGACGGGTACACTGCTCGTTGGGCGATCACCCTGTCGGCTCGGCGATCCAATATCGTGGAGGGCCGACTTGCCCTGCCGGTCTCCAACCATCTTCCATCGAGCGTCGCGCGGGTACATTTATCCCCACCCGGCGAGGGAATGCCCGGGCGAAGATGAGGAACATCCCCTCTCTGCCGCTCAGGATTCGCCGCAGAGATGCAGGGCGAATGCTTCCTGGGAGAAATTGATGGCCTGGTCGCTCGAAACGGATCCGCTGTGGGATCGCGGAAAACCAACGGTACTCCGACGCGGAAATGGCTTCGGGGGCCACCCCAATGCACGTGACCTTTCGAGGATACTCCCCTCAGTAACCGAGAACGATACCCCGGGAGCGAGCATCGGAGGCCGCCCGCCACCTCTCCTGCACACCACTGCGGCCAATCAGCATCGCTTCTCCGCCGCCCTCCCAGGGACCACCCAACTCGACCACGTGCCCCCGGGCTTGGAGAACCTCCACCGTTGCACCATCGAAGCGATCTTCCATCTTCAACACCATGGGTTGGTCGAAACTGGCGGGATCGGTGCCGGGGAAGCTGGTCCAGCGCGGAAAGTCCACCGCGTCCCGGGGGGACATGCCGAAATCCAGCAAGTAACTCAAGACCTGCATATTCCACTGGGGCTGACCGTCGCCACCGGGCGTTCCCCCGACCCAAAGCGATCCATCGTCGCCCAGGACCAGGAAGCAGTTCAGCGTGTGCATGGTCCGCTTGCCGGGGGCGATGCAGTTAGGATGGCCGACCTCCAGGGAGAAGCCGCGGCCGGCGCGATTGTTCAAGAGAACCCCGGTACCTTCGACCATGACTCCAGAGCCAAAGAGATGCGAGAGACTATGGATGAAACTACAGGCGTTACCCGCCGAATCCACGGTGCAGAGATAGGTCGTATCCCCGAGGGGATCCCCGGGTTCGGCCGGGCCCAGGGAAGCGCTTTCCATATCCACTTCTGCAGATCTCCTCTTTGCGTAATCCGGTGCAATGAGGGACTCGTAGGGAAACGGGATCACTTCGGGGTCGCCGATGTAGGCATTGCGATCCGCGAAGGCCAGCTTCTTGATTTCCACCATGAGGTGAACGAGATCCGCCTCTCCGGGAAGCAGGCGTGCAACGTCAAATTGCTCCAGGATCTGCATGCTCTCCAGGAAGATGAGCCCCTGTGATACCGGACGGGGAGCAAAAACGCGGCGACCGCGATACGTCACCGACGGCGGGCAGTACACCTCGGCGGTGTGTCCGGCCAGCTCGGTCCCATCGTAGAGCCCATTGAGTGCCCGGGCCGTGGCATAGAAGGCCCGGGCAAACTCCCCCCTGTAGAAGGCGTCCGAGCCCGCCTCGGCGATATTTCGCAATGTCCTGGCCAAGTCCTTTTGCACCAGGAGTTCCCCGGCATCCGGCGGTTCCCCGCCGGGGAAGAAGACCTCTCGATTCCCGGGATGGCGAAGGAGTTTCTCCGCCTCCCTGGCGATCCAGGAATGCAAAGCATCGTCCACGGGAAAGCCGTCGGCCGCCAGGGCAATGGCATCGGCGAACAGGATTGGCATCGGCAAGCGCGCGAAGCGATGGGCCGAAGAATACGCCGCTACCTGGCCCGGAACCGCCGTCGAGAGAATCCCGTCCGAGGGCATGATTGCAAACCCGGCGTCGCGGAAGAACTCCGGTGAAGCCCCCGACGGCGCGACCCCGCTGGAGTTGATAGCGTACACCTGGTTCGAGTCCGCCTCGTAGTAAAGGAGAAAGGCATCCCCACCGATACCACAATGCCCCGGTAGAACGACATTCGTAACCGCCGCCACCGCCAGGGCGGCATCCATCGCGTTCCCGCCGGCCTCGAGAATTCGTACACCGGCCTGGCCGGCCAGGGGGTGAACCGCGGCCACCAGAGCATCTCCGACTTCGAGGTCAGCGCTGAGATGATGCATTGCTACTCCCCCTCAACGATACCACTCAACCGAGTACCACGGCACCGTAAACCATAGCCCCCACGATCACGTACGCGGGGTGCACGCGGCGCCAGACCATGAGAAGAAAGGCAACAGCCGCCATGCCAAACGTCTGGATTGCACCGACATCGAGGTAGGATCCGCGGAACATGCGGAAAGTCAGTACTCCGAGCAAGACGGCGATGGCCGGTCGAATGAGCATCGTCATCGCCCGAACCCGCGGAGAGTTGCGGTATCGCATCAGGATCCCGAGGAGAAGGATCATCGCGGCCATGGACGGCGCCACCGTGGCAAACACGCCGATGGCCGAGCCCAGGATGCCAGCCTGTTGATACCCGATGAACCCGGCCATCTTCGTCGCAATGGGACCCGGCAGCGCATTGCCCAGGGCGAGGATTTCCGCGAACTCCGAAACCGTCATCCAACCATAGCGGGAGACGACTTCGTATTCCACCAGCGGGATGGTCGATGGGCCGCCACCGTATCCCAGGATCCCGGGAACGAAAAAGGCCAGGAACACCTGCAGGTAGATCATCCCTCGTCACTCCCTTCCGGGGTGGGGGATCCGTTGTACCCGGGCTTGATGAGGGCGAATCCCAGGAGCAATGCGATCACGATGGCAGGATGGACCCCGAGCCAGGAGATCACGATCAAACTGGCCCCGATGAGAACGACGCTGCCCAAGAGGCCCAGGTCCAGCCACGATCTCTTCACGAACTGCCAGGTCAGGTCGGCCAACAGGACGCAAACCACGGGGACGACCCCGGCACTGAGGCCCTGGACCCAGGGTTGATCTTTGTACGCTGAAAGGGAGGTCAGCAAGAGGATCATTAGGACGATGGTGGGCAGGATCAGGGCTAAGACGGATATCAAAGAGCCCGCCAAACCCGCGATCCGATATCCTATGTAACCTGCCATCTTCGTGGCTATGGGTCCCGGGAGCGTATTACCGATGGCGAGGATGTCGCCGAATTCCTCCGAACCCATCCAACGGTATCGATCCACGACTTCCCCGTGAACGAGGGGGATGGACGATGGTCCGCCCCCGTAACCCAACATGCCTACACGAAAGAAAGCGAGAAATAATTGCACCAGCTGATTCTTACGCACAGAATCTCTCCAGGATCACCACGATAGTTAGTCGCGCCGGCAAGTCACTACGGTGCGCGCCATACTCAATGTTATGGCGACGGACGAAAGGGAGCAAGTCCGAACCCATCGACCGCCTTCGGAGGTGATGCCTCCGTCGGGTCATTGATACCGCAATGCCTCGATGGGATCCAATTTCGCCGCCTGGGCCGCCGGATAGACGCCGAAGAACAGGCCTACCGCGGCGGAAAACCCGAAGGCCAGCAGGACGGACCCCGGGGTAACCGCCGTCGTCAGGCCGAAAACCTCTACGAATCGGGCGAGAAGCCACCCGAATCCGATTCCCACCAGTCCGCCTCCAAGGCTCAACAGGATGGACTCGACCAGGAACTGGGCGAGGATGTCGCGTTTCTTGGCGCCCACGGCTTTTCGTATACCGATCTCCCGGGTCCGCTCCTTGACGGATACCAGCATGATGTTCATAATCCCGATTCCGCCGACCAACAGGGATATACCGGCGATGGCACCCAGCATCACGGTCAGAGTCGAGGTGACGGTTCGCACGATATCGAGCAGCTGATCCTGGCTGGTGACGTTCACGGAATCCTCTCGCCCGAAGCGCAGATCCATGATCCGGCGAATGTGACTCGATGCCATGGCGGACACCTCCGCACTCTCTGCCTGTGCGTAGATCGTACTCACCCGGGTCGTCGTAAAAAGACGCTGTGCGGTCGATATGGGGATGAGGATAACATTGTCCCCACCGCCACCGAAGGACGATCCCTGGGATTCCAGGACACCAATGACGGTGAATGCCTGCCCGCGAACGCTGACGCTTTGTCCCAGGGGATCGCGTCCCCGGAAGAGTTCCTCTGAGACGTCATTCCCGATAACCGCAACGCGCGACCGCCGTTCCACTTCGTTTTCGCCGAAGAAACGGCCGGTCACCAGCTGCGTTCCAGTGATGATGTCGTACCCGGCTCCGACTCCACGGACGCTGGTATCGTGACTTTGGGCGCCCCACCTGGCGGCAGAGGTTCCCGCATTGAGAACGGGCGCAGTTCGGATTACCGTCGGCACGCGCTCCGCGATTTCCGCAGCGTGGTCTGTATTCAACGCGATCCCACTCCTGCTCGAAACCAGGATCGCGTTGGCGCCCAAGCGACCGATCTCCGCCGTTATGTCATCACCGGCGCCCTGGCCCACGGCGATGAGGGTGATCACCGCGGCGACACCGATAATGATGCCGAGGGCAGTAAGGGCCGACCGGAGAATGGATCCGCGCAGGCCCTCGACGGCCGACCTGAAAGCCTCACCGAGTCTCACCCGGGCTCACCACCCCGGGTCGGGAGGATTCATCGCCGACGATGCTTCCATCTAGGAGCCGGATGACCCGTTTGCAGTGCGCACCGACGGCCGGATCGTGGGTGACCACGATGATTGTGATGCCGGATTCGTTCAGCTCGCAGAGGATGCCCATGATATCCCCTTGCGCGGTGGTATCCAAATTGCCGGTGGGTTCGTCGGCCATGAGCACGGCGGGTTCTGTGGCCAGGCTCCGGGCAATGGCAACTCGCTGTTTTTGCCCTCCCGACAATTGGTTGGGCTTGTGCCGTACCCGATCACCGAGGCCGACCCGCTCCAGGGCCCGGGTCGCGATTTCGACTCGTTCTCTCGCCGAAGCACCGCGATACGTGAGGGGCAATGCAACGTTCTCCAGGGCCGTCATCGACGGCAAAAGGTTGAACTCCTGGAATACGAAACCCAGGTAACGATTGCGCAACTCCGCCAGTTCATCGTCGCCCTTTTGGGATACATCCTCGCCCTCGAGGAAATACTCTCCCGCGGTAGGCCGATCCAGGCACCCGATGATGTGCATCAACGTGGACTTTCCCGAACCGGAGGGCCCCATTATGGCGACGAACTCGCCGGGCTCCACGCGAAAGCCGACACCTCGGAGGGCATGCACCCGCACGTCACCCATGTCGTACGTCTTGTGTATATTCTCCAGCCTCAGAAGGGGTTCAGTGGCCATACTTAGTTCCTCCCGGGGCCCATGAAGGGCATCGTATCCCGGTCGACGGCCGCGATCACCACTTCATCTCCCGGGTCCAGGCCTCCCAGGATCTCCGTGCGAACGCCGTCGGTCAAGCCGATCTCGACCTCTCGGCTTTGCACGCTGTCCTCGGTAACCACCCGAACCGAACTGATCCCGCGGGAAGTCGTCACCGCCTCCGCGGGGACGGACAACGTTCCAACTCGACGCTCGATTTCGATGGTCACGTCGGCGGACATCCCCTCCCGCATGCCCGGGTAAGCATCCAGGCGAATCTTCACAGGGTACGTGGTGATCCCGTCGCCAACGCTCCCGGATTCCGCAATGGAAAGGATCGTCCCCGTGGCCGAGAGCCCGGGCAACGCATCCAGTTCGATGGCGACATCTGCTCCTATCTCTATCGAGGACACCTCGAGTTCATCCACGTCGATGAGGATGAGAAATTCGTCCATGCGCGCGATCTCTACCAGGGGTGCTCCAACGTTCACGCGATCCCCGATGTCGGGGAAGATCTCTACAATCCGGCCCTCCATCGGGCTGGCGTGCACCAGGTCGGCGATTTCCCGTCGATATCGTTCGAGCGTCATCTCCACCTGGGCGATCCGGATCAACTGCTGGCGAACCTGTAGGGAATGGCTCCCCGTGGCGATCATCAGCAGTTGATCACCACGGGCGAGCGAATCCCCTTCTTGAACAGCCACGGACTCGACCACTCCGGGAATCCCCGGGAAGACCCGGGTGATCGGCGCCTCGACGACTTCTCCCGGCCGTACCAGCGGCCTCCCATCCATGAAGACCGTTGCATACCCACCGGTACCCGGTTCGATCAACCCGGCCGGATTCGCGATCCCCAATGTTACCCGGGACATCGCCTGCGGCTGATCCCCCGAATCCCCCGGGGATACATCCACCACCCTGGCGGATACGAGGCCATCGAAACCATCGAGATACACTTCGCCGGAATCGCCCGAAGTTACCTTCTCAGCCAGGTCGGGTGCGAGCGTAAACTCGAAGCGCGCCACTTGATCGTAAACCAATTCCACGACCGGGGCGTCACGGGATACGCGATCGCCCTCCCGGGGATGAATCCGCAGGACTCGACCGGCATCGGGCGCAACGACCCGGTGGACTGACTCGGAGACCTCCGAGGGGATGGGGTCGGTGGGACCGAGATCGAGCAAATCGCGAAGACTCAATCTCGCAGACTCCAGGTCCATCTGCGCACCCCGAACCTGATATTCCAGATCCGCGCTGCCCAACTCCAGGAGGTTCTCTCCGACGGTGACGCCATCCCCTTCGGAAACCGGGAGGGCTGCAACCTCCCCGCCGACGCGCGCCATTACCGTACTTCTCTCGATCGCCTCCAGGGAGCCGCTCCCGGTCACGGTCAATACGACGTCACCGGGACCCGCCGTCGCCGTGACGAACTGCGGAGGGGCGACTCCCCCGCGCAATACGGAGACTCCATAGGCCACACCGCCCACGACGACAGCTGCTACGACCAGCCAGATCCAGGCTTTCCTCGACACGAATACGTACCCCTTTCTTCGGCGCAAACTTCGGTCATCTGCGATGTTGGCCGAATGGAACAATCCAAGCGCTGTCTACCAATTCGGCCCCTCCAGCGCGATATCGGGATCCTCTGCGCTCTGTCGCTCGTATTCGGACCGAGTATAGACGGCATTGGAACCCACGGCCCGATCGAGCATGAGCAACCCGTCCAAGTGGTCCATCTCGTGTTGCAGTAGCTCCGCCTCGGCACCGGTGACTACCCACTCGCGGAGAGTGCCGGACGAATCGAAATACTCCAGCACGAGCCTCCTGGATCGACGCACCCAGACCAGCAGGTCCGGCAAGCTGAGGCAATCATCCCAAAGTGCAAAGGTCTCCTGCGATGCATGGACTACGCGCGGGTTGATCAGTAACCGCCCTCTATCCGTATCCGTGTATATCATTCGAAGGGACGAACCGACCTGGGGCGCAGCAATACCCCGACCAAAACCCAACGTGCATCTGCATGTTGCGAGGGCTCTCTGCAGCCTCCCGGCCGTATCCCTCGCAGCCTCATCCAGGGGAAACGTAACCGGTGCGGCCCCTTTGCGGAGCACTGGATCCCCGAGAACCCGAACTCGAATGTCTTCCACTGCGATCCGCCTCCTCGAAACAGACCTGCGTATGACGAGTATTATACACCACGGTGTCCGTCCCAAGTTACCGGATCGACAACACTAGGTCACTACCGAACATACCGAGGACCGACACCACTTCTTGGGCTCGAATCCAAAGAGGGCGATGGGGAGAATCGTAGAAGACAGTGGGCAGAGCTACTCGATGTAGATCCAAAGCGAGGTGACGGGAACCATGAACGATACCCTCTACCGGGAATTCCAAAGCGAGTGGGCACAGATCACCGATTTGAACCGGCTGGCATCCCTGGCCCACTGGGACATGCAGACCTATATGCCCGCAGGAGGCGCGTCCGCCCGCGGCGAGATGCTGTCGACCCTCAGCGGACGCATCCACGGGGCGCTCACAGAACCCCGCCTTATGGAAGTACTGGAAGAATTGCATTCACAGGATCTCGAGGAACCACGGAAATCGGCCGTGGCCGTTGGCCTCCGCGAATGCCGGCGATCCCTTCGGATACCGGCATCCCTCGTGCGGGAGCGAGCGCTGGCAGGGTCCGCGGGATTTGAAGCGTGGATCCGAGCCCGCGATGCCAACGACTTCGATGTATTCCTACCGGCCCTGGAAAGGGTGTACCGGGCATCGAGGGAGGTAGCCCTGGCCATCGACCCCGGGGCAGACCCTCTCCAAACCCTCCTCGACGAGCGTGAACGGGGCTTCACCCTCCAGGAGGTAGAAGAAACGTTCGAAGAACTGAAGAAGACCCTGATACCGATGACGGAAGCGCTATCCGAAAAAGATATGGACGACTCCATCCTCCACGGCCACTATCCCGTCTCTTCGCAGTGGGATCTCGGGGTCGAGGCGGCGCGCCTGGTCGGGTTCGATCTCGACGGGCGCGGAAGACAGGACCGCGCCGTGCATCCCTTTACGGCATCCCTGTCCCCCGACGACGTGCGAATTACGACCCGGCTTCGGGAGGACGAATTCTCCCCAGCCTTCTTCGCCACGCTCCACGAGGCCGGGCACGGTATGTACGAACAGGGCATCCCGGGGAGCATCGCCCGGACACCCCTGGGGACGGCTCCCTCCGGGGGAATGCACGAATCGCAATCCCGCCTCTGGGAGAATATCGTCGGGCGCTCTCCGGAGTTTTGGAGCCACTTCTTCCCGCGATTCGCCGAAGCATTTCCCACGGCGGCATCCGCGGTGAACCGGGACTGCTTCGTCCGCGCCATCAACCGCGTGCAACGCTCGCCCATCCGGGTGGAGGCCGACGAGGTGACGTACAATCTTCACATCGCCATCCGGTTTGAGCTGGAACGCGCCATCTTCGGGGGTAATCTACAGCTGGCGGACCTGCCCGAGGCCTGGAATCAACTGTATTCCCAGTACCTCGGGATCACGCCCCCGGACCCGCTCCAGGGGGTGTTGCAGGACGTGCACTGGTCCTCGGGAATCGACGCCTCCTTCGTCGGATACACCCTCGG
>PWSR01000081.1 GCA_003563985.1 Clostridia bacterium | reverse complement strand
GTCGCTTTTCAGGGGGAACACGGAGCCTATTCCGAAGAGGCGATCCGCCAACACTTCGGTGAAGAAGTACAGACACTGCCCAGAGACAGTTTCGAGGGGATATTCGCAGCCGTGAACTCGGGGCGGGCATCCGTCGGGGCTGTCCCGGTGGAGAATTCCACCGCCGGTAGCATCAATCGCGCCTACGACTTGCTGCTGGACAACGATTTGAAGATTCACGGAGAAGTCGTGCTTCGGGTGAGACACAGCCTGATGATATGGCCCGATCATCGCGGGAGTATAACCCACGTGCGGAGTCATCCGCAGGCCCTCGCGCAGTGCGAAGGCTATCTAAATCGAAACGGTTACGCGGCGGTTCCGTGGTACGATACCGCCGGTGCAGCCAAGGACTTGGCGAGTCAGCCCGAGGAGGGTCTAGCGGTGATCGCCTCGGCGCTCGCTGCAGAGTCTTACGGGCTGGAGATCGTGGAACGGGATATCGAGGATTCCGAAGGGAACTTCACCCGGTTTTTCCTGGTGGGTCACGGAGAGGCGCCGCGTTCGGAGAGGTCGAAGACCAGTCTGATATTCGCGGTACCCCACACGCCCGGCTCCCTGGTGGCAACCTTGCGCGAACTGTCCGAGCGCGATATCAATTTGACCAAGTTGGAGAGTCGTCCGCGCAGGGATCGCCCCTGGGAGTATTTCTTCTACGTGGACTTCGAGGGCCATTGGGAGGAAGAGCGTTGCCGAGATGCACTCGCCGCCCTTTTGAACCGCGCAGCATTCCTGAAATCGTTGGGTAGTTACCCGGCGGCTCCCGTCCCCGACGAAGATGAACGGGGTGGGCAGCGGGAGATGTTGCAGATATGATGCTCCCTTCGCCACTATGGGCGAGCCCGGGTAGAAATCGGGGTCTGCCCGGATTCCTACGATCGACTCCGAGGAGCGATGATTAGCTGTTGCGAGCGCAGCAATAAGGACCACGCCAATTCATTGCGCCGTCATCCCGGGATTGTTGGACGATCTCCAGGGGTGCTCGAGGTTGCCCGGGGTGGGTTCTCTACACATCACGTAGGTCTTGGACATGCATCGGCGGGGATCGCGGGTGGATCGAGGAGCGGAACCGCAGTCTTCCCTACCGAGAGATCGGCCTGCGCCGCCGGACCCGGAATCGAGTTATTTGGCACGCAGGAATCCTACCATCGTTTTCGACCAGGGCTTGGACCCAGAGAGGGGATGAGATCTTGACAACGAGGGTCGCGATCATCGGTGCCGGGATGGCGGGGCTGGCGGCTGGGTGTTATGCGCAGATCAACGGATACGATAGCCAAATCTTCGAAATGCATAATCTCCCGGGAGGACTGTGTACCGCATGGAAGCGCCGAGGATATACGTTCGATGGATGCATCGACTGGCTCGTCGGGACAAAACCCGGTACGGCCATGCACAGCGTGTGGCGAAGGATCGGTGCTCTAGGTGATCAGCCCATCCATCACCACGAGGAGTTCATCCGGGTGACCGATCCGGATGGTCGCACTGCAATCCAGTACACCGATCTCGACCGGTTAGAAGAACATCTTCTGGAATTATCCCCTGTCGACGGGCCAGTGATCCGGGAATTGATCGGCGCCGCCCGGGCATTGCAAACTCTCGAGATGCCCGTGGGAAAACCGCGGGAACTATTCCGAGTCCGGGATCATCTAGGGCAGATGTGGGAAATGCGTGCCTTCCTAAAGGTGTTCTCCAGGTTCTCCCGCATATCTGTAGGCGAATTTGCGGCCCGATTCAAAGATCCGTTGCTCGGAGAAATGCTCACTGCTGTTCTGGATTCTCGTTACCAGATGACGTCACTGCTAGCCACCATGGGTTCTCTCGCTGCCCGGGATGCGGGCTGGCCCCGGGGAGGGTCCCTGCCCTTTGCGCGTGGAGCGGAGAAGCGCTACCTGGAGTTAGGCGGCAGTATCCACTACCATTCCAGGGTAACCGATGTACTGCTGGAGGATGATCGGGCCGTGGGGATCCGCCTCGAGGGAGGAGAGGTGGTTTCCGCCGACCGCGTGATCTCTTGTGCCGATGGGCATAGCACCCTGTACGGGATGCTCGGGGGAAACCACGTGCCGGATGAGGTCGCAAAGTTCTACAGCGATAAATACCCCACCATCACCTCCGTAATGGTCTGCATGGGCGTGGACCACGATTTCCCGTCGGCTCCCCGCAGCATCCAGTTTCCGCTGGATCCACCCCTCGAGATCGCGGGCAAGGTATATGACCGCATCGGTTTCACAAATTACAGGCATGATCCCACCCTATGTGCTCCCGGCAAATCCGTCATCCGGTCCGTGTTCTATGCAGACTATGACCGATGGCGGGGTCTCGCCGGGGATCGCAAAGAATACGAAGCGGAAAAGCAACGCCTCGCCGCACGGGTCGTGGAAGAGCTGGGGAAGCGATTCCCCGACGCAGCCGGCAAAGTAGAGGTGACCGATGTGGCGACACCCATAACCTACACCCGCTATACCGGTGTGTGGAAAGGGGCATACATGTCCTGGATAAGCACCCCGGGATCGGGCCACATACAGATTCCCCACAGGCTGTCGGGACTGAAGAATTTCTACATGGGGGGTTTGTGGAACCTTGGTTCGGCAGGTCTTCCCGGCTCTGCCGTATCGGGTCGAAACGCGGTGCAGGTGATGTGCGTCGAGGACGGGAATAAGTTCCGGGAGTAAACAATCCATAG
>PWSR01000004.1 GCA_003563985.1 Clostridia bacterium | reverse complement strand
ACTGCGACTCCATCGGGCACATGGACCTGCCGAAGCGGTTCGGGCCCCCGCTGCCCGGGTGCAACGCCCTGGGCGGCGCGTCGCCCCTTTGGCGCGACGTCTCGGCCTTCCTGGGGGAGATCGTGCGGCGGGGAATCCTCCTGGAGATCAACGCCTCGGGTCTTCGGCAGAATTCCGGGGAGACGTATCCCTCCGGGGAGGTCCTGCGGGAATACCGTCGCCTCGGCGGCGACGCCGTCACCCTGGGGAGCGACTCGCACCAGCCCTCCCACACCGGCTGGGGATTGGACCGCGCCGCCACCGCGGCCCGGGAGGCCGGGATCCATCGGGCGGCCTACTTCCTGGGGCGCCGGCCCCACTACTACCCGCTCTAGCCCCTGGTATGGATGAGCAGGAGGATGCCCTGGCCCCGGATCCGGACGCGGCCCCGGGCGTCCTCCAGTTCGTTGCTGATCCCCAGGGTGCTCCCCCAGGACAGCGCCCCATCCTCCAGGGGGAAGGAGAATCCCTCCAGGGACACCCCGGTGACCCGGGGCGTCAGGGGCAACAGCGATACCGTGTCCCCGGGATCCCCCGCCACGGGACATTCCTCCCCGGCGCCCAGGACCCGGACCCACTGCGTCCCGTCGGTCATGGCGATCCGCCGCCGTTCCTCCTCCTCCAGGCCGGCCACGAATTGGACCAGGCCCAGGGCGTGGTCCAACCGATCCCCGAAGACCCCGAACATCAGGATCTCCCCGGGGCGATCCCCGTCGGCCAGCACGTACTCCAGGGCCAGCTGGGAGTCCGTGGCGTCCTTGCGCACCGGGTGGCGTCGGATCTCGATGGCGGGGTCGTCCTCGACGCGCGCCCGGGCCCGGGGGCCGATGGAATCCATGTCCCCGACGACGACCTCCGGGCAAAGTCCCGCCGCGAAGATGGCATCGGCGCCGCCGTCGGCGGCCACCAGCCGGTCCCCGGGGCGAAGGATCCCGGCCAGGAGCGCGGGCGCCCCCGCCGCCCCCGCGGCCACCACCACCGTTCGCCGCGGATCGCTCACGGGGCACCCCCTCCCGAAGTGGGCTTTCGCCAGAGCACGCAGAAGAACCCGGGTTCCGCCCCCGCCGCCCGCCGGCGACGCTCCTCGTCGGGTGCGAAGGCGTCTTCGGGGGCGTCCGGGGGCACGTACAGGCACTCCCCCGAGGCGACGACATTCTCGGGATCGGGGGCCCGCAGTTCCCCGGGGGTGGGAAAGCGGGCGAAGCGAAAGATGGAGTCGGGTTTCTCCCGGGCGCGCCGCGCGTAGGCCCGGCCCCACGGACCGTCCCCGTCCACCGTGCCCACCAGCAGCCGTCCCCCGGGGCGCAGCACCCGCATCAGTTCCGCGTGGGCCGCCGCGAGGTCGGGTACGAATTCCACGGCGGTCATCGAGTAGATGGAATCGTAGGTGTTCCCCGGCAGGGGGAGGTCGCACAGGTCGCCGCGGATCAGCCGCAGGGAGATCCCCTCCCGGTCGGCGTGGGCCCGCGCGGCGGCCAGCATCGCCGCCGAGATGTCGACCCCCGTCACCCGGCACCCGCGCCGGACCAGTTTTCGGGCGAAGTTGCCCGTGCCGCAGCCCGCGTCCAGGGTGCGCTCCCCGGGGACCGGGGGACAGAGTTCGAAGGCCAGCTCGGTTTCCACGGCGTCGATAAACGCCCCGCGCGAAGTGTGATACCATCGATCGTAGTCCCGGACCCGGTCGGCGAAGGGATCCGTGGGTTGGAGACGGCGATGGGACATGGGTGACCCTCCCTCGGGTATGCTACCCCCAATGTATCCCGAGGTCCTCCCGGCCACAAGGCGGGAGACGCCGATCCGGACCATTCAAAGAAACGCGAAAATGCGAGAAAATGACGATGGATCCAGCGCGGACGAGTCGTGATCGGAAGGTGATGGACATAGAGATTATCGTTCTGGTGAAACAGGTTCCCCTGACCGGCGAGGTCGAGGTGGACCCCGAGACCGGCAACCTGCAGCGGGAGGGCGTAGCCTCCCAGACCAACCCCTACGATCTCCACGCCCTGGAGGCGGCCCTTGCGATCCGCGAGGCGCGCGGCGGGCGCGTCACCGCCCTGAGCATGGGCCCGCCCCAGGCCGAGACCACCCTGCGCGAGGCCTTTTCCCTGGGCGTCGATCGCGGGATCCTGCTTTCGGATCCCGCCTTCGCCGGGGCCGATACCCTGGCCACCGCGTACACCCTGGCCCGGGCCGTCGGGAAGCTCCCCCACGATTTGATCCTGGCGGGGATGCAGACCACCGACGGGGACACCGCCCAGGTGGGTCCCGGGGTGGCGGAGTTCCTCGGGATCCCCCACGCCTCCTACGTCGACGAGGTGATGGCGGTGGAGGCCGGGTGCATCCGCGTTCGGGTGGACGCCGGAGAGCGGGAGCAGGTCGTGGAACTGGAATTGCCCGCCCTGCTCACGGTGACCCGGGAGGCCAACGGCCCCCGCCTGCCCAGCTTCAAGCTGCGGTTGGCCACCGCCGACCGGGCGGTCGAGACCTGGACCCGCGGCGACCTGGCCGGGGACAGGGAAGAGGCGTTCTTCGGCCTCGACGGATCCCCCACCTGGGTGGAACGGATCTTCCCGCCCCCGGCCAACCCCGAACGAGAGACCTGGCGGGGCGAACCCCGGGAGCTGGCGGCGCGGCTGATGGAGCAATTGGAAGAGTGGCGATACCTGTGAGCGCGTTGCGAGTGGATCGGAACTTGTGCGATGGATGCGGGGT